>DASVZI010000198.1:0-38837 GCA_036391735.1 Rhodocyclaceae bacterium
CTGAAGAGCGGCCAGGCGAAGATCATGGACATGCTGAAGCTCGAGGAGGAGCGCTTCTTCGCCACCATCGAGCACGGCATGGCGATCCTCGACGACGAACTCGCTGAGATGGAGAAGAGCGGGGCCAAGGTGTTCAACGGCGAGACCGCCTTCAAGCTTCACGACACCTACGGCTTCCCGCTCGACCTCACCGCCGACGTCTGCCGCGAGCGCGGCGTGACCGTCGATGCCGTCGCCTTCGACAAGGCGATGGCCCGGCAGAAAGAGCAGGCGCGCGCGGCAGGCAAGTTCAAGATGGCCACGGCGCTCGAATACAGCGGCGCGGCCACCACCTTCCACGGCTACGAGAAGCTCGAAGAGAAGGGCAAGGTCCTTGCGCTCTACAAGGACGGCACGGCGGTGCAGAAACTCGAAGAGGGCGACCTCGGCGTCGTCGTGCTCGACCACACGCCGTTCTACGCCGAATCCGGCGGCCAGGTCGGCGACCTGGGCGTGCTGCAATCGACGGCCGGCATCTTCGCGGTGGAAGACACGCAGAAGATCCAGGCGGCGGTGTTCGGCCACCACGGGATACTGAAGACCGGCACGCTGTCGGTCGGCGACGCGGTGACGGCCAAGGTCGACACCCTGGCGCGCGGACGCACCATGCGCAACCATTCGGTCACGCACATCATGCACAAGGCACTGCGCGAAGTGCTGGGCCCGCACGTGCAGCAGAAAGGCTCGCTGGTCGACCCCGACAAGACGCGCTTCGACTTCGCGCACAACCAGCCGATGAGCGACGACGAGATTCGCCGCGTCGAGAAGATCGTCAACGACGAGATCATCGCCAACGCCGCGACCGAAGCGAAGGTGATGCCGATTGCTGAAGCGCAGAAGTCGGGCGCCATGATGCTGTTCGGCGAGAAGTACGGCGACGAGGTGCGTGTGCTCTCCATCGGCAGTTCCAAGGAATTCTGCGGCGGCACCCACGTCGCTCGCACCGGCGACATCGGCTTCTTCAAGATCGTTGCCGAATCCGGTGTTGCGGCCGGCGTGCGCCGTGTCGAAGCAATCACCGGCGACAACGCCGTCAGTTACGTGCAGGCGCTGCAGATCGAACTGGATTCCGTCGCCTACGAACTGGGCTTCAGCTCTGCCTCGGGTGATCTCATGGTGCAGAAGGTGCGTGCGCTGCAGGAGCAGTTGCGCCAGGAGCGCCGCGAGAAGGCTCAACTGATGGCGAAGTTCGCCGCCAACCAGGGCGACGACCTCGTCTCGAACGCGATCGACGTCAAGGGCATCAAGGTCGTCGCGGCGAAGCTCGAAGGCGCGGATGCCAAGGCACTGCGCGAGACCCTCGACAAGCTCAAGGACAAGCTCAAGACCGCGGCCATCGTGCTCGGCGCCGCGGCCGACGGTAAGGTGACGCTGATCGCCGGCGTGACCTCGGACCTGACCGCGAAGGTCAAGGCCGGCGAACTGGTGAACGCCGTCGCCCAGCAGGTCGGCGGCAAGGGCGGTGGCCGGCCCGACATGGCGCAGGCCGGGGGCACGCAGCCCGAGCATCTCGACGCGGCGCTTGCCTCCGTGCGCGGCTGGGTCGAGCAGCGGCTCTAGGCGCATCGGCGCTCAGTCACCCGACGCCGGATCGCGGTCCTCGACGTAATAGGCCTGAGCCGCGGCCGGCGGCTCGGCGGTGATCCGCTCCAGTAGCATGGCGCCGCCGGAGATGGCCAGCCACAGGAGGATGCCCTGCATCCAGCCGGTGGCGGCCATCCACGCGATCGGGGCGCTCGTCCATAAACTGAGGCAGTTGAAGCAGTCGAGCAGGGTGGCGAGGAAGCTCCCTTCGCAGCGTCGGCGCAAGCGCAGGAAGATGTCCCAGGGGCCGTCCTCCGCATTCAGCAGGTGAGTCAGCCGCCATGCCGCCAGTATCCCGAGGACAAGCCAGTAGAAGTCGTCCATGCTTGGTGGCCGTCAGCCCCTCGCGACCTGCCTGAGATTCGGGATGCCGGCGAAAGCAGGGGCGTCGCGGGAGTCGACGGCGACGCGGAAGCCCGGCCGCTCGAACCGATAGTCCTTGCCGCTGGCGGAACCCCTGACCGTCATGCCGGTTCGTCCGAAGTACTCGAACCAGACGACGACATGGCTCGAATGCGATGCCGACGGCTCCAGCGGCAGCAGGCTTCGGTGCAGCGCGGCGACTGCGCGCAGCTGATTGCGGCGTTGTCCGCAGCACATGGAATTCTCCCGGGACGGGATCGCGCCGCCGCGAGGCAGCCGCGCCGGTGCGATCCCTACCCTCGTCAGGCGTTGACCACGGCGACCGACAGGGCGGCCATCGTCCCGCCATACCAGGCGATGTCGTACAGCCAGTCGGCCACGTAGCCCGTCGTGTCGCCCGGGTCGAAGCAGCGGCTGTAGGCGTTGACGCCGAAGCCGTAGGCGCCCTGATTGTCCGGCGCGTAGTTCAGCCGGAAGATCGCCGATCGCGTGACGTTATTGTCCGCCGGACCGGTATGCCAATGGCCGACTGAGTCGTCCGACGTCGTCTTGGTCAGCACCGCGGACGCTGCGCCGCAACCGTAGCCGTAGAGCGCGGCTTCGCGCAGATGGGAGGCGGATGCCTGCCAGGTGACGCAAAACTCGATGGCGTCGCCGACGTTGCGGCGCACCACCGGGCAATGCAGCGGCAGCGGCGTCCACGAGGGATCGGTGCAGGGCAGCGTGTTGTTCTGCGCCACGCGCCAGGCGAGACCCAGGAACGCGGCAGTCGGCGTCGAGTTGTCGATCTCGAAGCGGACCGGCTGCGAATAGCTGAGATGGGCCTTGGCGGCATTCGCGATCTCGAGTCGGACGGAATAGCTGCCATCCTGGAACCCGCGGGTCGGCCAGGCGAGGAGCAGGTACGGCACCAGCCAGTTTGCCGGATCCGGCAGCACGGCGTGCCAGCCATTGGCGTCGCCGCTGACCCAGACGGGCGTGTTCGCCAGCGGGCGGAAAGTCGGCCAGGCCGGCACGATGAGCGGGGATTCGGGGCCGCCGTTGAAGCGGTAGAGCAGCCGGTAGAAGGCTCCGTTCTGCACTTGATTGCAGCCGCGCAGCAGCAGGGTTCGGGCGAAAGGCGCGGTCGCCGGACGATCGGCGGCGACGGAACCGCGGATCGCGCCATCGGCGTGGGGCGGGTTCACTCTTCGGCCGTATCCGCTGGCGGCGTCATAGTACGGCGTCCCGGCAGCCGGTCCGCTGAGCGGCATCAGGCTCGCCGAGACGATGCCGACGCCGGCCCCCAGTTGGCCGCAATCGACCTCCGGCATGGGCCCGCAACTCCAGGTCGCCACTGCACTTTGCGAAGCGTGCAGGGTCACGTCGGCGATCGGGCCGCTGTTCCATGCGACGTCGAAATAGCCGTTGCCGTAGATCACCTCCTGCGTGCCGTCGCCGTTGACGTCCTGCGTGACTTCGAACGAAATGTCGGGCACGTCGAGGATCGGGACGATTTCCCGCTCGAGCGACAGATGGCAGTTCCAGCGCAGGAAGGGCCCGACGTAGCGATGCAGGTCCAGGCTGTGCTTCCGTGGTGCTTCGACATTCAATTGGACGGCCAGCGCCTTGGCGCCCTCCTTGGCGAAGCGGCTTCCCAGTTCGGCAAGTTGCGGCGACAGGGGCGGCGGCAGCGGCTTCGAGAAAGCCGGCCGATCCAGGTTGGACCGCGCGTCAGCGCCCTTGCCCATCGTCATGGCATTGCGCACCGCCAGTTGGAGCTGCAGGCCGCGTGCCGGTCCCAGCAGGTCGGTCAGCTTCTGCAGGGCGCGTCCGCCGTCCCTGGCGAGCGTGCCGGCGCTCACCGGACCGGGACCATGCGGGGGGATGGGGTTGTCGTCGGTCGCCACCAGATGGAGACGGCGGATCAGGTCGGCAATGCTCGGCTTGATCCAGATCTCCGGGTCGCATTCCCATTCCAATCGCCAGCGCACGATCCAGTCGATGTCGAAGCGAGGGATCCAAACGCAGAATTTGCCGCAGGCATCGGTCGTGGCGGTGGCGATCAGTTCGCGCGAGCAGAAGATCGGATAGAACCAGGCCCAAGGAAGATCGAAGGGGAAATAGCCGATGAAGTCGCAGTCGGTGTCATACACATTGACGGTCGCGAACGGCACCGGCAGGTCGACCCCGCTGGCGGGGTCGGTCTTGACGACCTGGCCGCAAACGCGCCGCATCAGCAGCAGTTCGGGATCGACGCGCCAACGCAGGTTCTGCGCCAGCTCCGCCACGGTCGCGCCCTGCAGCTTCTTTGCTTCGATGCCGGACAGGGCGGCCAAGCGTTGGCTTTGGCGCTCCTTCAGCTTGATTTCGTCCGGGGCCTGCCTGGCGCCCTTGGCGCCACCTTCGTTGGCTTTGCTCATACTGTCTCCTCGATGGTTCCACGGTGGATGGGGACTGCGGAGGAACTGCAGAACTGGGAAACGCACTGGACGAGCATGCGGCGCCAAGCGGCGGGGGGACTATCGTTGAACCGGCATCGCATGCTGCGAGCCTAAGTATCGGCACTGGCAATGGAGTAAGTCAACGTCATAGGCATACGGCATATTGCGAAAGTATGTGCGGGCCGCCCCGCAAGGGCTACGAGCGAAGGCTTGGAGCAGGGAGAGCGGTCCCGCGCTTTACGCGGGATTTTCGACCGCGATGTTGCTGGCCCAGGCGAGCGCCTGGGTGAGGCAGAGGTTCACCGTCTGGGCGTTGAGCCCGAGCTGCAAGGACAAGTCATGGCAGGCCTTGCCGTCACCGCTTTCGAGCGCATGGGCGAGCTGCAGCAGGACGCCGAGTTCGCCTTCTGTCTTCTCCAGCGCGTCGCGCACCTCGTTTGCGACGGAGATGCCGCGAAGGATTTCCTCGAAGGGGGCGTTCATCAGCGCCGGCATCAGCGACATGATGCCGGTCATGAAGCCGCGGTCCTCGAAGTCGCGCCGGCCGGGATGCAGCTTGCTCGCCAGCAGCTCCATCAGCCGGCCGCGCGTCGCGGCGAGCTGCAGCAGCGGGTTCGCCACGCTGCCGCCCTGCGGATTGGTGTAGAGCAGCAGCTGCAGCCAGCGCTGCAGCTGGCGGCGCCCCAGCACGGTGATGGCATGGCGCAGGCTCGTCACCTTGACGAGCACGCCGGTGGCGACCGAGTTGGTCAGGCGCATCAGGTTCATGGCGAGTCCGGGTTCGTGCTTGAACACGCCCTCCAGTTCGGCGGTCTCGGCGTCCTCCAGCACCAGGCCGAGCAGCCGCACCAGCGACAGCTGGGAATGACCGAGCTTCTTGCCGGCGATGATCGCCGGCTTGGCGAAATAGTAGCCCTGGAAAAGGTGGTAGCCGAGGTTCATGCAGTAACGCGACTGCTCGCGCGAATCGACCTTCTCGGCCAGCAGCTTGAGCGTCGGCCAGCGCTTCAGCATCTGGGTGGTGCGGGCCAGTCCGGGCGCATCCAGCTCCTTCAGGTCGACCTTGACGATCTCGATGAGATCGAGCAGCGGGCGGAACTTGTCCTCGTAGTTGACGAAGTCGTCGAGCGCCAGCGTGAAGCCGCGCGTCTTGAGCTCATTGCAGCGCTCGACGATCTGCGGCGTCACCTCGACCGTCTCGAGCACCTCGAGCACGATCTTGTCGGTCGGCAGCACCTCGAGGATGTCCGAAAGCAGCAGGGTCTCGTCGCAGTTGACGAAACCCTTGTAGGGACCGAGCGCCTGCTCGATGCCGAATTCGGCGAAGGCGCGGTTGATGACGTTGGCGGTCGCCGCGACGTCGTCGTCGACGTTGGCGGCATTGGTCATGGCGCCGCTGCGGAACAGCAGTTCGTAGGCGACCAGCTGCTGGTCGCGGTCGAGGATCGGCTGGCGGCCGATGAAGATCTCTTCGCCGCCGTCCATCAGAAGTCGACGGCGAGGCCCGGCCAGACGGCCCCGAGCGCTGCCTTGAACTCGGACTGGATGCGGCGGAGCGCCGCGTCGTTGTCGGCCTCGAAGCGCAGCACCACCACCGGCGTGGTGTTGGAGGCGCGCGCCAGGCCGAAGCCGTCGGCGTACTCGGCGCGCACGCCGTCGAGGGTGAACAGGTCCTTCGCGCCGGGGAACTTGCCCTCCTTCTGCAGCTTCTCGATCAGCCGGTGCGGCTCGCCTTCCTTCATCTTGATGTTGAGTTCGGGCGTGGAGATTGCGTTGGGCAAATGCTTGAGCGGCCAGTTGGCATCGTCCCAGCGCGACACGATCTCGAGCAGGCGGGCGCCGGCATAGAGGCCGTCGTCGAAGCCGTACCAGCGCTCCTTGAAGAACATGTGGCCGCTCATCTCGCCGGCCAGCGGCGCGCCGGTCTCCTTGAGCTTGCCCTTGATGAAGGCGTGGCCGGTCTTCCACATCAGCGGCTTGCCGCCCTGGTGCTTGACGGACTGCGCCACCCAGCGCGAGCACTTGACGTCGAAGATCACCGTGCCGCCCGGCACGCGCGTCAGCACGTCGGCGGCGAACAGCATCAGCTGCCGGTCGGCGAAGATCACCTCGCCGTCCTTGGTCACGACGCCGAGGCGGTCGCCGTCGCCGTCGAAGGCCAGCCCGAGTTCGGCGTCGGTTTCCCGGAGCACGCGCTGCACGTCGCGCAGGTTCTCCGGCTTGGACGGATCGGGGTGATGGTTGGGGAAGGTGCCGTCGACCTTGCAGAACAATTCCTGCACCTCGCAACCCATGCGGCGGAACAGTTCGGGCGCGATGGCGCCGGCCACGCCGTTGCCGCAGTCGACGACGATCTTCATCGGCCGCGAGATCTTGACGTCGCCGACGATGCGGTCGAGGTAGGCCTGCTCGACGCTGGCGTGGCGCAGCGAGCCCTTGCCCGAGGCGAAGCGGCCTTCCTCGATGCGCACGCGCAAGTCCTGGATCAGTTCGCCGAACAGGGTCTCGCCGCCCAGCACCATCTTGAAGCCGTTGTAGTCCGGCGGATTGTGGCTTCCGGTCACCGAGACGCAACTGCCGACGTCGAGGTGCTGCGCGGCGAAATAGGTGACGGGCGTCGGCACGCAGCCGATGTCGATGACGTCGACGCCGGTATCCGTGATGCCCGAGGCGAGCGCGGCCACGAGTTCCGGCCCGGAGAGGCGGCCGTCGCGCCCGACGACGATGGTCTTCAGCCCGCGATCCCGCGCCTCGGACCCGAGCGCCCGCCCGATGCTGTGGGCGGCGTCCGGGGTCAGCGTCTTGCCCACGATGCCGCGGATGTCGTAGGCCTTGAAGATTTCGGGGGCGGGAAGATTCATGTCGAGTCTTTCATGGCGAAAATCCAGGATAGGTCGATTATCGCACGCACTCCAAGCCCGCAAAGTGCGCCATGACGCGCTCCGGCAGCCAGCCGAGGCGGCCCGGGAAAGGACCGGAAACGAAGCCCGCGTGGCCGCCCTCGGCCGGCTGTTCGAGCGTGACGCCGGGCCCGGCGCGGCGCGGCAGCACGGCGGCAGGCAGAAAGGGATCGTTGCGCGCGTTGAGCACCAGCGTCGGCACGGCGATGCTCGACAGGAACGGGCCCGACGAGGAGCGCGCGTAATAGTCCGCCGCGTCGCGGAAACCGTGCAGCGGCGCGGTGACGGCGTCGTCGAATTCGCGCAGCGTGCGAGCGGCCACGACCGGTGCGGCGTCGAACAGGCCGGGGTGGCGGGCCAGCTTGGCGAGCGCCGCAGGAACCAGCGTGCGCAGGAAGTGGCGCGCATAGACGAGGCCGAAGCCGCGCGAGAGACAGTCGTTGGCGGCGGCGAGGTCGAGCGGGACGCTGATGCCGGCGGCCGCGGCGACGAGCGGGACGGCCGCCTGCCCCTGTTCGCCGAGCCACTTGAGCAGGGCGTTGCCGCCGAGCGAAACGCCGGCGGCGAACAGCGGCACGGTCGGGGCCCGGCCATGCAGGCGGCGCAATATCCAGTCGATCTCCGCGGAGTCGCCGGAGTGGTAGGCGCGCGGCAGCCGATTGGGCTCGTCTGAGCAGCCGCGGAAATGCACGACGGCGCCGCGCCACCCGTGGCGGCGGGCAGCCTGCATCAGGGCGATCGCATAGTGGCTGCGCGAACTGCCCTCGAGGCCATGGAACAGCGCCAGCAGCGGGCGCTGCGCCGATGCATCGATCCAGTCGACGTCGATGAAGTCGCCGTCCGGCGTATCCCATCGCTCGCGACGATAGGCGGGCGGAGGGCCCTTGCGCAGCAGCGGCCAGATGGTCTGGGCGTGGCCGCCGGGCAGCCAGCGCGGCGCGGCGTAGGTCTTCAGTGCAGGACCTTGGGTGCCTCGGCCGCGGCGGGCGGCGCCGCCGACGCATGATGTACGATCATGCGCCAGCCCAGCGGGCCTCGCACATAGACGTTGGTCGCGACGACCGGAGCGTGCGGCTCGTCCTTGCCGACGACGCTGATGCGCTCGATCAGGCTGTGGACGGCCGTGAACGGCGTATGCATGACCGTGGGGATGGACAATTCGACGCGGAGCTTGGTGCCCCCCTCGAAGACCCGTCGCCAGGCATCGCGGATATCCGTATAGCCCGTCAAGCGGGCGCCGCCGGGATGCACGCAGACGATTTCCTCGTCCTCGGCCCAGACGCCCATCATCGCGTCCAGGTCGGCGCGCTCGAGCGCCTCGTAGAAGGCGTTCTCGACATCCTGGGGCGTCGTGTAGATCGCTTTGGGCACAGATCAACTCCTCATTGCAGCCAGCACGCGCTCCGGCGCCAGGTCGTTCAGGCAGCGCAGGTGGCCCTCGGGACAGTCGCGCTGGAAGCAGGGGCTGCATTCGAGTTCGAGAGACACGATCTTAGCTCGCGGCGACAGCGGCGGCGTGTAGTTGAAGCTCGACGAGCCGAACACGGCGACCAGCGGCCGATCGAGGGCCGCCGCGACGTGCATCAGGCCGGAGTCGTTGCAGACCACCTGGCGTGCCGAGGCGATCACGTCGATCGCCTGCGCCAGGGTGGTGCGGCCGCACAGGTTGATCGCCGAGCCGTGGCACGACTGTTCGATCTTCTCGCCGATCGCCGCGTCCTTGGGCGAGCCGACCAGCCAGACCGGATCGTCGACGTGGCCGACGCGGCTGGCCAGCGCGGCGAAATGGCGGGCCGGCCAGCGCTTGGCCGGTCCGAATTCGGCACCGGGGCAGAACACGACGGGGGAACTGTCCGGCGGCAGGTCGAGTTCTGCGCGGGCGGCGCGCTGCTGGGCGGGGGTCGACGTCAGCCGGGGCGGCGCAAGTTCCGGCAGCGCCTCGCCGGGGGTGCCGGCGAGCGCCGCGTAGCGCTCGACCAGGCGCGGATGGCGCTGCTTGTCGAGCCGGTGCATCACGTTGATGAGCCCGTAGCGCGATTCGCCGCGGTAGCCGACGCGCCTCGGGATGCCGGCCAGCAGGGGAACCAGCGCCGATTTCCAGGAGTTGGGCAATACCACGGCGGCGTCGTAGCCGCCGTCGCGCAGCTGGCGCGCCAGCGCCCACCGGCCCAGCAGGTTGAACTCGCCGTGGCGGAAGGGACTGTCGATGATGCGCCGCACTTCCGGCATGCGCGCGAAGATCGATGCGCCCCAGTTCGAGGCGAGCACGTCGATGGCAGCGCCGGGATGCGCGACGCGCAGCCGCGCGAGCAGCGGCTGGGCGAGCACGGTGTCGCCGATCCACGAGGGCGCGACGACGAGGATGGCGTTCATGCGGCCGCGGCGGCGGCGGGGCTAATGATGCCCCGTCGGGCGCTCTCCCGTGAAGACGTAGCGGGTGCCGCAGTACGGGCATTCCGCGGCATCCTGCTTCATCAGGTCGAGGAAGACGCGCGGATGCCGCGCCCACAGCGGTGCGCCGGGACGCGGGCAGGCCAGCGGCAGGTCGTGCGCGCTGACGGCGATCTCGCGCGAGGTTTCGTTGATCTTGTCGGTCATGATCGTAGTCGTCCTCAAGCGGCGTTGACGGGCGTCAGCCAGTCGGCGTGGGCCGGCACCTTGCCGTTCACCACGTCGAAGAACAGGCTTTGGATCTTCGAAGTGATCGGGCCGCGGCGGCCTTCGCCGATGACGCGATTGTCGAGTTCGCGGATCGGCGTCACTTCCGCCGCCGTGCCCGTGAAGAACGCCTCGTCCGCGATATAGAGATCGTCGCGCGTCAGGCGCTTCGAGACCACCGTGTAGCCGAGTTCCTTGGCCAGGGCGTGCACCGTGGCGCGGGTGATGCCGACCAGCGCCGAAGCGATCTCCGGCTCGTAGATCTGGCCGTCCTTCACCATGAACAGGTTCTCGCCGGAGCCCTCGGCCACGAAGCCGTCGACGTCGAGCAGCAGCGCCTCGTCGTAGCCGTCCTCGGTGGCTTCCATGTTGGCGAGGATCGAATTGGCGTAGGTGCCCGAGTACTTGGCGCGACACATCGAGACGTTGACGTGGTGGCGCGAGTAGCTCGCCGTCTTGACGCGGATGCCCTTCTCGATGCCGTCCTCGCCCAGGTAGGCGCCCCACGGCCAGGCGGCGATGGCGACGTGCGTCTTGGCGCCGCGCGGCGAGACGCCCATCTTCTCGGATCCGAAGAAGGCGATCGGGCGGATGTAGCAGGAATCGAGCTTGTTGGCGCGCACGACCTCCTTCTGCGCTTCCATCAGCGTCGCCTTGTCCCACGGCATGGGCATGCGGTAGATGTGGGCCGAGTTGAACAGCCGGTCGGTGTGTTCCTTGAGCCTGAAGATGGCCGGGCCGCTGGCGGTGTGGTAGGCGCGTACGCCCTCGAAGACCGCGAGGCCGTAATGGAGGGAGTGCGTCAGCACGTGGGTGGTCGCTTCGCGCCAGGGCACGAGCTTGCCGTCGTACCAGATGAAGCCGTCACGGTCGGCCATGGTCATGGGTGCGTCTCCAGCTTTTCTTGATCGAACGGAGGATTTTAGCGGATCGGGCCCGGTTTCGGCGCGCTGCCGCCATGGAGACCGGCCCGGGCGCTAGAATTCCGGCCATGAGCACGATCTGGAAACCCAACGTTACCGTCGCCGCCGTGATCGAGCGCAACGGCGCCTTCCTGCTCGTCGAGGAAGAGACCGACAACGGCATCCGCTTCAACCAGCCGGCCGGCCACCTCGACGAAGGCGAATCGCTGGCGGCCGCCTGCGCGCGCGAGGCGCTCGAAGAAACGGCCTGGCACTTCCGGCCCACCGCGCTGATAGGGGTTTACCAGTGGCCGCGGCCGCAGGGCGACATCACCTACCTGCGCTTCGCCTTCACCGGCGAGCTGGGCGAGCACGAGGACGGCCGCGCGCTCGACCGGGGCATCCTGCGCGCCGTCTGGATGACGCCGAAGGAGATCGAGGCGACCCGCGAGCGGCACCGCAGCCCGCTGATTCTCCAATGCGTGAAGGACTGGCAGTCGGGTCGCCGCTTTCCGCTCGACCTGATCCGCCATTACGGCTGATGCGCCTCGGCGCGGCGATGGTGTTCGGGCTGCTTTGCGGCGCCGCGTGGGCCGATGGCACCGTGCAAGTCTGCTACAACTACGGTTGCGCCGTGGAGGAGATCGTCCTGTTCTCCGACTCGGCGCTCGCCATGGTGAGGGAGATGCTCGCGCCGGCGGCGACGCCGGAGGACGAGCGCGCGGCGCTGGCCCTGGCAGTCGCGCGGCTCTACCGCTGGGCCGGGGAGCAGACGCCGATCTGGCGCGACCGCGGCGGCAATTACGACGACGACCAGGAGCAGGACGGCCGCATGGACTGCATCGACCACTCGACGACGACGACCCGGTTCCTGCGGATGCTCGGCGAGCGCGGCTGGCTGCATTTCCACCGCGTGCTCGAACCGGCCCGCCGCACCCGCCTGCTGGGCCTCGGCCAGCATTTCTCCGCCGTGATCGAGGAGCTCGGCCCGGTGCGCGATCCCGCGCATCCCGACCCCGAACGTTACGTGATGGATACCTGGTTTCGCGACCACGGCCGGTCCGCGGTGATCATGCCGTTGGAGAATTGGATGGAAGGAGAAGATCCGGATGTCGAATAAGGTGGTGGTGGGAATGTCGGGCGGCGTCGACTCGTCGGTCGCCGCGCTGTTGCTGAAGCGGGCGGGCTACGACGTCGTCGGCCTGTTCATGAAGAACTGGGAGGACGACGACGATGCCGATTACTGCTCGTCGCGCCAGGACTTCATCGACGCCGCCGCGGCGGCGGACGTCATCGGCATCGATTTCGAGGCGGTGAACTTCTCGGCCGAGTACAAGGAGCGCGTGTTTGGGGAATTTCTCTCCGAATACCAGGCGGGACGCACGCCGAATCCGGACGTGCTGTGCAACTCGGAGATCAAGTTCAAGGCCTTTCTCGACCATGCCAGGCAGCTCGGCGCGGACAAGATCGCCACCGGCCACTATGCGCAGGTGCGGCAGTTCCTCGGCGAATGGCAGCTGCTCAAGGCCGAGGACGGCACCAAGGACCAGAGCTATTTCCTTTACCGCCTGAACCAGGCACAGCTGGCGAAGACCCTGTTTCCCGTCGGCGGCCTCTACAAGCGGGACGTGCGCAGGATCGCCGCCGAGGCGGGCCTGCCCAACCACGCCAAGAAGGATTCCACCGGCATCTGCTTCATCGGCGAGCGCCCGTTCCGCGAGTTCCTCTCGCACTACCTGCCGCGCCAGCCCGGTGAGATCCGCGCGCTCGACTCAGATCGCGCCATCGGTCGCCACGAGGGGCTGATGTACTACACGCTGGGCCAGCGCGAAGGCCTGGGCATCGGCGGCGTCCGGGGCGCGCCCGAGGAGCCCTGGTATGTCGCCGGCAAGGACATGGCGAAGAACGTTCTCTACGTCGTCCAGGGGCACGACCATCCGGCGCTGCTCAAGCCGCGGCTCACGGCAGGCCGGCTCTCCTGGATCTCGCAGCGGCCGCCCCACGAGCACTGGGTCTACGCCGCCAAGACGCGCTACCGCATGCCGGATGCGGCCTGCGAACTCGAGCGGGTGGATGACGAGTGCTGCGAGATCGCCTTCGCTGCGCCGCAATGGGCCGTGACACCCGGGCAGTCCGTGGTTGTTTACGAATCAACGGTTTGCCTCGGCGGCGGCATCATCATCTGACGCGCGGTTGACCAGATCGCATATCGTCCGCCTAAAGTCTGGCATGGCGAACAAATAACCATATATACTTCGCGGTCGTTTGGGGGGCGGCTCGCTCGCCCGTTGTCCTGCTGGGGGAGACGCTTCTCGTGAAGTCGATCGCTGCGCTGCTGAGGATCGCGCCATTGCTATGCGCGGCGGCGATGGCCGGCCAGGCCGCGGCGGGCGACATTCCCCCTCACTGTCCGGCGGGCGCCCTCGTGTACGACGAGAGCGGCGATCCGGCGACCTTCGACCTCTCCAGCATGATGGCCGGGATGGAACGCACGCCCGACGTGGTCCTTTATCCGCTTGCGCTGCAGACGGGGAACATGGAGATCGCCTCCTCCCTGACGCCTCGGTCAACGCGCGGCGGCGTACCCGACGAGGCGCCCATCGCGGTCCTCTACCCCGACATCGGCGAGCCCTATCGCAGCGTCTTCGCGAAGATCGTGGAAGGCATCGAGGACCGCGCCCGGGGGCGCGTCGTCAGCTATGCGGTTCCGCCCAACCAGAATGCCGGCGAGGTCGTCGATGAGTTGCGCCACCGCGGCGCGCGGATCGTCATCGCGCTCGGGCGCAACGGCCTCCGGGCGGCCAGCGGGCTGGATCGCGACGTCGGCGTCGTCGTCGGCTGCGTCGTGTCCGCGCCCGAGGCCGATACGCGCGGCATGACGGTTCATAGCCTGGCGCCCGACCCGATGCTGCTGTTCGATCGCCTCAAGGCGATGATGCCGGCCGCGCGCCGGGTGTTCGTCGTCTACGACCCGCGCCAGAACGCCTGGCTGTTGCGTCTGGCACGCGAGGCGGCGCGCAGCCACGGCCTCGAACTCGTGGCACAGGAGGCCTACGACCTCAAGGGGGCGATGCGTGCCTACCAGGAAATCGTGGCGGGCGCGGATCCGCATCGCGATGCCGTCTGGCTGCCGCAGGACAGCGTCACCGTGGAGGAGTCGGCCGTGCTGCCGGCGGTGCTCCAGGAAGCGTGGAGCCGCGGCCTCGCGGTGTTTTCCAGCAGCGTCGCCCACGTCAAGCGCGGCGCGCTGTTCTCTCTTTATCCGAACAACGTCGAGCTCGGCCGAAGCCTCGCCGGGACGGCAATCAGCCAGCTGCAGGGAAATCCCGGGCCGGCGCGCGGGGTGCTGCCGCTCAAGGACGTGCTGATGGCCGTCAATGTGCGGACTGCAAGCCACCTGGGCCTGGGCGTCGCGCAAAGACAGCTCAGTTTCGACATGGTGTTCCCGGAACAATGAGCCGCCTCGGCCGGCTGCTGCACGAGACTTCGTTCAGCCGTCAGCTATCCATCGTCGTAGCGGTCGCCGTTCTCGGGCTCGCCTTCGTCTCCTCGCTGGCGACGTCCTGGCAGGGCAGCCGGCAGATCCGCGGCAACCTGCTCGAGCAGGGCCGGCAGATCACCGAGAACCTCGCCGGGCTTTCCAAGCTGGCATTGCTCTACGACGCCTCCGACAATGCCGCCGAGGCGATCCGGGTTACGCTCGCCTTCCCAGACGTCGACGGGCTCGAGATCCGTCATGCCGACGGCCGCCTGCTGGTCGCCGAGAACAGGGCTCCCGGCAACCCGGACCATGCGCCGAGCGAGGCGGCGCCGGCGCTTCCCCGGGGCGCCTACCTGGAAGCGGAAACCGCGGACGACTGGCGCTTCGTCGCGCCCGTGCTCGCCGGCAGCACCGCGGCATCGCCCTTCGATGCCACCGAGAAGCCGGAGGAGGTGCTGGGTTACGTCAGGGTCATCAAGAGCAAGGCGACCCTGACGCGCATGCATGCGGAGATCTTCGGCGTCAACTTTGCCGTCTCGTTCTCGTTCGCCTTCGTCGTGCTGCTGATGGTGCGGCTGCTCAGCAAGCGCATGATGGGCCCGCTCACCCGCTTGTCGGCGGCCATGGCGCAGGCGGAGGCGGGCGCCGCCAAGGTGCGCGCCGAAGTGGCCGGACCGAAGGACATCGGTGACATGGCCCTGGCGTTCAACAAGATGATCGCCGTGCTCGAGGAGCGCGAAGCCGAACTGCGCGACGCGCGCGACAACGCGCTGAAGTTCGCCAAGCTGAAGGCCGACTTCGCCGCCACGGTGAGCCACGAGATTCGCACGCCCCTCAACGGCGTGGTGGGCACCCTGGACATCCTGATGGCCGCCGACCTGCCGCAGCGGCAGCGCCAGTTCGTCGAGATCGCCTGGGATTCCTCGCAATACCTGCTCGACCTCATCAACAACATTCTCGACTTCTCCAAGCTGGAGGCCGACAAGGTGGTGCTCGAGCACACCGAGTTCGGCGTCGCGCACATGGTGGAGGATGTCATCGAGCTGCTGTCGCCGCAGTCGCTCCAGAAGGGACTCGACTTCGGCTACCTGCTCGCGCCCGACGTGCCGGCGCGGCTGCTCGGCGATCCGCGCCGCATGCGCCAGGTGCTCATCAACCTGGTCGGCAATGCCCTCAAATTCACGGACAGCGGCGGGGTCGAGGTGAACGTGGGCGTCGCCGCGCGCGACGCCGACGCCGGCCGCATCGTGCTGCGCATCGACGTCGCCGACACCGGCATCGGCATCGGCCCCGAGGCGCAGGCCTCCATCTTCGACTCCTTCACCCAGGCCGACAACTCCACGACCCGGCGTTTCGGCGGCACCGGCCTGGGGCTGGCGATCTGCAAGCAACTGGTCGGCCTGATGGGCGGCGACATCGGCGTCGAGAGCACGCCGGGACAGGGCAGCCGCTTCTGGTTCACCGTCCCGCTCGCCCTCGCGCCGGCGGAGCCGATGCCGCGCCAGCCGCGCTGGCCCGGGGTGCGGGCCCTGGTTGCCGACGAAAGCGAGATCGCTCGCCGCTTCGTGCAGCAGGCGCTCACCGCTTGGGGTTTCGAATGCCGGGTGGCGGAGGATGCCGACGGTGCGCTGGCTGAACTGCGCCAGGCCGAGGCGCGCGCCGAGCCCTATCAGTTGGTGGTGGTCGACACGGTCTTTTCCGTGGGCGGGCAGAGCCTGCCGCTGCTGATCCGCCGCGAATTCGCCGGCGGCCCGCGCCTGGTGCTGACCAATCGCTACGGCGCCGACCACGTTCCCGCCGCCATGCAGGCTGACGCCTACCTGGCCAAGCCATTGTGCCTCGAGCGCCTGATGGACGCCGTGGCCGGCGCGATGGGTGACGGCGCCGAGGCTTCGGCCTCGACGCAGGCGCAGACCGCGCCGTCAGCGCCGCCGGGCCGCCGTGGCTGGCGCGTGCTGGTGGTCGAGGACAACAGCACCAACCAGGTGATTGCCGAGGGCATGCTCGGCGTGCTGGGATGCGACGTGCATGTCGCGACCTGCGGCCAGGAAGGCCTGCTCGCCTTCCGGCGCGAGCCCTGGGACCTGGTCTTCATGGACTGCAACATGCCGGACATGGACGGCTACGAGGTGACGGCGGCCATCCGCTCGCTCGAGGACGGCTCCGGGCGGCGCACGCCGATCGTCGCCATGACTGCGAACGTGCAGGCTTCCGACGTCGAGAAGTGCCTCGCCTCGGGCATGGACGACCACATGGCCAAGCCGCTTAGCCTCGAACTGGTGGGCGACAAGCTGCGCCGCTGGATCGACGGCTTCGTGGTGGAGGCTGCGGCGGCGCCGGCGCCGCGCGCACGCGTCGCCGGCGGGGACGAGGAGCCGATCGATGCCTCGCTGCTGGCTCGCCTGCGCGAGGCGCTCGGCAATTCGATCGGGCTCGCCATCCAGCCCTTCCTGGAGGACATGCCGGCCTATCTCGAGGAGATGGAGCAGGCCATCGCCGTCGGCGACACCGAGGCGCTGCGTCGCGCCGCTCACGCCGTCAAGGGCGCCTCGGGCAATCTCGGCGCGATGCAGCTGGCGGCGGCTGCACGGGAGATCGAGGAACTGGCGGAGGCCGCGCTCGTCAGCGAGGCGGCCGAGCCGCTGGCGCATGCGCGCGCCGAGTATGCGCTGGTCCAGCAGGCGTTGCTCGACGAGCTCAAGGGCGAACAGGAGTCGCCGCCGGAGGACGTCAGCAAGGGTGCGCTGGTCCTGGTGGTGGACGACGACCGCAGCACCCGCTCGGCGCTGCGCTACGCGCTGCAGCGCAGCGGCTTCGCCGTCGAGGAGGCGGTGGACGGCGCCCGCGCCCTTGCCATGATCGACCGGGTGGTCCCCGACGTCATCCTGATGGATGCCGTCATGCCCGAGATGGACGGCTTCACGGCCTGCGCGCGCCTGCAGGAGATGCCGCGCGGCAAGGACATTCCGGTCCTGATGATTACCGCGCTCGACGACAACATCTCCATCGAGCGCGCCTTCGCGGCCGGCGCCAGCGACTACATCCCGAAGCCGATCAACCTGGCGGTGGTGAACCAGCGCGTGCGGCGGGTGGTCGAGGCGAACCGCGCCGAGAAGCACGTGCGCCGGCTCGCCTTCAACGACACGTTGACCGGACTGCCCAACCGCGTGCTGTTCGCCGAGACGCTCAACCGTGCGATCGAGGGCGCCGAGAGCCAGGCGCAGTCGCTCGCCGTGCTGTTCCTCGACCTCGACCGCTTCAAGTTCGTCAACGACACGCTCGGCCACGAGATCGGCGACCGCCTGCTGAAGGCGGTGGCGAGCCGCATCAAGTACTGCGTGCGGTCGAGCGACTGCGTGGCGCGCCTCGGCGGCGACGAATTCACCGTCCTGCTGCCGGATCTCTCCGACGCCGCCTTCGCGGCGAACGTCGCAGAGAAGATCTGCCGCACCCTGGCCTCGGCCTTCGAGATCGATGGGCAGGAGATCTTCGTCAGCGCCAGCATCGGCATCTCGGTATTCCCCGGGGACGGCGCCGACGTCAGCACGCTGCTCCGCCATGCCGACACGGCGATGTACCGCGCCAAGCGCGGCTCGGGCGGATTCGAGTTCTACGAGTCGGGCATGGAGGCGCTGGTGTCCGACCACCTGCGCCTAGACACTTCGCTGCGGCGCGCCGTCGAGCGCGACGAGCTGGTCGTCTACTACCAGCCCAAGGCCGACACCGCCAGCGGCCGCCTCATCGGCATGGAGGCGCTGGTGCGCTGGAAGCATCCCGAGCGCGGCATGATCTCTCCGCTGGAGTTCATTCCGCTGGCGGAGGAGACGGGCCTCATCGTGCCGATCGGCGCCTGGGTGCTGCGCACCGCCTGCGCGCAGATGCGCGCCTGGGTGGCGGCGGGCATCGACGATCTCAACGTGGCGGTAAACCTGTCGGGCGTGCAGCTGGCGGAGGCGGGCTTTGCGGCCAAGGTCGCGGCGGTGCTCGCCGAAACCGGGCTCGACGCGCGTCACCTGACGCTGGAGATTACCGAGAGCGTGCTGATGGAGCACGCCCGCGAGGCCGTCACCACGCTGCGCGAATTGAAGTCGATCGGGTTGCACATCGAGATCGACGACTTCGGCACCGGCTACTCGTCGCTCGCATACCTCAAGCGCTTTCCCGTCGACGCGCTCAAGATCGACCGGACCTTCACCCGCGACATGACGGAGAATCCCGACGACGCCGCGATCGTCACCGGCATTATCGCGCTGGCGCACAGCCTGCGGCTGGAAGTGGTGGCGGAAGGCGTCGAGACGCAGCAGCAGCGCGATTTCCTGATGCTGCTCGGCTGCAATACCATGCAGGGCTATTACCTGTCGGAGCCGCTCCCGGCGGAGGAATTCGCTGCGCGCATGCTCGGTCGCGGATTCCCGGGCGCCAACCTGGCGCTGCCGCTGGATTCGCCCGACGGGGACTGACCGGCGTCAGTCGTGCGGCACGGTGTCCGCGAAGGACGGCCGCGCCAGCAGCTTGGCGTAGAGCTTGCCGAGGTTCGGGTACTGGGTCGCCCAGTCGATGTCGGCGAAGCGGAAGGCCAGATAGCCGAGCGCACAGCCCACTGCAACGTCCGCCAGCGACAGCGAATTGCCGAAGCACCAGGCGTTCTCGCCGACGTCGCCGGCCAGCGCCTCGAGGCCGAGCGCGATCTTGCCGCGCTGGCGCTCGATCCAGCTTGCGTCCTGGAGTTTCTTCGGACGCTTCGCCTCCAGGAAAGCCGCTGCGGCGGCGTCGCAGATGCCGTCGGCCAGCGCCTCCCAGCGCTTCACCGTGATGCGCTCGCGTCCGGAAGCCGGGAACAGCTTGTTGTTCGGCGTCATGTTGTCGAGGTATTCGACGATGACGCGGGAGTCGAACAGCGTGGTGTCGTCGTCGAGGACCAGCACGGGCACCTTGCCGAGGGGATTGAACTTTGCCACTGAGCTGCCCTCGACCCAGGGCGATTCGAGGACGAACTCGTACTCGATCTTCTTCTCAGCGAGGACGATGCGGGTCTTGCGGACGTACGGGCTTGTCAGGGAGCCGATCAGCTTCATTGTTGGCCTTGAACTGATTCTGGATTCGGCTGGCAGTATAGCATCCGCCTCACGGCGCCCCGGACGGGCGGCGGAGGCCCCATGGTAAAATCCGCGCCTTTCCTTTCGCCCGCTCCCGCCATGGATTTCACCGCGCTCACTGCGCTTTCGCCGCTCGATGGCCGCTATGCCGCCAAGGTCGAGCCGCTGCGCGCCCACTTCTCCGAATTCGGCCTGATGAGGAACCGCGTGCGCGTCGAGGTCGAGTGGTTGAAGGCCCTCGCAGCCGCGCCGGAAATTGCCGAAGTGCCGGCCTTCTCCAGCGACACCGTTGCCGAACTCGACCTCGTCGTCTCCGGTTTCGCCGTGTCCGACGCCGCCGCCATCAAGTCCATCGAGGCGCGCACCAACCACGACGTCAAGGCAGTCGAGTACTGGCTGAAGGACCGCTTCCAGAACAATCCCGAGGTGATGCGCTCGAGCGAGTTCATCCACTTCGGCTGCACCTCCGAGGACATCAACAACGTCTCCCATGCCCTGATGCTGAAGGAGGCGACCGCCCTGATCCTGCTGCCCGGCCTGGACCGCCTCATCGCGCGCTTCCGCGAACTGGCGCACGACCTCGCCGAGTTGCCGATGCTGGCGCATACGCACGGCCAGCCGGCGTCGCCCACGACGCTCGGCAAGGAGATGGCCAACGTCGCTGCACGGCTGATGCGGGCGCGCGATCGCGTCGCCGCCGTCAACATGCTGGCCAAGTTCAACGGTGCCGTGGGCAACTACAACGCCCACCTGTCGGCCTATCCGGACTTCGACTGGGAAGGCTTCAACCGCCGCTTCATCGAGTCCTTCGGCCTGGAGTTCAATCCCTACACCATCCAGATCGAGCCGCACGACGCGATGGCCGAGCTGTTCGATGCGATGGCGCGCGCCAACACCATCCTGCTCGACGCCGACCGCGACATCTGGCAGTACATTTCGCTCGGCTACTTCAAGCAGAAGACCAAGGCCGGCGAGATCGGCTCTTCGACCATGCCGCACAAGGTCAATCCGATCGACTTCGAGAACTCCGAGGGCAACCTCGGGCTCGCGAACGCCGTGCTGCGCCACCTGGCCGAGAAGCTGCCGGTGTCGCGCCTGCAGCGCGACCTTACCGACTCCACCGTGCTGCGCAACATGGGCGTCGCCTTCGGCTACGTCGTGCTCGCCTACGATTCCTCGCTGCGCGGCCTCAACAAGCTCGAGGCCAACGCGGCGCGCCTGCACGAAGACCTCGACGCCTGCTGGGAAGTGCTGGCGGAGCCGGTGCAGACCGTGATGCGCCGCTACGGCGTGCCCAATCCCTACGAGCAGCTGAAGGAGCTCACGCGCGGCAAGGGCATCGAGCGCGATGCGCTGCACGCGTTCATCCGCGGTCTCGCGATTCCCGACGGCGAAAAGCTGCGCCTGCTCACCATGACGCCGGCCAACTACATCGGCAAGGCGGTCGAACTGGCGAAGCGGATATAGCATGGCCTTCGCCGAGAACCTCAAGGCGCTGCCCGGCGTCTCGCATCTCGCCGCGATACAGCTGGTCGACCGCGACGGCGCCGTCGTCGCCAGCATCGAGAACAAGCCCGGCCAGGCCGGATCGCTCGCGGTCTACAACTATCTCGGGCAGATCTACGGCGCCATCACGGGCGAGGCGGCCAAGAAGGGCGTCGAGCTCTACGCCGAGCACAGCGAGGATGCGAGGAAGCATCCCGGCAAGCATCCGAACATCGATCGCCTGCTCGCCGTAGCCGCCGAAGGCGGCACCCTGCGCGTCAAGCACGTGTTCGCGGGCGGTGCGACCGAGTAGAATTATGGAAGCGGCATAGTTGCCGCTCCATCGCACATAGGGAGAACACCAATGAAGAAGATCGCTCTCGCCGCGGTCGGCGTCCTCGTCGCCGCCGCCGCCGCCGCCCAGCAGGGTCCCGCGAAGCCCGAGGACCTCATCAAGTTCCGCCAGGCCGGCTACAAGTTCATGGCCTGGAACACCGGCCGCATCAAGGCCAACGTCGAAGGCAACTACAACAAGGACGAAGTCGTGAAGGCCGCCAACGCCATCGCGGGCATCGCCGGTTCCGGCATGGGCGCGCTCTATGCGCCGGGCACCGAGAAGTCCGTCGGCGGCGTCGGCACTCACGCCAAGCCCGAAATCTTCACCGACAAGGAAGGCGTCGCCAAGGTCGCGATCGCCTTCAACAAGGAAGCCAACGAACTGGCGAAGGTTGCCGCAAGCGGCGACGCTGCCGCCGTGAAGCTTCAGTTCGGCAAGCTGGTCGAGGCCTGCAAGGCCTGCCACAAGGAATACCGCGTTGAAGAGAAGCACTGAGCGGCGCGCGTCGCCTGCCACGCAACGGCCGCCTGCGGGCGGCCGTTTTTCGGGCGATCGGAATCCATGCGGGCTAGCGCCTAAGAACCGCGAGAAGTGAAGTACCCCACGGAAAGCTGATCCTGTCGATCAAGGCGGCTTCGAGCGAAAGAATCGAGGAAAGCAACGAATTCAGCGGACGTGGCGGAACACGATGCGTTCCTGCGACAAACTCCTTCAGGTCCTCGGCTGTCGCAGACGATGGCGGACGGTGTAGTAGTCTGCTAAGTAACAAGGCCGGGCTGAGGAAGAACATGAAGTACTCGGTCCGTGCGACGTCAAAGCCCGCGAATTGAGCAAGGCTGTCGATGTCCCGCTTGCAGTACCGCCTCTGATGTTTGGATATATCGTCGCTGTAAGTCCAAAAAGAATTGAGTGCCGGTACCGTCAAGAACAGCATCCCCCCCGGACGAAGACTCTTCCGTATTTCGACCAGTGCTTTCGCGTGGTCGGGAATGTGTTCAAGAACGTCCAGAAGGAATACGGCGTCCCACTCTTCAGACCAACCTAGATCAAGCAGGTCAATCTGATAGCGATCGGCAAATTTGCCGACCACTGGAGCCGCCATCTTGAGCGCTTCAATAGAACTGTCAGCGAGCGCCAGGTTGTCGAAGGCCTCGATGCCGCTTTCGTGGAGAAAAGCCAACCAACCGCCACATCCGCCGCCCATGTCGATGGCACGAAGGCCCGCTTTCCCAGTCCACCGTTTCTCGATCTCCGCGCGCAATGCTCGCAGCAGAATCCTGTGTCGTCCGACGTACCAGAAGTGTTCCCGCTGCATCCGCAGCAACACTTCGAATCCAGCCTCTTCGTACTCCTCGTTGCGGTGGACCAGTCGGCGCTGCGGCACGAAGATGCCATCTTCTTTCGAAAACCCGCGGGATTCGATCATGGGAGCACAGCCTCCAGCTTAACCTTGGCTTGCGACTATCGTGCCTAGTACGATCAACGCGGTGCCGATCACTTTTGGCAGACTGAGAGGCTCAGCCAGCACCATATGGCCGAGCAGCAGGACCGCGACAAAGGTAAGGCTCATGAACGGATAGGCGTGACTCAACTGGAATTTCGTCATTGCTGCCATCCATGCGAGCGATGCGAGAAAGGCCGCAAAGAATGCCGAAAAGATAACTGGATCCACGACCAGCGAGAGCAGGAACCGGAGCTTCTCCAGGGTGCCTACGGGAAGAGGCCCAAAGCCCTGCATTCGCCACTTCAGCACGAGTTGACCGTAGACGGTGAACGCGATGCTAAGCGCAACGTAAAGATAATCGAACGCTCTCGTCTTCATTCTTGCTCTAGTACGGCTATCCCGAATCCGGTCTTGCCGTAACCGTTTCCGTTGTAGAGCATGAACCGTTGTCCACGGTGATCAAAAACAAACGGATAGCAGATCATTTCGGAATCCCAGCCGCTGTCCGAAACATCAATGCCCACTTCTTCGTCTCTTCGCGTCCAGTGAATTCCGTCCATTGAGGTCGCGTAGCGAATGCGGTAGGTCGGAACTTCCCGAGTCGCCCTTGAACAGAACCACATCTTGTAGCCGCCCTCGTCCTTCATCACGCGGGGCACGCCCATGGCATATTCGTATTGGTCACGGAAGGTGATGGCAGCCGTGCCGTCGCGTTTCCATTCAACGCCATCTGCAGACTCGGCGTATTCGAGGTGATAGAAATGCTTTGGCCCCGCTTCGTCTGCTTCCCATCGTACGCAGGCCGTAAACCAGGCACGGAACGTTCCCCGCTCGTACCGAATCTCGGGGGTGGCCACGAAGTGCGGCAATTCCCGGGTCCGATCGATCACGGGGCCTAGATAGCGGCGCACGAACCGATGTTCCGAATCACTCCATTCAGCAAGCCCGACGGAATTCCGTATCTTCACCGTCACGCCGAGATTGATGCCGGTGTAGTAGAGGAGTTTGCGACCATTGATATTGACGATCGAATTCGGCAGTGCGCCGCTATCGTCGAAGCATCCCAGTTCGCCCGGTTCCAATATGGGACGGTCGTGAAGCCTAATTACGTCCAGGGGCCTGCGCATATCGACCTCCAGATACGCGCCATGGCCTCGATTGCGCTTGTCGCGCGGTGAAAAGTAGATTCGAAAGAGATCCCCGTCCACCTGCTCGGCGATGGGAATCATTGCGTGAGAATACATCCAATCGCTATGGTTGTCGGCACAATAGATGTGCCCGAGTTTCCGCCACTTCACGCCTAGATTCCTCTCAGTTTGTAACTCGGCACCCGCGATGGGGGGGTGCTCCCCTGCACGAACACCTGGTGGGGCTCCGCGTCCTTCAAGAGCAGAGTGCCGGCACCGACGACGCAGTGATCCCCGATGGATATATGGTCTCTCAATGTCGCGTTTACGCCGATAAAGACGTTCCGTCCAATCGTCACTCTTCCCGATATGACGGCGTGTGAGGCAATGAAGCAATGATCACCGATGACGGAATGGTGCCCGACGTGATTACCGCTCCACAGGATGGTGTCGTTTCCAACGCGGACGAAGGGTTGGATGACGTTGTTTTCGAACACGAAGCAGTTGTCGCCGATTTCCACATTGTCGAAGACCGTTGCTTTCGGGCTTACATAGGATGCAAGCCGATAGCCGAGGCTTTTCATCTGCTGATATTTCTCTTGCCGTCCTTTGTTTATGTTGCGGTAGCCGATTGCAACGAAGACATCCGCCGCCGAGGGAGGGAACTTCTGGGTCAGTTCCTCGGGGGTAAGGACGGGACGCCCGAGAAAGGTTTCGATCTCCGCATATTCGCGATCGACGCAGAATGCCGCAATTTCGTATTCCGTGTGCAGCGGAAACAAATACGCTGCCAATTCGGCGATGTCTCCAAGTCCGAATATGACAAGAGGTTTCATTGTTCTCTCCGGTGTATTGCCCGAATGACGCTGTATGGGCGGTTCTTCACCTCGCTGAACATCTTCGCCAGATAGATTCCTATTAGACCTAGCGAAAGGAGAATGAGCCCGCCGATGATCCAGACGGACACGATCAGAGACAGCCACCCGGAGAGGCTGGCGCCAACCAGGAAATAACGTCCGATGTAGAAAGCGACCAGCATGAAGGAGGACAAGGTCACTGCCAAGCCGAGATAGAATATGTAAACAAGCGGCCTATTCGAGAAAGAGGCGAGACTGTTGGCCACCATGTCCAGTTTCTTGGCGAAGGTGTACGTTGTGCTTCCCTTGCTCGATTTATCGAATTCGAGCGCAGTCTGGCGATAGCCGGCCAGAACGGCGAGGCCTGCAAAGACGGGTTCCTGTTCCCGGTATTGAATGAGGCTGTTTATGTAGCGACGCGTCATGAGGCGGACGACGCTCATATTCTTCTGAATCTTGACGTTGGACAGCAGATTGAAAACGTCGTAGTACAAACTGCCGGTCAATCGTTCCATTAGCCCACCTTTGCGGGACCGCTGGATTCCATAGACGACGTCGTGATCGGGACGATCGTGTAGCGCCTGCCAGAACTCGCCCAAGAGTTCCGGCGGCTCCTCGAGATCGCAGTCGATTAGAAATACGTGGTCGCCTCGTGCTTGATTCAGCCCCGTCATGATTGCTTTGTGATGACCGAAGTTCCGGGACATGTCGACCACGACGACGTGGCTGTCGGTCTCAAATAGGTGCAGAGCAAACGCCAGGGAATCGTCGACGCTGCCGTCGTTGACCAGCACGATTTCGTAATCATCCGTCAGTTGCCGGGCTGCCTTGCTTGCCCTGCGATAGAACTCGGGCAGATACGGCAAAGAGCCATACAACGTCGTGACGATAGACAGCTTCATGGCCGGACGAACCGCATGTACCGAGAAGCCTGCTCCCCGCAGTTGAGCAGGAGGTCAAGGATGGACACATCGTGTCGAAATGCTCCCCAGAGTTGAGGATGCTCGGGGTATCCGGCGTAATCGAACCACGTCACGCGAATCCCGTTTTCGGCGAATTGGGCTTCGTCCAGATAACAGCGAGCAGCAGGGCCGGAAACATATTCGGTTGCACCTGCTTGGCGACACAAATCCACCAGCCGCTCCGTCTTGCCCTCGATTAATCTGTAATCCGACGTGCTACTGATGATCGTTCGAATGCCGAGAGAGTTGCACACGAACTCAATCATCGAACGATTCAGGGATGACAGAAACTTGTGCTGCGTTCCCACGAGCATTTCTTCAATGGCTGGTGCCAGCGTCGCAAAGTGCGAGGCGCGGCGGTAATTCTGACAAATCGTCTTCCAATGCACTTCTGCCCAATTTGACTGCTTGATTTCCGCATCGACGATCCTTTGACCGAATCGGCCCTTTGTCAGGACCGGAACGGTAAGCCATTGGAGTCCATGCGGCGTCTTCAACTTGTTTCGATTTCTCCAGTCGTTGACCGTATATTGCGCATCGTCATAAAGGATAAACTGGTCAACGGCGGCTATCATATCGAAGTAGCCTTTCCATGGAATGTAGTTCGACTGAAGAATCGCGATCTTTTTCATGTTCAAACCGTTTTTTCAAAATGTAGCCCAATCCCCATGCAGGAGCCGGCGTAGAGAAGAGAATCACGAAGTATCAGGTCGGCAACATCGAAGAGTTGCATCGCCTCCAAGTGTGGAGGCCGTCTGATGTCTGAAAAGATTCTTTTCAATCGACCGTACATGACCGGCAAGGAACTCTATTACATTGCCGAAGCAAGGTTCGGGAACATCTTGTCCGGAGACGGGCCCTTCACGACCAAGTGCCACGAGCGCTTGGAACAAATGACGGGCTGTGCCAAGGCGCTGCTTACACATTCATGCACCGCCGCCCTCGAAATGGCAGCACTGCTGCTGGATATCCAGTCGGGGGATGAAGTGATTATGCCATCATTCACGTTCGCTTCGACCGCAAATGCATTCGTACTGCGGGGAGGAAAGCCGGTATTCGTCGACATTCGGGAGGACACGCTGAACCTCGATGAACGGCTCATCGAAGATGCGATCACGGAGCGGACAAGGGCAATCGTTCCGGTCCATTATGCCGGGGTGGCGTGCGACATGGACGCGATAATGGCAATTGCCCACCGACACGGCCTGATGGTAGTCGAGGACGCCGCGCAAGGTGTAATGTCGAGCTATAGGGATCGGCCGCTCGGCAGCATCGGACACCTGGGCGCATATAGCTTCCACGAGACCAAAAACATAATCTGTGGCGAGGGCGGCGCTCTCTTGGTCAATGATGCGAAACTGGCAGCCCGTGCCGAAATCATTCGCGAAAAGGGTACCGATCGCAGCCGGTTTCTTCGCGGAGAGGTAGATAAGTATACTTGGCAAGAGCCCGGTTCCTCATTCCTGCCCGGGGAATTGGTCGCGGCATTTCTTTGGGCGCAATTGGAGGACGCGCAGGCGATTACTGCCGATCGCCTCGCGATATGGGAACGTTACGATATCGCGCTGGCTCCCCTCGAGTCCCAGGGGCTCCTGCGGCGCCCCGCGGTCCCTCTTGGCTGTCGGCAGAACGGACACATGTACTACGTGCTGATAGCTCCGGGGATCGATCGCGAAGCGGTATTGGGCAAGCTCAAGCGCGAGAACATCTTCCCCATGTCCCATTATGTTCCTCTTCACTCATCTCCTGCTGGCAGAGCTTATGGCCGGGTGCACGGGTTCATGCAAATTACCGACGCGGTTTCAGCCCGCTTGGTGAGATTGCCGCTGTGGATCGGCCTGGACGCCGGTCAGCAGGATCGGGTGGTGAGCGCGCTTGCCAGGGCACTGGCAAGTTCCTGATGGCTCGTGCTTGGTAGGGTCGCCAAATGAGAATTGCCGGAATCATATTAGCGATGATCGACGCGATGCTCTCGCGTCCCAAAGCGATGATCGTCGCAGTCAGTGTCGCGCTTCTCTTGTTCACTGGGGCCACGTTGAACAAGTTCCCCCCTGGGGGGGGGATGCCGTATTCATACAACAAGTACGCGTTGGAACACATCATTCCCGTTTGGATTAAGGATGGGTACTTGAGTCATGGGGGGCTCTACTACGTCGAGAAAGACGAGAAGCGGACCGAGCATCCGGGAGCCTATCACTATCGCGGCACCTCCATTGAATTGCTGATCCCGTACATTCTGGAGAAGATCAACTTCGAGGCAAAGGGAGAGCTGAGC
The DNA here is from genome assembly GCA_036391735.1 of Rhodocyclaceae bacterium. Taxonomy (GTDB): domain Bacteria; phylum Pseudomonadota; class Gammaproteobacteria; order Burkholderiales; family Rhodocyclaceae; genus Nitricoxidireducens. Next base: position 27,934 of record DASVZI010000198.1, read on the forward strand.
TACAAGGTCATGGTCAGGTACAACCAACTTGTGGTCCTGCTGTCCTCGATCATGCTCGGCTTCGTCGCTCTCCGGATGGCATCCGGTATGTATCCGCAAAGGGCCGGCAGTTTGCTTGCTGCTGTATCGTGCGTCCTGGTATTCCAGACTTTCCCATTCACCCTTAGCTATTACTGGGGAGCAACGCCGCAACTGCACTTCACGGTGCCGCTGTTCGCATCGTTTCTGATTATTGACTCTATCCTAAGGACGGACAGACCGAGCCGGTCCCAGACCATCGGGCTCCTGGCATGCTCGCTGTTGTTGTTCTTGAGCGAATTCATCGCCGCGTTTTTTTTCCTATCGACTTTGATTTTCCTCGTTGCTGCATCGGATAACCATAGGGCGAGGGCGGGATACCTGCTCGCGGTGTCGATCGCTGCGGGATTTGCCTTCATTGCATGGAAGGCAATCCAGATGGGCTTGGCGCATTACAACTTTCCCGACGTGGGGCTATTCGGGTCCAATCTGCTATTTCGCACGGGCCTGGATGGGAACCGGACCGATGTTCTTGATCATTACGATCTCTTCATTCATCGACATCTGGCCAGGATGTATCCCGGACGCGTGGAGGCCTCGTTTTCGAACTGGCCTGCCCTCTTCGCCGGCGGTGCCGTTTCGTTTATCTTCGTCCTTTACACGCTTAGAAGAAAGATACCGGACGCCGTTATCGTCTTGACAGCGATGCTTTCCTGTTACGTGCTGTACGCGTTCATCTTCCTAAATGCGGTTGCAATCCACTCGGACCTCTATGACATTTTGTTGTTTGCTCCAGAAGTGCTTGTCGTGTTTTGCCTGGTGCCCGCATTGATTCTCAGAAAGACCGAAAATGGGTTCTTTTCGGCGATATTTCTTCTCGGCTCCGTTTGCTACGCGATGGTCCAGCTCCGTAGCTACGCGCTCTTCTTGTCGGTTGGCTAGAGACTAGGCAAAGCAAGAATTACCCCGGCGCAGCGGGAATACCCGCTACACCGGGCACCGGCGCAGCATCAGCCAAGGAAGCCCCAACCAGGCTACCCGCGCAGCCGCGCCAAGTCGCGGCGGTCGCGCTTGGTGGGGCGGCCCTTGCGGTCGGCCGTCGGGCTGGGCGAAAGCCGGCGCAGTTCGGCGGCGTCGGCGCGGCGCTGCGCGCTTTCAGGCGTTTCCTCGTAGAGCTGGCGCGCTTCCGGCGCCGGGCGCCGCTGCTCGTTCAAGCCGACGACCACCAGTTCCCAATCCTGTTCGCCGGCGCGCACATGGAGACGGTCACCGGGTTTGATCTCGTGGGCCGGCTTCACCGCGACGCCGTTCAGCTTGACCTTGCCGCCGCTGACGGCGTCGCAGGCGAGTCCGCGCGTCTTGAAGAAGCGCGCCGCCCACAGCCATTTGTCGACACGCATGGCGCTACCTGACGTAATGCACCAGGAACCAGACGAAGCCGCCGACGAGGGCGGCGAACACCCCCAGGTACTGCCAGATGCCGGCGGCCAGCGGCGAGGCGCCGCCGAGCAGGAAGCCGATCCCCATGCCGATGAGCCCGTCGGGCCAGTCCATGCCGAGGATGAGGGCCAATGCAGCGGCGACGAGGGCACCGAGCGCGCCCACGCGCGGCTGGAACGCCGGCCCGGGCGGCTCCGCGTTGCCGGCAGTTTCGTTTCGTTCACGCATCGTTCCATAATATCCGCATGTGCGGACGCTATGCGATGTTCGGCCCCCAGTCGCGCTATCGCGACCACTTCGACACCCTCGAGGCGGGCGGCTGGCTGCCGCGCTTCAACGTCGCGCCGTCGCTCGAGATGCCGGTGATCCAGCAGGAGCGCGACGGCACGCGCCGCATCGTTCTGGCGCGCTGGGGGCTCATCCCGCATTGGTGCAAGGATCCCGCTTCGATGCAGCGGCCGGTGAACGCCAAGGCGGAGACGGCCGCATCGAAGCCGATGTTCCGCGATGCCTTCCGGCGGGGGCGCGTCCTGGTGCCCGCCGACGCCTTCTACGAATGGAGGCAGGCGCCCGGCGGCAAGCAGCCGTACGCGGTGGCCATGCGCGACGGCGCGCCCTTCGGCATGGCCGGCCTGCTCGAGCGGTGGCAGGGTCCGGACGGGGACGTTTGGAGCTTCGCCGTCCTGACCACGGAAGCGAACGAGCTGGTGGCGCCGATCCACAACCGCATGCCGGCGATCGTCGCGCCCGAGGATTACGGACGCTGGCTGGACCCCGCGTGCGCCGACGTGGCAGTGCTGCAGAAGCTGCTGCGGCCCTATCCGGAGGAATTGATGCGTGCCTACGCGGTGAGCAAGGCGGTCGGCAATCCGGCCAACGAAGGCCCGGAGCTGGTCGAGCCGCTGTCCGGCCAGGACTGACGGCGGCCTCGGCCTACCAGGAAGGCGTTTGCGCGGCGGGTACGGGCGGGGGGGGCGGCAGCAGCGCGCCGGTGGCGGCCCAGGCCGCGCCCAGGCCGATGGCGAGCGCCGCGGCAAAAGCGATAACGCCGCCGCCGCGCGCCGATTCGGCCGGCGCGGCGGGCTCGTCCTTCCAGCCGGTGAGCATGGGCAGCACCAGGTTGTCCTTCTTGACGCGCACGTAGAAGGCAATGGCGGCCAGGTGCAGCGCGATCAGGCCGCCCAGCACCCAGACGCTGCGATGGTGGAGGGCGGTGAGGAGATCGCTGGTGTCCTTGCTGACCAGCGCGTAGAGCGGGCCGTTGAAGGTGATGTCGTCGTTGGCGAACAGGCCGGTCGCCAGCTGGAAGGCCACCAGCGCGAGCAGGCCGAGCACGGAAAGCGCGCCGAGCGGATTGTGGCCGACGCCCTGCCAGCGCCCGGCCAGCGCCTCGCGGATGGCCGCCGGCCCCCGCACGAAGCTGCCGAAGCGCGCGTAGGTGGAGCCGACCAGGCCCCAGACGATGCGGAAGGCCACCAGGCCCACGATCGCGATGCCCGCCTTGGCGTGCAGCGCGATCAGGTTGCCGCCGATGAAGCCGGTGGCGAAGGCGCAGGCGACGCAGGCCGCCAGCGCCCAGTGGCAGAGCCGGGTGGGCAAGTCCCAGACATAGACGCCCGGACGTTGCGAACGCGGCATGGCGAAGCAGACCATTCGGAGATCAGACCACGGCGCCGTCGTCGGTCATGCCGGCGGGACGCTCCTTCTTCGGCTGCACGAACTGCTCGCGCGACACGCCGAGCCACATCACGAGCGGGCTCGCCACCAGCACCGACGAGTAGATGCCGAAGCAGATGCCGATGGTCAGCGCCAGCGCGAAGTAGTGCAGGGCGGCGCCGCCGAAGATCAGCATCGACGTCACCATCATCTGCGTGCAGCCGTGGGTGATGATGGTGCGCGAGATGGTGCTGGTGATCGCGTGGTTGAGCACCTCGGGCGTCGTCAGGCCGCGCTTCTTCTTGAAGGTCTCGCGCACTCGGTCGAACACCACCACGGACTCGTTGACCGAGTAGCCGAGCACCGCCAGCACGGCGGCCAGCACCGGCAGCGAGAACTCCCACTGGAAGAAGGCGAAGAAGCCGAGGATGATGACCACGTCGTGCAGGTTGGCGATGATGGCCGAGATGGCGAAGCGCCACTCGAAGCGAACTGCCAGGTAGAGCACGATGCCGATCACCACCACCAGCAGCGCCATGGCGCCGTCGGAGGCCAGTTCCTTGCCGACCTGCGGGCCGACGAACTCGATGCGCTTCATCTGCGGCGGATTGGCGGAGGCGTCCGGCAGCGCCACCAGCGAGGACATCACGCGCTCGCCGATCTTGGCCGTCTGGACTTCCTTCGCCAGCGGCACGCGGATCAGCACGTCGCGCGAAGTGCCGAAGTTCTGCACCTGGGTGTCGGCGAAGCCGTCGCCTTCGAGCTGCTTGCGGATCTTCTCGAGGTCGGGCGCCTGGGCGTAGCTGACTTCCATCAGCGTGCCGCCGGTGAACTCGATCGAGAAGTGCAGGCCCTTGGTGGACAGGAAGATCACGGCCAGGATGAAGGTGATCAGCGAAATGACGTTGAACACCAGCGCATGGCGCATGAAGGGGATGTCTTTGTGGATGCGGAAGAATTCCATTTTCTAAATCCCCTTACTTCGCCGTCGGCGTCGAGATGCCGGGCTTCCAGACCTGCCCGATGGACAGCGAGGTGAGCTTCTTGCGGCGGCCGTAGATGAAATTGACCAGCGCGCGCGACAGCACCACCGAGCTGAACAGCGAGGTCAGGATGCCGAGGCAGTGCACCACTGCGAAGCCGCGCACGGCGCCGGAGCCGAAGATCAGCAGCGCGATGCCGACGATCAGCGTGGTCACGTTGGAGTCCAGGATGGTGGCCCAGGCGCGCTCGTAGCCGGCCGTGATGGCTGCCTGCGGCGTGCTGCCCCCGCGCAGTTCCTCGCGCACCCGTTCGTTGATGAGCACGTTGGAGTCGATGGCCATGCCGAGCGCCAGCGCGATGGCCGCGATGCCCGGCAGCGTAAGCGTCGCCTGCAGCAGCGAGAGCAGCGCCACCAGGAACAGCATGTTGGCCGACAGCGCGATCACCGAGACCAGGCCGAACAGCAGGTAGTAGAGCATCATGAAGGCGGAGATCAGCACGAAGCCGCCGACCGTCGAATCGAAGCCCTTCTTGATGTTGTCGGCGCCGAGCGACGGGCCGATGGTGCGCTCCTCGATGATGTCCATCGGCGCGGCCAGCGAACCGGCGCGCAGCAGCAGCGCCACGTCGGCGGCTTCCTGCGTGCTCATGCGGCCGGAAATCTGGACGCGGCCGCCGCCGATCTCGCTGCGGATCACCGGGGCGGTGACGACCTCGCCCTTGCCCTTCTCGATCAGCAGGATGGCCATGCGCTTGCCGACGTTGTCGCGCGTCAGGTCGCGGAAGACGCGCGAGCCGGCGGCGTCGAGCGTCAGGTGCACCGCGGGTTCGTGGGTCTGGCTGTCGAAGCCGGGCTGGGCGTCGGTCAGGCGCTCGCCGGTCAGCATCACCTGCTTCTTCACCAGCAGCCCGCGGCCGCCGCGCTCGACGTAGTACTCGTCGCCCACCGGCGGGTTGCCCTTGGCCGCGGCTTCCATCACGGCCGGGTTGCTGCTGTTCTCTTCGTCCACCATGCGCAGCTCGAGGGTCGCCGTGCGGCCGAGGATGTCCTTGGCCTTGGCCGTGTCCTGCACGCCGGGCAGCTCGACGACGATGCGGTCGGCGCCCTGCTGCTGGATCACCGGCTCGGCGACGCCGAGCTCGTTGATGCGGTTGTGCAGCGTGCCGATGTTCTGCTTGACGGCCATCTCCTGCACGCGCTTCTGCGCGGCTTCGGAAAGCGTGATGGCGATCCTGAGGTCGGTGCCCTCACCGACCTCGTTGATGAGCAGGTCGGGCTGGGCGCCGATGCCCCGCTGGCCCTGGCCGGCGACCGCCGCGGGCTGGGTGTCGAGGATGGCGTCGCGCGCCTTGTTGCGGGTTTCGACGTCGCGGAAGCGGATCACCACGGCCGAGCCTTCGCGCGCGATGCCGCCGTGGCGGATGTTCTTGTCGCGCAGCATGGTGCGCAGGTCGGCCGACGTGGCGTCGAGGCGCTTGGTGATGGCGCCCTTCATGTCCACCTGCAGCAGGAAGTGCACGCCGCCGCGCAGGTCGAGGCCGAGGTACATCGGCAGCGCGCGGATGTCGCTGAGCCAGACCGGCGAGGCGGACAGCAGGTTCAGCGCGACGCTGTAGGTGGCGTCGGAGGGATCGGGATTGAGCGTCTTCTCGATGACGTCCTTGGCGCGCAGCTGCGTGTCGGTGTCGCTGAAGCGCACGCGGACGCTGTTCGGGTCGGCGAACACGCCGGTATAGGGAATGGCGGCGGTGTTCAGGACGTTCTCGATGCGGCTCATCAGCGGCGCATCGACCTTGACCGTGGCTTTGACGCTCGAGACCTGCACGGCGGGAACTTCGCCGAAGAAGTTCGGCAGCGTGTACAGGAGGCCGAACACCAGCGCGATCACGACGAGGGCGTTCTTCCAGAGGGGATAGCGGTTCATGGCGGGGGTACCCTGGGCCGGCGGGCGCCGGCCCGACAAGACGTTACGGCGATCAGAGAGCCTTCAGCGTGCCCTTGGGCAGCACGGCGCCGATGGCCTGCTTCTGCACGGCCAGTTCGACCGGGGCATCCTTGATGGAAGCGACCTCGAGGGTCACGAAGTTCTCGCCGACCTTGACGATGCGGCCCGCGACGCCGCCCTGCGTCACGACTTCGTCGCCCTTCTGCAGTTCGGTCACCATCTTCTGGTGTTCCTTGGCCTTCTTCATCTGCGGCCGGATCATCAGGAACCACAGCACGATGAACATCAGGATGATCGGGGCCATGCCCAGCAGGCCCTCCATCGGGCCGCCCGCCCCGGGGGCAGTGGCGGCCGCTTGCGCGTAGGCTTCGGAAATCAGCACTTTTTCGACTCCGGGTTTTATTGGAAACCGCGTATTGTATCAGTCCGAAACGGCCATTCCCCGCAGGCGGCGGAACTCGGCGGCGTAGCTTTCCAGGCCGTCGGACTCGATGGCGGCGCGCAATTCGGCCATCAGCGTCTGGTAGTAGAACAGGTTGTGGATGGTGTTCAGCCGGGCGCCGAGGATCTCGCCGGTGCGGTGCAGGTGGTGCAGGTAGGCGCGGCTGAAGTGGCGGCAGCAGTAGCAGTCGCAGGTCTCGTCGAGCGGCCGCGGGTCGTTGCGGTGCACGGCGTTCTTGATCTTGATGTCGCCGTAGCGGGTGAACAGCCAGCCGTTGCGGGCGTTGCGCGTCGGCATGACGCAGTCGAACATGTCGATGCCGCGGCCGACGGCGTAGACGATGTCCTCCGGGGTGCCGACGCCCATCAGGTAGCGCGGCCGCTCCCGGGGCAACCGCGGCGCCGTATGCGTGAGGATGCGCGCGAAGTCCTCCTTCGGCTCGCCCACCGACAGGCCGCCGATGGCGTAGCCGTCGAAGCCGATGTCCGTCAGCCCCGCCAGCGACTCGTCGCGCAGTGCCTCGTGCATGCCGCCCTGGACGATGCCGAACAGGGCGTTGGCGTTCTCCAGCCGGTCGTGCTCGTCGCGCGAGCGCCTCGCCCAGCGCAGGGAAAGGCGCATCGAGTCGCCCGCCTGCTTCGCGTCGGCGGGATAGGGCGTGCATTCGTCGAAGATCATCACCACGTCGGAGTTCAGCACGTGCTGGATCTGCATCGAATCCTCGGGACGCATGAAGAGCTTGTCGCCGTTGATCGGCGAGGCGAACTTGACGCCTTCCTCGGTGATCTTGCGCAGTTCGCCCAGCGAGAACACCTGGAAGCCGCCCGAGTCGGTGAGGATGGGCTTGTCCCAGCCCATGAAGCGATGCAGCCCGCCGTGGGCGCGGATGACGTCCAGGCCCGGGCGCAGCCAGAGGTGGAAGGTGTTGCCCAGCACGATCTGCGCGCCGATGTCGACCAGCTCGTTGGGCGCCATGGCCTTGACGGTGCCGTAGGTGCCGACCGGCATGAACACCGGCGTCTCGACGACGCCGTGGGCCAGCGCGAGGCGGCCGCGGCGCGCGGCGCCGGAAGTGGCGAGGAGTTCAAACTGCATGTTCGGTTCGCTCGATGAGCATGGCGTCGCCATAGCTGAAGAAACGGTAGCGCTGCTCGATGGCGTGAGCATACGCCGCGCGGATGGGCTCGAGGCCGCCGAAGGCCGACACTAGCATCAGCAGGGTGGACTTCGGCAGGTGGAAGTTGGTGACCAGCAGGTCGACGACCCGGAAGCGGAAGCCCGGCGTGACGAAGAGATCGGTGTCGCCGCTGCCCGCCTTGAGCTCGCCGGCCAGCGCCGCCGATTCCAGGGTGCGCAGCGTGGTGGTGCCGACCGCGACGACGCGGCCGCCGCGGGCGCGGGCGGCGGCGATGGCGTCGACCGTGGCCTGCGGCAGTTGCCAGCGCTCGCGGTGCATCCTGTGCGCGGAAAGGTCGTGCACCCGCACCGGCTGGAAAGTGCCGGCGCCGACGTGCAGGGTGACGTGGGCCGTCTCGACGCCGCGCTCCCGCAGGCGGGCCAGCAGCGCCTCGTCGAAGTGCAGGCCTGCCGTGGGCGCCGCCACCGAGCCCTTCTCGCGGGCGAACACCGTCTGGTAGCGCGATTCGTCGGCCTGTGCCGCCGCGCGCTCGATGTAGGGCGGCAGCGGCAGGCGGCCGTGGCGCTCGATCAGCTGCTGGGCATCGCCGGGGAAGCGCAGGCGGTAGAACTCGCCGGCGCGGTCCAGCACCGTGGCGTCGAAGGCCTCCTCGAGGTGCAGCGCGGTGCCGGGCTTCGGCGTCTTGCTGGCCCGCACCTGCGCCAGCACCTCGTTCTCCGCCGTCACGCGCTCGACCAGCACCTCGACCTGTCCGCCGCTCGCCTTGCGGCCGAACAGCCGCGCATGCAGCACGCGCGTGTCGTTCATGACCAGCAGGTCGCCCGGCTGCAGCAGCTCGGGCAGCTCGGCGAAGCGCCGGTCCGCCAGCGTGCCGCCCGCCATGACCAGCAGCCGGCTCGCCGCGCGCTCGGGCAGCGGGGCCTGCGCGATCAGCTCGGGCGGCAGGAAATAGTCGAAATCGTCGAGAGTCAGGGCCATCGGTTGAAGCCGCGGGGCGATTCGCGGATAATGCGCGCTCCCACGGGGCGCGACATTCTAAGCGACCCATGCCGGGATGGCGGAATCGGTAGACGCAGCGGATTCAAAATCCGCCGCCGCAAGGTGTGAGGGTTCGAGTCCCTCTCCCGGCACCATCAGGATCCAGCAAGCCTACCCTTTGGTGGTCGGCTCATCAGGCCATGCGGCCGCTTGCGGTCATTCTCCGCTTGGGGTTCGAAGCGAGAACAGACCCTGAACGATGGCTCCCGCCTGCACCTCCACGGTGGCGTACTCGACGTCGCAGTTGGCGCGCGCCGTCGAGTGGATCTTGACGAATTCCTTGGCTTTGACTTGGCCGGATACGGCGCCGTGGAGAATCAGTTGAGTCACCTCGACGATTCCATCCACGCTGCCATTGACCCCGATGACGAGCGTCGCAGGCTTCCCGTCGACCGCAATCACGTTGCCTTTGACCTCGCCGTCTATTCTCAGGCTGCCGGAGAAGACGATGTCGCCGGCAACGACCATCCCGGCCGCGACCAGGTTGCTGGCGTGGCCGGTGTGCTTCTCGTCACTGCGGATCGACGCGTCGGCGCCCACGGAATGGAAAAGGACAGAATCAGTTTCTGGCAGCCGTTGCCCTCGTCAATTCAGCCGAGGATCCCAATGGGGCATGGAATCCAGCGCGGGGATGGTCATGTCGACCTGGACGTCGGCGTCGCTCGTGGCATTGGCCTCCACGATCAGCGAACTCCCGAATGACGCCAGGAGCAAGGCCGTAATCAGTGCAAACGTGAATTTCATGTCGGTGGCTGAGAATTCGGTGTGCCCGGAATGTCGCTCAGTTCGGCCGCTTTCGGGAGTGTCGTGATCCAGCGACAGTCATGGCACCGCTCAGGGGTATGGGCGGACGTCCCGCAAGGCGTGGCTAGTCGGGCTAGGGGCGTTCGCGTCGGCGGAGGGGGCCCCATCCGGGCGCCTAGGGGCCGGCCGGCTAGCGGCCAATTCCGGACGTTCGAGCTAGCCATCCAATCTGGATAAGACGGATCCGAGAAAGGTAGATCGAGCGTCCGGTTTCCGGTGGCCAAGCAGGGATGCTGAGACGTTACGCCAAGTATGCGAAGTGCCTTCATGGTCTGCTCCTTTCAAAGGTGCCGCTTGCCGCTTCTGAACCGTTGCATAAGAACCCGGGACAAAGCAACCGGTCAAAGACAAACGGGCCTCAAATGCAGTCGCATGGAACCCTGTCGTCAAACGACAAGGTTGGACGCCTCTCATCTGGAGCATCGACGCGGGCGAGTCGTTTAATAGCAGGTGACAGCGAGTGAAACACAAGCAGCCGCACGCCAAGCCGCCGACGCGGGGTCAGCTAAGGTCGGAGGCGGAAGCGCGACTCGCGCAACGCGTGCCCCCTTCCAAGCCTCCACTCACCGCAGAGGAACTCCTGCACGAACTCCGCGTTCACCAGATTGAACTGGAGATGCAGAACGAGCAGCTTCGGCTGACCCAGGTGGCCCTCGAGGAGTCCCGCGACCTCTACGCCGATCTGTACGAATTCGCGCCGGTCGGCTACCTCACCCTGACCGGCGACGGTCGCGTCGCGAGAAGCAATCATGTCGGCGCCAAGATGCTGGGACTGGCGCGCAAGGACTTGCTCGGTCGGCGCTTCGATCAGTTTGTCTCGCCGACCCACGTCGAACGCTGGCAACGGCTGTTCATCGAGCTCAAGACGGCCGATGCGCGGCTGATGGACGAACTGGAGCTGCAGCCCGCAGGGGCCGCCACCTTCCCCGCCGAGGTCGATGCACAGCGCAAAGCCCCCCTCACCGACGACTCGGGCGTCGTGCGCCTCGTGCTGATCGATCTTTCCGCCAGGAAGGCAGCCGCCCGGGAACGCCGCGTCGCGGCCGTCGCCCTCACTCTGCAGGACCGCCGGGCCATCGGTGACGAAGGCAATGCCTGGGAGCAGGCCTTGACCGATCCCCTGACCAGCCTGCCCAACCGGCGCCTCATGATGGACCGCCTGCATCACGCACTGGTGGGCATCTCCCGCTCGAAGCAATGTTGCGCGCTGCTGTTCATCGACCTCGACAAGTTCAAGGCCCTCAATGACTCGCTCGGCCACGACCTCGGCGACGAATTTCTGCGGCAGGTGGCGCAGCGGCTTTCATCCTGCGTGCGCGAGGGCGACACGGTGGCGCGCCAGGGTGGTGATGAGTTCGTCGTCATTCTGGAGAAATTGGGTGAGTGTCCGGACCAGGCCGCCATTCTGGCGCGGAGCATCGGAGAGAAGATCGCTGCC
>DASVZI010000199.1:0-11968 GCA_036391735.1 Rhodocyclaceae bacterium
GATGGACGCCACCGTCGGCTTCATCAACATCAACCAGAACCAGCGCGTGTCGAAGCTGACCGCGATCAGCATCGTGTTCATGCCGATCAACATCCTCGCCGGCATCGGCGGGATGTCGGAGTTCTCGATGATGACGAAGGATTTCGATGTCCCCTGGCCGGTGGCCTATGCCAGTTTCATCGTCGGTTGCGCGGTGATTGGTTGGGGCACCTACCACCTGCTCAAGTACTACGAGGCGCGGCAGGTTAAGCGGGCGCTCGAGGCGAAGCCTAAGGCGGCTTGATTTCCGGTTGGTTGGCGTTGGCGGGCCGACGGGGCGTCCTGCTGCACTCCGTGTCCCCCGGCGGACAAGAACGATAAGGCGTCCGCCTCCTCCTTTACCTGCGTGCAGCAGGACACCCCATCGGCCCAGGAACTGTGGCAGCAACTTGAGGCGAACAGCAAAGGCATCAAGCCGCGGGTGGCGGGGGATCGTCGACGCGCAGGTAAAGGAGGAGGCCCGGGTTCTTGTTTCATCCGGGCCGGGGGACACGGAGCGGCGACGATACCCTGTCGCCCGTGGCGGGTCGCAAGCCGGCTACCAACCCGGAATGGCGTCGCCCATAGACGGCCCGTGGCGTCGCGAGCCGAGAGTTGAGCAGCCTAGAGTTGCTTCAACTCCGCAGCATACCGAGCCGCATTCGCCACGTAGCGCGCTGAACTTCCGGCAATCCGCGCTACTTCCTCGTCCGTCAACTCCCGCACGATCTTCCCCGGCGAACCCATCACCAGCGAACGATCCGGGATCACCTTGCCTTCGGCGATCAGCGTATTGGCACCGATCAGGCAGTGCTTGCCGATCACTGCGTGGTTGAGGATCACGCTCTTGATGCCGATCAGCGAACCTTCGCCGATGGTGCAGCCGTGCAGCATCACCAGGTGTCCCACCGTCACGTTCGGCTCGACGGTCAGGGGCGCGCCCGGGTCGGTGTGCAGCACGCAGCCGTCCTGGATGTTGCTGTTTTCGCCGATGCTGATCGGCTCGTTGTCGCCGCGCAGTACGGCGTTCCACCAGATGCTGCTGTGCTCGGCGAGGCGGATGTCGCCGATGAGGGTGGCGTTGGGCGCGATCCAGGCTGTCGCCGCGATGGCGGGATGCTTGTCAGAGAGCGAGTAGATCGCCATGGCAATCAGGCGGCCGTCGGCGTAGCGGCGTGGCGCGCCACGGCGTCGTCGATGAAGCCCCGCAGGAAGGCGTCCGACTGGTTGCTGTGGAAGCGGCCGATCTCGGCACCGCGGCTGTACGCGACGACGGTCGGGAAGCCGCGCACGCCGTGGCGGCCGGCGATGCGCATGTTCTCGTCGGCATCGACGCGGGCGAGCAGGAAGGCGCCGCCGTATTCGGCGGCGAGCTTTTCGAGGCGCGGCGTCAGCACGCGGCAGGGCGCGCACCATTCGGCGCCGATATCCACCAGCACCGGGACCAGCTGGGAGCGGACGATCACGAGTTCGTCGAAATCGGCTTCTTCGACATCGTAGGAATGGGAAGCGGTCATGACTGGGATAGCGGGGAAAAGTCCGCATCATACGGGATCGCGGCCGGCAGGCGGCGTCGCCTTGATCCGTGTCAGAACCGGGCGCACTACCGGTTCTGGGGTATCACCATCGGTATATCGGATTGCTAGAATCCGCGCACCGCATGGGAGGGCGGGCAGCATGAGGTATGCGGAGACCATCGAGCAGAGCGCTGAGTACCTGCGGCTGGCGCTGCCGATGATGGCCCGGCAGGCGGCCGGCATGCACCCGGTCAGCTATGCGGTCTGGTACGAATACGTTTCCGGCCGCAATGCCGCGCTCAAGGCGGCGCTCGACGCCGCGCTCCGGGAGGGCGCCGTCTTCGACGACAAGGCGATCCACGATGTCTTCCATCAGCACATTGCCGACAGGGAACAGGACCTGGCGCAGCGTGTCACGGACGGCGTCCAGAAGGTCATGGCCGAGATGTCGCAGTCGGCATCGCAGGCGAACCACCACGCGGAGGCGGTGGGCAGCGTGCTTGAGCGCCTGTCGGAGGACATCGCCGGAGGCGTGCAGGGCGGGGCGCTGGACGCCGGCATGCAGACGCTGCGCCTGCAGACGCGCGAGATGCAGGGAGCGGTGTCGACCCTGAAGTCGCGCCTCGAGGACAGCGGGCGGGAGATCGAGCGGCTCCGCGAGGAAGTGGCCAAGGCCAGGGAAGCTGCACTCGCCGATGCGCTGACCGGCCTCGTCAATCGCCGCGGTTTCGATATGGCGCTCGGCGCCAGCCTGGCGTCCCGCGATCCGGAGGAGGCGGGGCCGAGCCTGCTGATCCTCGACATCGACCATTTCAAGCGCGTCAATGACAGCTATGGCCACCTCTTCGGCGACAAGGTCATCCGCGCCGTGGCCCAGATCCTCAAGGACAACGTCAAGGAAATGGACGTCGCCGCGCGCTACGGCGGCGAGGAGTTCTGCATCCTGCTGCCGAAGACGCCGCTGGACGGCGCCCGCCATGTCGCCGAAAAGATCCGCAGCCTGGTGGAGAGATCCCGCGTCCGGCGGATCGACAACAACGAGACCGTCGCCAATGTGACCATCTCTCTCGGCGCCGCCTGCTATCGCGACGGCGAGTCGGCGCTCGAGTTCGTTGCCCGGGCCGACCGGGCGCTCTATCAGTCGAAGCTCGGCGGACGCAACCGGACGACCCTTTCGACGGCCTGAGTTTGCCGCAGCATTCCGCTGGGTGAAACGCGGGCGGGCGAGGCCCGAATATTGCAGCGTCGTGGGCGGCATGCGGCAAAACGGCAAGAAAGGAGCCCGCAAATGGCAGTCTCGGCCTCGTCACTCACCCTGCAACTGGCGACCTTCCGCTCGCAGGCGCTCGGCGCCTTGTTCGATTCATCCTCGTCCGCCACGGATTTCGGCAGCATCTTCCAGGCGGCGTCCGATTCCATGGCCGGCAGCCCGGCGGCAACGACCGGCAAAAATGGCCTCTCGGCGACCGGACGCAACACGTCCTTGTACGACCCCGAGTCGGCCTATGACATGATGAGCCTCATCAACAGGAAGGACGTCGACTACAAGGCCCAATACGCGGAACTGAGCGCGATGAAGTCCGACGTCGCCGGGCTCGCCTCGGCGGCGCAAGGCCTGGGCACGATCACGACGGGCAGCGGCGACGCCGACATCCAGTCCCGGCTGCAGGCCTTTGTCGACCAGTACAACGCCTGGGACAAGCGCTTCGATGCCGACGTGGCGAAGGGCGGCCTCCTCGAGGGCATGCAGGCCGCCCAGGTCGCGCGCTGGGAACTCGAGCAGAGCGTGAGCAACCGCTTCAACGGCGCGGCCGAAGGCTTCAACGGCCTCGCCGACCTCGGCATCGCGATCGATCCGGCCACCGGCCAGGCCTCGCTGGACCCCGCCAAGCTGCGTGCGGCGCTGGCCGGCAACCGTCAGGGGGCGGTGGACACGCTGCAGGAGTTCGCCGCCGGCTTCGCCCAATCGGCGAACCTGCTCAATTCCAGCGGCAACTTCATCCCGAATCAGCTCAGCAACCTCGACAGCGCCATCCACTACATCGACGCCAATATTTCGTCCTGGCGCAGCGAGTTCGGCACGGGTAACGCTGCGGCGCCCAATGCACAGACGGCAGCCGCGCTGGCCGCCTACGAGGACGCCAATGCGATCACTGCCTAGCGCTTTTTCGGTTTGCCAGGCGCGTGCCAGCCTGCGTGCTTGGCCCCGCCGGCTGGCTTGGCCTTCCCTGGCGGGCGGTCGCCGTAGCGAGCGGACCCTCCATCGGGTCGCGAGCGCGCTGCCGGACGCCGCGGCGCGGATTCGTCGCGTTCGGGCGGCCGCTTCGCGCGGGGCTTGACCGGGCGCGGCGCCTCTTCCGCGCCGCCCTCGATCGCCCGGATGTTCAGCGGGCTCTGGCGGATGCGGGTGCGCTTCAGGGTAGCCAGGGTTTCGGGGGGAATGCCGGCCGGCAGTTCGACCGTGCTGTAGTCGTCGAACAGGTGGATCTGCCCGATGTAGCGGCCTTCGATGCCGCCCTCGTTGGCGATGGCGCCGACGATGTCCTTGGGCGTCACGCCCTGGTGGCGGCCGACATCGATGCGGAACTTCACCAGCCGGCCCTGCGCCGCGGCGCGGCGCTTCTCGAGAATCTCCTCGCGGTCGGGATGGGCGGTCTTCTCGCGCTCGGCGTAAGGGGTCTTCTCGCGCTCGGAATAGGGAGCCTTCTCGCGGTCGGAATAATGAGGCTTCTCGCGCGGCGCGCGCGCTTCGGGGCGCTCCGCCGCCTCCTCCTGCCAGGCGCCGCCCTCGGGCTGCAGCGGACGGTCGCGCTGGGCGAGGAAAGCCAGGGCCGCGGCGACTTCGCGCGGCTTGATTTCCGCCTCGTCCTCGATCTGGCGCACGACGTCGAAGAAGAAGTCGAGCTTCTCGGCCTCGATCACCTCCAGCACCTGGCGCTTGAACTGGGCGACGCGGCGGTCGGCGACCTCGCTCTTGGTCGGCAGCGAGATCGGCTCGATCTTCTGCCGCGTGGCGTGCTCGATCGCCTTCAGCATGCGCATCTCGCGCGGCGAGACGAACAGGATCGCGCTACCCGTGCGGCCCGCGCGACCGGTACGGCCGATGCGATGCACGTAGGCTTCGGTGTCGTAGGGGATGTCGTAGTTGATGACGTGGCTGATGCGCGGCACGTCCAGCCCGCGCGCGGCGACGTCGGTGGCGACGACGATGTCGAGCGCGCCGCTCTTCAGGCGGTCGATCACCTGCTCGCGCAGGCCCTGGGTCATGTCGCCGTTCAGCGCCGCGGCCTCGTAGCCGCGCGCCTCCAGCTTCTCGGCGAGATCGACGGTGGCGGTCTTGGTGCGGACGAAGATGATCGCGGCTTCGAAGTCCTCCTCGACCTCCAGCATACGCGTCAGTGCATCGAGCTTGTCGGCGCGGACCTGCCAGTAGCGTTGGCGGATGGCGGCCACCGTCGTCGTCGCGGCGCGGATCTTCACGTGCTGCGGATCGCGCTGGTAGCGGCCGGCGATGCGGCGGATCGCTTCCGGCATGGTGGCGGAGAACAAGGCCGTCTGGCGCGTGGCCGGCGTGTGTTCCAGGATCCATTCGACGTCGTCGATGAAGCCCATGCGCAGCATCTCGTCGGCTTCGTCGAGCACCAGCGTCTGCAGCCTGTCGAGCGCGAGGCTCTTGCGCTCGAGGTGGTCCATGATGCGGCCGGGCGTGCCGACGATGACGTGGGCGCCGCGCGACAGCGCGCGCAGCTGCACGATCATGCTCTGGCCGCCGTAGAGCGGCAGCACATGGAAGCCGGGCAGGTGATGCGCGTACTTCTGGAAGGCCTCGGCGACCTGGATCGCCAGTTCGCGCGTGGGGGTCAGCACCAGCGCCTGGGGTGCCTTGACCGCGGCGTCGAGGCGCGCAAGCACCGGCAGCGCGAACGCCGCGGTCTTGCCGGTGCCGGTCTGCGCCTCGCCGAGCAGGTCGCTTCCCGCGAGCAGGTGGGGGATGCAGGCTGCCTGGATGGGGGAGGGCGTTTCGTAGCCCACTTCCGCCAGCGCGGAAAGCAGGAAGGGCGGCAGCTGCAGCGCCGCGAAGGAATCGGTGGAATCGGTCATGGAAGCCTCCTTCGAGGCGAGAAAGGCAGGGCCGGGCGGCCGGGAAGGGCGACATTATCGCAGAGCGCGCGCCGCCTGCCTATCGGGATGACGCCGGGAAGAGGCATAATCGTCGCCCCGCCGCTCGCACCACGCCCATGAACCTGCCATTCGTCGCCGGCTATCCGTACTTTCCGCAAGCCTTGCGCAGCGCGCCGCAGGCGCTCGACCAGGCCGAACGATTCCACCTGCTGCTGAAGAACGGCGCGCTGCACGAGGTGCGCGGCGCCATCGCCGACCGGCCGGAACTGCTCGCGGAGCTGCTGCCCATCGTCGGCAATCCGGAGGCCGCGATGAACGTCCGCCTCGGCGCCAGCGTGATCTTCGAGGAGCATGCGGGCGGTCCGGCGCTGCGCGCCGTGCTGCCGCAGCTCGGCAGGCTGTCAGCGCATGCCGACGCCCGGGTGCGGGCGGACGCCTGCTTCTACCTCGGGCTCGCCGCGGACGATGCGGCGCGGGCCTATCTGCTGCCGCGCCTGCAGGACGCCGATGCCGAAGTGAGGGAAATCGCCGCCGATGCCCTCGCGGGTCTCGGCGCAAGTGCCGAATGATCGCGGGTTCGGCACCGGGCGTCGCCGTCGTCGGCGGCGGTCCCGCCGGGCTGATGGCCGCCGAGGTGCTGGCGGGCGGTGGCTTGCGGGTCGACCTCTTCGATGCCATGCCGTCGGTGGGTCGCAAGTTCCTGATGGCCGGGAAGGGCGGGCTGAATCTCACGCACGCGGAAGACCGCGAGGCCTTTCTGTCGCGCTATGGCGCGCGCCGGGCTGAGGTCGCGCCCTGGCTCGAACGCTTCGATGCGACTGCGTTGCGAGAGTGGGCGCTCGAACTGGGCGTCGAGACCTTCGTGGGCACGTCGGGGCGCGTATTTCCCAAGGACATGAAGGCGGCGCCGCTGCTGCGCGCCTGGGTGCATCGGCTGCATGCCGCCGGCGTGCGCTTCCATATGCGCCATCGTTGGCTCGGCTGGGACGCGGAGCGACGGCTGCGCTTTGCGGCGCCGGACGGCGAAATCGCCGTGGCGGCCGATGCCGCCGTGCTGGCGCTCGGCGGCGGCAGCTGGCCCCAGCTCGGATCGGACGGTGCCTGGGTGCCCCGGCTTGCGGCGCGCGGCGTCGATGTCGCGCCGCTGCGTCCGGCCAATTGCGGCTTCGATGTCGGCTGGAGCGCGCATTTCCGCGAGCGCTTCGCGGGCGCGCCGGTGAAGAGCGTCGAACTGTCCTTTACCGACGCCGCAGGACGCCGCCATGCGAAGCGCGGCGAATTCGTCGTGACGGCGAGCGGCATCGAAGGCGGGGCCGTCTATGCGCTGTCGTCCTCGTTGCGCGATGCCGTCGAGGCGGACGGCAGCGCCGTGCTGCGGATCGACCTCATGCCGGACAAGCCCGCGCAGCGCGTGCTGGCGGAGGTCGCCCATCCGCGCGGCGCGCGTTCGATGGCCGGCCACCTGCAGAGCCGCGTCGGCATCGCCGGCGTGAAGGCCGGCCTGTTGCGCGAATGCACGGCCAAGGAAGACTATGCGGATTCCGCGCGGCTGGCCGAGGCGATCAAGAGCCTGCCGCTGCGGCTGGTAGCGCCGCGTCCGCTCGCCGAGGCGATCAGCAGCGCGGGCGGCGTGGCTTTCGCGGCGCTGGACGAGCGGCTGATGCTGCGCGCGGTGCCCGGCACCTTCTGCGCCGGCGAGATGCTCGACTGGGAAGCGCCGACCGGCGGCTACCTGCTGACCGCCTGCATGGCGGGCGGGCGCGCGGCCGCGTTCGGTGCGCTGGACTGGCTGAACGGCAGGTGAATCACCCGCGGTGCCGCAGCGCCGGCGACCGGCGCGCGGAAGCGCACGGCGACGCGGGTGCCTTCGCCCGGATGGCTGTCGAGCTCGATCTTGCCGCCGATGAATTCCGCGCGCTGGCACATCATGGCCAGGCCGTGTCCCTTGGCGCCGGAGTCGTCGAAACCGACGCCGTCGTCGCTGACCGAAAGCACGACGTCGCCGCTGGGTGAGGCGACGAAGCAGACTGCGATGCGCTCCGCATGCGAGTGCCTCGCACAATTGGCCAGGGCTTCCTGGGCGATGCGAAAGAGGTTGGTCTCGAATTCCGCGGGGAGGCGCAGCGTCGGCTCCTTGGGCGACAGGGTCACCGCGATTCCCGTGCGCCTGGCGAACTGCTGGGCATACGAGGTCAGCGCGGGCCACAGCCCCGCGTAGTCGAGCAGCGGCGGGCGGAAGTTGAATGAGATGGCACGGATGCTGGCGACGGTGTCCTTCAGCGTCGCCGAGGTGTCGTCGATCAACTGGACCAGTTCCAGCGGCGCATCCGGCGGCAGGCCGCTCGCCAGAAGCTTCAGGTTGATGTCCATTACCGTGAGGTTGGGGCTGGTGCGATCGTGCAGTTCGACCGCGAGCCGCCGCCGTTCCTCCTCGTGGATGCCGACCAGGCGGCGCGAGACCTCTTCGCGGTTGCGCGCCTCGGCCAGCTGGGTGCGCTCCGTGACGTCGATGCCGAAAGCGAGCATGAACAGCGGCTCGTCGCCGGCGCACCGGCTGTTCTGCCAGGCGATGATCCGCTCCTCGCCGGTGCGCGTGAGGATCGATGCCTGGAAAGCCCGCGGCACGGTACCGCCGCTGCGGTAGCGGCGGAAAGCCTCCCATGCCAGGGGAAAGCGGTCGCGCGGCATGATGGTCTCGAAGACGCTGTGTCCCACCAGTTCCTCGCGCCGGTAGCCGGTGATGCGCTCGGTCGCTTCGTTGACCGCAAGGATGCGGGCGTCGACGTCGACGCCCACCATCATGGCATTTGCCGTATGGATCAGCCGGTCGGTGAACTCCTTGCTTGCCAGGGCTTCCTTCTGGCGGCGCTGGGCCAGGGAGCTGAGCTTCAGGATCAGCGTCGCGGCCACCAAGAGCACTACGGTGCGCAGCGCCAGGTTGCGCCGCCAGGTCGCGAGGACGTCGTCGATGGGGCGTGCTACCGAAATGTTTAGCTGCGTGTCCTGGACGGGGCGGTAGACGTACAGGCGATCTACGCCGTCGGTGATCGCGACGGCACGGGTGTAAGCCGGTTGCCGTCCGGATTGCAGGAATTCCTTGAACGACGGATTGCCGGCGACATTCCTGCCGATGTAGGACTCGGGATCCGGCTGACGATAAAGGAGGTCGCCGTCGCTGTTGAGGATCGACACCGAACTGTTCGGCTGCTGCGGACGGATCTCCTTCATGACGGCGTCGAATTGCTTGTAATGGACGCCGGCGACGACGATCCCCAGCAGGCGTCGCTTGTCGTCGGTCATCGGCAGCGACATGCCGACGGAGTAGTCCCCATAGACCGTCTTGTAGGGGCGCGAGAGATGGAAGTCGAAACGCCGCGGGCCGTCGAGGTGCGCGGTGAAGTATTCGCGCTTCGAGCCGTCGAAGCCGACGAGCTTCGGGTCCACGGCGGCGACGACGCGCCCCTGCGGGCTCAGGACGGCGAGGGTGTGGACTTCCGGGATGTCCCAGCCGTACTTGGCCAGCTGCGCCGAATAGGCGGACCGGCGCGCCGCGGGGAGCGCGGCATACTCCTCGGCGACGCGGTTCATCACTTTGCGCACGTCGTGGACCAGATCCTCCATCTCGCTCTGCGCGATGCGTGCATGGGCGTCGAGGAAGCGGTACTCCTGCTCGATCGTCTGCCGGTATTCGTCGATGCTGATCCAGACCAGTGCGCCAGTGGCGAGCAGCACCGCCGCCAATGGAATGGCGCGGATCGACGTGAACCGGCTGCCCTCGCCTCGGGATGGGAGTAGTTGGGCGATGCGCACGAAGGTTGGCCGTGTTGATGGGAAGGCGATTCTAGGGGTTGCCCTAAATCGAAGGAAATACCGGTTTACGGGTAAATCGACGCTCCGGGACTCCTTGCTGCGACTGCGGGAAACAGGGCTCCGAGCACCCCGGCCAATTGGTCGGCGGGCGGCGCCGCGATGGACAGCTGCCGGCCGTCGGGATGGCGGAAGACCAGTTCGACGCAGGCGAGCAGCAGGCGGTGGCAGCCGAACTGGTGCTGGAAGAAGCGGTTGTGGCGGCCGCGGCCGTAGGTGGCGTCGCCGATGATCGGATGGGCGGTGTTGGCGAGATGACGGCGCAGCTGATGGCGCCGTCCCGTCTCGGGCTTCAGTTCCACCAGGGCGTAGCGCGACGTCGGATAGCCCTCGACCTCGAACGGCAGTTCGGCGGTCGCCAGGCGGCGGAACCGGGTGACGGCGCTCTGTGGCTCGGAGGCCGGCGTGGCGCGCCCGTAGTCGTCATGATGCCGAAGCAGTGGTTGGTCGATGACGCCCGACTCGGGCGGCCAGCCGCGCACGACGGCGAGATAGGTCTTGCTCACGGCGTTCGCTTCGAACTGCCGACCCAGGTCGCCCGCGGCCTCGGCATCGAGCGCGAACAGCAGCACGCCCGAGGTGCCCTTGTCGAGCCGGTGCACCGGCTGCACGCGCTGCCCGATCTGGTCGCGCAGCAGTTGCACGGCGAAGCGCGTTTCGTGGCGGTCGATGTCGGAGCGGTGCACCAGCAGCCCGGACGGCTTGTCGATGGCGATCAGGCGCTCGTCGCGGTAGAGGATGCTCAGGGCCATGCGGGGATCGTGGATAATGGCGGCCTTCCGATTCTACGTTCTGCCCGCCGCATGCCCATCCAGTGGTTCCCCGGTCACATGACGTCGGCCCGCAAAAAGGCCGCCGAGACGATGGCGATGATCGACGTCGTCATCGAAGTGGTCGACGCGCGCCTGCCGGAGGCCAGCAGCAATCCGATGATCCGCGAACTGCGCGAGGCGCGCAGCCGGCCGTGCCTGAAGCTGCTCAACAAGGCCGACCTCGCCGACCCGGACGCCACCCGCGCGTGGCTCGATTTCTACAATCGCCAGGCGGGCGTCAAGGCGGTTGCGATCTCCTGCAAGAAGCCGGGCGACGCGGCGCGCGTGCCTTCGCTGTGCCAGGGGCTGGCGCCGCACCGCAACGACAACGTGAAGCCGCTGCGCATGATGATCATGGGCATCCCGAACGTCGGCAAGTCGACGCTGATGAACGCCCTGGTGAAAAAGCGCGTGGCGGCGGTCGGGGACGAACCGGCGGTCACGAAGTCGCAGCAGCGCATCGACCTCGGGCCGCGCCAGTCGCTGTTCGACACGCCGGGCCTGATGTGGCCGAAGATCGAGCACGACAGCGACGGCTTCATGCTCGCCGCCAGCCACGCGATCGGCACCAACGCGGTGATCGAGGAGGAGGTGGCCACCTTCCTTGCCGGCCTGCTGCTCCAGCGCTACCCGGGCGGCATCGCCGCGCGCTACAAATGCGATCCGGCGGCGCTCGACGCCGTCGGCGTGCTGGAGACGGTGGCGAAGAAGCGCGCCTGCATCATCAAGGGCAGCGGCGGCGAACTCGACCTCGAGAAGGCTTCCGTCATCCTGCTCACCGACTATCGCAGCGGCGCGCTCGGCCGCATCAGCCTGGAAACCCCGTCGACGCGTGCGGCGATGCTGGCGGCGGAGAAGGAGGCGCATGGAAGCGCGGATTGACGAACTCGAAGTGAAGCTGGCATTCGCCGAGGACCTGCTCGAGGCGCTGAACAAGACCGTCTATCGCCAGCAACTGGACATCGAGCGGTTGCAGAAGGAGGTACGGGAGCTGCGGGAGCAGATTGCGGCGTCGGCGCCTGGCGAGGCGCGCAGCTTGCGGGATGAGATTCCGCCGCATTACTAGTCCTCAAGCTGGGGGCTGGCTATTCCTGGTTATGCGAGACGCATTTCTCCGGTAGAGTGTCGAACGGCCGCAGGTCGATTGGCCCAAAGCGTCCAGCGAAGACCGGACGATTTGATAACACTCTCTCCCGAAGGAGGCGTCATGACCGCTCTGAGAATGCTTTTCCTGTCCGTTGCCGGCGTCATTGTCCTTGGCATCTCGCTCACCGGCTTCGACAAGGTCCACTGGCTGCTCTTCGTTCCCGTCGCGTTTCTCTCCTTTGCAGGCCTTACCGGGATCTGTCCGGGATTGATTTTCTGGAGCAAGGTGGGGTTTCGCAACGACCCGTTGGCCTGTGATCTGAAGCGACGAAACGGGTAGCACAGCGGACCGTAAGAGGCAGCCAAGGCCGAGCGATCGATCTAGGCAATAAGGCGTTTCATGCTGGTAGGCATCGTGACCTTGCCGATTGCGGGATGAGATTCCGCCGCACTGCTAGTTGCCGCAATCTGGTGGCGCCTTCGGGCCGACAGGGTGCCCTGCTGCACTCCGTGTCCCCCGGCGGACAAGAGCGATAGAGCGTCCGC
>DASVZI010000200.1:0-1993 GCA_036391735.1 Rhodocyclaceae bacterium
GCGCCGGTGAACGCCCCCCTCTCGTGCCCGAACAGTTCCGATTCGACCAGCGACTCGGTAATGGCGCCGCAGTTGACCGCGACGAAAGGAGCGGCGCCGCCGTGGCTGCTCGCGCGATGCAGCTCGCTCGCCACATGCTCCTTGCCGACGCCGGACTCGCCGGTGATGAGGACCGTCGTCGCATGGACGGACAATCGCGTCAGCATGTCGGCGATCCGCCGCATCGGCTGGGAGACGCCCAACGGCGACGCCTTGCTGCCATGGCGCGGCCAGCGCTCCGCCAGGGTGCGCACCTTCTCGACCAGCACGTCGAGATCGAAGGGTTTCGTGATGTAGTCCGCCGCGCCCGCCTTGAGGAGCTGCACGGCGCGATCGACCGTGCCGAATCCGGTGATGAAGAGGAACGGAGGCAGCAGGCCGCCCCGCTCCTGCGCCCTCAGGTAGAGGTCGCCGCCTTCGCCGTCGGGCAGCCGTATGTCGCTCACCACGGCGGCATAGTTGCCGGTGGCCAGCGCGGCTTCCGCGTCCCGCAGGGTCCGGTACCAGTCGATGCGCACGCCCTCCAGCACGAACCGGTCGCAAAGCGACTCGCCCATGATCGGATCGTCTTCAATAAGACAGATGGAATAGGCGTCGGCGGCGTCGCTCATGTCTCGATCTTGGGAATGGGGAGCCAGACGGTGAATTTCGTCTCGCTCGGGTCGCTTTCGGCGGTGATCTCCCCGCCCAGTTGATGAACCAGCTGGTAGGTTACCCAAAGGCCGAGTCCATGGCCAGCGTCATACCGGCTCTGGAACGGCTCGAACAGGCTCTCCATGGCGTCCTGCGGAATATAGTCGCCGTCGTTGGCGACGACGATGCGCAGCACGCCGTCGACCGCTTCCACCAGGCAGGTGATGTTGCCGCTGTCGCCGATGGCGCGCTCGGCATTGAGCAGCAGGTTGATGAGCACCTGGCGGACGGGCGTGGCCGGCAGCGGGACGGTGCCCTGGACGCCGTTGCTCCACTTGAAGCTCGCGTGCTTGGCATGGGCGTCCGGCAGGACGAGCGTGCGCACGTCCTCGATGTCGTTGTGCGTCAGGTCGTGGCCGCCGTGCCGCACCTCCACCAGCAGGGCGGACACCGTCTCCCTGATCTGCTGCAGCCCGCGCTCGATCAGCGAGAGCGTCTTGATGGTGAACGGATCGTCGCTGCCATGATGGCGAAACGTCGAGATGGCATTCAGCATGCCGCCCAGCGGATTGTTGATCTCGTGCGCGATGGCGGCCGAAAGCCGCCCGACGGCGGCGAGCCGATCGGCGAAGATCATCTGCCGCTCGAGATTCTCCTTCTCGCGCAGCCCCTTCAGCATGGCCTTGAAGGCCGATACCAGCCGGCCGATCTCGTCGCCGGATTCCGGCACCGGCACGTCGGCGTCGTCGGGAATGGAGCTGCCTATCCTGCCCATCGTATTGGCGAGGTCGACCAGCGGGACGGCAAAGCGCTGCGCCCATACCCAGCTGACCGGAATCAACAGCAGGATGACGAGCAAGGCGACGAGGATGCCGCTGCGCGCGATCTCGAGGAAGCGCGGCAGGAATGCCGTCTTCGAGTAGCTCATGACCAGCGTGCCGAGCCGGACGCCATCCGCCATGATGGGCGTGACCATGTAGATCATGGCCGAATGATCGAGCTCCACGGCTTGAGAATCCGCCTGCCGGAGGCCGGACAGGATCTCCTGCAGGCGGTTGAAGTCCGGATTGCCGACCGCCGGGTCGCTGAGCATCGGATACTGCTCCGGCTGGGTCGCGACATAGACGCGATCGTGGCGGTCGAGCACGACGACGTACTCCGACAGCTTCGCGTTGGCATCGCCATCGGCGGGAAAGGGCGAATTAACGATCTCCTAGGCCCGCCATACGTCGTCGTGGGTGAGCGGCGAAATGAGCGTGTTCGCCAGCACGCGGCTCATAGCGCCGGCGGTCGAGATCAAGTCCTGCTTGAGTTCCCGGTA
>DASVZI010000201.1:0-30184 GCA_036391735.1 Rhodocyclaceae bacterium
CTCCTCCTTTACCTGCGTGCAGCAGGGCACCCCATCGGCCCAGGAACTGTGGCTGCCGTGCCGGAAAACCGTCAAGAGCCGGACGATCATTCAGCCGGGGGTGGCGGGGGAGTGCCGACGCGGAGGTAAAGGAGGAGGCCCGGGCCTCTGCCTCATCCGGGCCGGGGGACACGAAGCGTCGGCACTCCCCCGTCGCCCCCGGCGGGTCGCCAGCCGGTAGCCAAATACTGACATGCGCCCCACCCCCACGCCCCCAACATCGCAAGACATCGGCGTCCTCACCGCCGGCTGGCAATACGCCACCATCACCGACAAGATCGCCGACCTGGTCCTGACGCGCCCGTCCACCTGGCGCTGGTGGCTGCTGTTCGCCGCCACCTTCACCGGCACGCTCGCCTTCTTCGGCGCGACCAGTTACCTGTTCGTCAAGGGCGTCGGCATCTGGGGCGTCGACATCCCCGTCGCCTGGGGCTACGCGATCGGGAACTTCGTCTGGTGGATCGGCATCGGCCATGCCGGCACCTTCATCTCGGCCATCCTCTACCTGCTGCGCCAGCAATGGCGCACCTCGATCAACCGCTTCGCCGAGGCGATGACCCTTTTCGCCGCCGGCATCGCCGGGCTGTTTCCGATCCTGCATCTGGGACGGCCTTGGTTCTTCTACTGGCTGGTGCCCTATCCGAACGTGATGAACCTTTGGCCGCAATGGAGAAGTCCGCTGGTGTGGGACTTCTTCGCCATCGGCACCTACCTGATCGTCTCGCTGCTGTTCTGGTACGTCGGCCTGATCCCCGACCTCGCGACGCTGCGCGACCGCGCGGCGACGCCGGGCAAGCGCATCGCCTATGGGCTGTTCGCCCTCGGCTGGCGCGGCGAGGCACGCCATTGGGCGCGCTACGAGCATGCCTACCTGCTGCTTGCCGGACTCGCCACGCCGCTGGTGGTGATGGTGCATTCGGTGGTGTCGCTGGACTTCGCCGTCGGCAACACGCCGGGCTACCACTCGACGATCTTCCCGCCGTACTTCGTTGCCGGCGCGTTGTTCTCCGGCTTCGCCATGGTGCTGTCGCTGGCGATTCCGATGCGGCGCGCTTTCGGGCTCGAGGACTTCATCACCGGCCGCCATCTCGAGTACGCGGCGCTGGTGCTGCTGGCGACCAGTTGGGTAGTGATCTACAGCTACGGCGCGGAGATGTTCACCGCCTTCTACAGCGGCGACGAGTTCGAGATCGCCATGACGCGAGATCGCTGGAGCGGCGCCTACGCGCCGGTGTACTGGACCATGATGTTCTTCAACGTCGCGGTGCCGCAGTTGATCTGGTGGCGCCGCGTGCGGGGCAGCGTGGCGGCGCTGTTCGTCGTCAGCATCGTGGTCAACGTCGGGATGTGGATGGAGCGCTTCCTGATCGTCGTCACCAGCCTGCATCGCGACTTCATGCCTTCGGCCTGGGGGATGTTCTACCCGACGGCCTGGGACTGGACCTTCCTGTTCGGCTCGATCGCCTTCTTCGTCTGGCTGTTCCTGATGTTCCTGCGCCTGCTGCCGGCGATCGCGGTCGCCGAGATGCGGAAACTCATTCGCGAGAGCGCGCAATGACGGCGCCGCGCTTCCACGGCCTGCTCGCCGAGTTCGCCACCGCCGATGCATTGTTGGCGGCGGCGGGCGAGGCGTCGCGCCGCGGCTTCGCGGTCGACGCCTACTCGCCTTTCCCGATCGAGGGTCTGGCCGCGGCGATCGGCTTCCGGCGCAACCGCATGCCGCTCATCGCCTTCGCCGGGGGCCTGGCCGGCGGGCTGGGCACCTACCTGCTGCAATGGTATTCGGCCGTCGTCGACTACCCGATCAACGCCGGCGGACGGCCGCTCGACAGTTGGCCGGCCTTCGTGCCCCCGACGCTCGCGGTGACCATCCTCGGCGCCGCGATCGCCGTCGTCGCCGGCATGCTGGCCGCCAACGGCCTGCCGCGGCTGCGCCATCCGCTGTTCGACATCCGGGAGTTCGACCTCGCCACGCGCAACCGCTTCTTCCTCTGTCTGCGGCTCGACGTGGGCGCAAGCGACGCCGGCGCAGCGGCCGACTTCCTGCGCGCGCAGCGGCCGCTGCGAACCTGGGAGGTGCCGGCATGAAGGCGGCGGCGCTCGCGCTGGCCTGTCTGGCGGCGGCCGGCTGCGAACGGGCCATGCACAACATGTACGACCAGCCGCGCTACAAGGCCTACGCCGGCAGCCCGCTGTTCGCCGACGGAAGTTCGGCGCGCACGCCGCCGCCCGGCACCCTGGCCGCGGCGCGCGGCCCCTTCGCCGGCACCACCAGCGGCCGGCTGGGCGGCGAAGACGCCGATCGCGACGAGGCGGCGCTCGCGGCTCCGGCCATGCCCTATCCGGTGACTCGCGAACTGCTGGCGCGCGGGCAGGAACGCTTCGGCATCTACTGCGTGCCCTGCCACAGCCCTGCGGGCGACGGCGACGGCCTGGTGGCGCGGCGCGGCTTCCCGCATCCGCCGAGCTATCACATTGACCGGCTGCGCAATGCGCCCGATCGCCACTTGTTCGAGGTGATCGGCGGCGGCTATGGCGTCATGCCGTCCTACGGCGATGTGGTCGCGCCGCCCGACCGCTGGGCCATCGTCGCCTACATCCGCGCGCTGCAGCTCAGCCAGTGGGCGAGGGCGGACGCGCTCCCCGGCGATGCCAGGCAGCGACTGCAGCATGAGGCGCCGCCATGAACTTGGGCTCCATGCGCTTTCGCAGCGGGCTGGCCGGCGCCGCGCTGATCGCCGTGTCCCTGCCGGCATGGCGCTACGATCGCACCGCCTTCCTTGCCGCATGGCTGATCGCCTGGTGCTTTTGCGCATGGATCGCCGTCGGCGGCCTGGTCGTCGTCTGGATACACGACCTTACCGGCGGGCGCTGGGGCTCGCCGGCCCGCCCCGTGGCGCTGGCCGCCGCCGGTACGCTGCCCTGGCTCGCGCTGCTGTTCCTGCCGCTGCTCGCCGGCCTTGGCGATCTCTATCCGTGGGCGGCGCAGGCCGATCGCGGCCCGGCACGCTGGGCGGGCGAACTCTCGGCCCCGTCGTTCAAGGATGCCTGGCTGCAGCCCGAGTTCTTCGCGCTGCGCGCGGTCGCCGTGCTGCTGCTATGGAACCTGCTTGCCTGGCGTGCGCGGCGCCGCGCCTCGCCGGGCACCGCCGCCGCCTCCCTGATCCTCTGGCTCATCTCGCTCGGCATCGCCGCCGCCGATTGGATCATGTCGCTCGCGCCGCTCTGGTACTCGAGCATGTTCGGCTTCGAGGCGGCCGCCGGCCAAATGCTGGCCGGCCTCGCCTTCGCCATAACGGCAGTCTGCCGGCGTCCCGGGGCGACGCACCGCACGACCCGACGCGATCTCGGCAGCCTGCTGTTCACCGCCGTGCTGGCCTGGGGCTACGTCGCCTTCTGCCAGTACCTGATCGTCTGGTCGGAGAACCTGCCGCACGAGATCGGCTGGTACGAGCAGCGCCGCGCGCTGCCGTGGCCGCTGCTCGGCTGGGCCGTCGCGCTGCTCGAGTTCGGACTCCCGTTCCTGTTGCTGCTGTTCCGCGATATCAAGGACTCCGCCGAGCATCTGTCCACCGTCGCCGTCGTCGTGCTCGGCGCTCAGTTCCTCGAACTCTGCTGGCTGATACTGCCTTCGTTGGCCGGCCGCTTCGGCATGCGCGATGCCTGGTGGCTGTTGCCGCTGTGCACTTTCGGCATCGCCGGCGTCTGCCGCGCGGGGATGCCGCCCGTGGCATCCGCGGCTCGGGAGAGCGGCCGTGGCTGAACGCGACGAGCCGGTGGAAGGCCGCGACATCGACACGCCCGCGGTGCTCAAGACGGCGGGCGCGGTCGTGATATGCATCGCGCTCGCCATCGCCGCCGCGGTGCGGCTGCTTGCCTACTGGCAGGCGTCGCAAGGCAACGGCCCCGATGTTCCGGCGCCGTTGCAGCAGGCGGCGCGCAGCGCCCAGCCGTCGGCGCCGCAATCCGAGCGGGATGCCTATTTCGCCGAGAAGGCGAAGCTGCTGAATTCCTGGCAATGGGTGGACCGCCGCGCCGGCAGGGTCCGCATTCCCATCGACGTCGCCATGGACCTCATGGCCCGCCGCGGAGCCGGGCCGTGAAGGCGCTGCTGCTCGCGCTCTGGCTCGTCGCTGCGGGCGCCATTGCCGGCGGCGGCCTGGTCGACCGCAGCGGCGCGATGCTGCCGCTGCAGGAAACCTTCCGCGACGAGTCTGGACGAGCCGCCGCCCTCGGCGACTACTTCGGCCGCGTGCCGGTGGTGCTGGTGCCAGGCTACTTCACCTGCCCCAACCTCTGCAGCACTGTGATGGACGGCGTGCTGGAAGGCCTTGCGCGCGCCGGCCCGCCGGCCATGCGGCTGCTCGCCGTCAGCATCGATCCGCGCGAAACGCCGCATGACGCGCGCCGCCGCCTCGATGCCTATCGTCCCGTGCTCGGCGGCATCGACGTCCATTTCCTCACCGGCGGCGAAGCGGGGCAACGCGTCGCAGCCGACCTTGGCTTCCCCATTTCCTGGGACGCCGAGCATGCCCAGTATGTGCATCCGGCCGGCTTCGTCGTCGCCACGCCGGAGGGCCGCATCGCCCGCTACTTCCTCGGCGTGCGCTTCGATGCCCGCGACCTGCGGCTCGCGCTCACGGAGGCCACGGCCGGGCGCAGCGGTTCGCTGGGCGATCGCCTGCTGCTGTTCTGCTCGCACTACGATCCGCAGACGGGGCGCTACAGCTTCGCCGCCATGACTGCGGTGCGCATCGCTGCCATGTCGGTGCTGGCCGTGCTGGCGGGATGGATGCTGAGGAGGATGCGGCGATGAACCTCCATCTGCTGCCGCCCGCGGCGTCGACCATGGCGGGACGCGTCGACCTGGTGTTCCTGTTCCTCTTCCTCAGCACGGGAATCGTGGCTGGCGGCGTTGCGTTGCTCATCGTCGCGTTCGCCATCCGCTACCGGCGCGGCGCCAAGGTCGACCGGCACAATCCGCCGGCCGGGGACCGTGTGCTGGAGGTCGCCTGGATCGCCGTGCCGCTGCTGATCTTCCTCGTCATGTTCGCCTGGGCCGCGCGCGAGTACGTCGAGAACTACCGGGCGCCGGCGGGCGCCATGCCGGTGTTCGTCGTCGCCAAGCAATGGATGTGGAAGGTCGAGCACCGGAACGGCCATCGCGAGATCGACGAGCTGCACGTGCCGGTGGGGCAGCCGGTGCGGCTCGTCATGGCCTCGCAGGATGCCATCCACAGCTTCTTCGTGCCGGCCTTCCGCATCAAGCAGGATGTGGTGCCCGGCCGCTACACGTCGATCTGGTTCGAAGCGACCCGCGCCGGCGAGTATCCGCTGTTCTGCGCCGAGTACTGCGGCTCGCAGCATTCGACGATGCGCGGCCGCATCGTCGCCATGGAGCCGGCGGCCTTCGCCCAGTGGCTGGCGCAGGGGGCGGTGCGCGGCGGCACGGCGGCGCGGGGCTTCGACCTCTACCGGCGCTACGGTTGCAGCGGCTGCCACGAGCCGGGGTCGAGCGTGCATGCTCCGGACCTGCATGGGCTGCTCGGGCGCGTCGTGCATCTGTCCGACGGCCGCAGTCTGGTCGCCGACGAAGCCTATGTGCGGGATTCGATACTGTTGCCGAGGAAGGATGTCGTCGCCGGCTATGCGCCGATCATGCCGTCGTTCGCGGGGCAGATCGCCGAGGAGGACATCATGGCGATCATCGAGTATCTGCGGGTTGGTGCGGAGCTTTGAGATGAGACTACATGCGTCGTCACGGACCGATGGGGTGCTCTGTTTCGCTCCGTGTCCTCGGGCGGACAAGAGCGATAAGGCGTCCGCCTCCTC
Source organism: Rhodocyclaceae bacterium (assembly GCA_036391735.1). GTDB lineage: Bacteria > Pseudomonadota > Gammaproteobacteria > Burkholderiales > Rhodocyclaceae > Nitricoxidireducens. Next base: position 5,872 of record DASVZI010000201.1, read on the forward strand.
CTTTACCTGCGCGAAACAGGGCACCCCATCGGCCCGGCTAATCGCCGTCAGCACCCGTGGCGCGGGCCGCCATACCAGCTGCGGCGGCGAGCCGAGGGTGGCGGGTGGTCGTCGACGCGGAGGTAAAGGAGGAGGAGGTCGCGCCAGCGACCGACGGAGGACACGCAGCGGCGACGACCGCCCGTCGCCGTCGGCGGGTCGCAAGCCGGCGACTGCACCGGAGTGGCCCTTGTCGCCTCTGGCGGAGCGGGCGGAGGAGCACTGACGAACATGCCCACGAGCTACCTGGAAGAAGGCTACACCCTGACATCGTGGCTCACCACCCGCGACCACAAGCGCATCGCGCTGCTCTACCTCGTCGCCATCACCGCCTTCTTCTTCATCGGCGGCGCCGCGGCGACGATCATCCGCATCGAACTCTCGACGCCGGCGCCCGACGTCGTCACGCCCGACACCTACAACCGGCTGTTCACGGCCCACGGCGTCATCATGGTCTGGCTGTTCCTGATCCCCTCGATCCCGGCGACGCTCGGCAACTTCCTGATGCCGATGATGATCGGCGCGCGGGATCTCGCCTTCCCGCGCCTCAATCTCGCCTCCTGGTACATCTACGTCGCCGGCGGCGCGATGATCCTGGTCGCGCTGCTGCTGGGCGGCGTGGACACCGGCTGGACCTTCTACACGCCTTACTCGACGCTGTTCTCCAACTCCCACGTCGTGCTGAGCCTCGCAGGCGTGTTCATCGTCGGCTTCTCGTCCATCCTGACCGGGCTCAACTTCATCGTCACGGTGCACACCCTGCGCGCACCCGGCATGACATGGTTCCGGCTGCCGCTGTTCGTCTGGGCCAACTACGCCACGGCGCTGATCCTGGTGCTCGCTACGCCGGTGCTGGCCATGACCCTGACCCTGGTCGCGATCGAGCGGATCTTCCACGTCGGCATCTTCGATCCCGCCATGGGCGGCGATCCGCTGCTGTTCCAGCACTTCTTCTGGTTCTACTCGCACCCGGCCGTGTACATCATGATCCTGCCGGCGATGGGCGTCGCCAGCGAAATCATTCCCTGCTTCGCCAGGAAGCGCGTGTTCGGCTACCGCTTCATGGCCTACGCGATCCTCGGCATCGCCGTGGTGGGCTTCCTCGTCTGGGGGCACCACATGTTCGTCAGCGGGCAGTCGGTCTACGCCAGCCTGGTGTTCTCGCTGCTTTCCTTCATCGTCGCCATTCCGTCGGCAATCAAGGTGTTCAACTGGACGGCGACGCTGTACAAGGGCTCGATCACCCTCAGCGCGCCGATGCTCTATGCGCTGGGGTTCGTCGGGCTGTTCACCCTCGGCGGGCTGACCGGGCTCTACCTGGCATCGCTGGCGCTCGACGTCAACCTCACCGACACTTACTTCGTCGTCGCGCATTTCCACTACATCATGGTGGGCGGCTCGGTGATGGCCTACCTGGGCGGCATCCATTTCTGGTGGCCGAAGATCAGCGGGCGCATGTACCCCGAAGTGTGGGGAAGGGCGGCCGCGGTGCTGATCTTCTTCGGTTTCAACCTGACCTTCTTTCCGCAGTACCTGCTGGGACTGCATGGCATGCCGCGCCGCTATGCGAGCTACCCGGACGAATTCACGCTGCTCAACGTGCTGTCGTCGGCGGGCGCCTCCATCCTCGCCGTCGGCTATCTGCTGCCGCTCGGCTATCTCGGGTGGTCGATCTTCCGGGGCGAGCGCGCGGCACCGAATCCCTGGCACGCGACCGGCCTCGAGTGGCAGACCGCATCGCCGCCCGTCAAGGACAACTTCGAGCTCACGCCGACGGTGGACCGCGGTCCCTACGACTACGCGCCGGCGACGGAGGAGCCGCAATGAACGGCGCCGGGGCGGTTTCCGCAGCGAGCCTTGCCGGACGCCGCGCCGCGCTCGGCATGTGGGTGTTCCTCGCCACCGAACTGATGTTCTTCGGCCCGCTGTTCTTCGGCTACGGCTATGGGCGGCTGGCGTTTCCCGACGCCTTCGCCGCCGCCAGCCGGCACACCGAGGTACTGCTCGGCGGCATCAACACGGCGGTGCTGCTCGTCAGCAGCGCGCTGATGGCCTGCGCCGTCGATGCGCTCGAGGCCGGCAAGGCGCGCGCGTCGCGCCGGCTGCTGCTCGCCACGGCGACGCTAGGCGCGGCCTTCCTGGCGATCAAGGGCATCGAGTACGCACACGACATCGAGCGGGGGCTGCTGCCCGGGGGGGCGTCGCCGCTCGACAGCGGCGGCCGGATATTCTTCCTGCTCTACTATGCGATGACCGGCGTGCACGCCGTGCACCTGCTGATCGGGGTCGGCGTCGCACTGGCCTTCGGCTTCGGTGGCGGGCGCGTGGCGGCCCTGTCGGAACCCGGCCACCTGCGCGTCGCCGGCCTCTACTGGCACTTCGTCGACGCGATCTGGATCTTCCTCTACCCGATCCTCTACCTGGTGGGGCGCAGCGGATGAACTTCTACCGCCGCAACCTCGGCATCGGCGCGCTGCTCCTGCTGCTGCTCGCGCTGACCACCGCCAGCGCATACGTGCCGATGGGCGCCTGGAACGGAATCGCCAACCTCGCGATCGCCGCCGCGAAGGCCGGTTTGGTTGCCTTCTTCTTCATGCATTTGCGCGAGGCGGCCGCGATCGTGCGACTCGCGGCCGGCGTCGCGCTGCTGATGTTGGCGATCTTCCTGACGCTCTCGTCGGTGGACTACCTGACGCGGCACTCGACTGCGGCACCTTGGCAGAACCCGGCGGTGCATGGCCGCTAGCGGCGGCGCGGCGAGCGCCCCTCAGGCGGCAGCGTAGCGGTTAGGCTCTTTGCCTTCCTGCGCGGCCCAGACGACAAGGATGATCCATCCGATGAAGGGCACCAGCCATAGCAGGAGCAGCCAGGCCGTGCGATCCGTATCGTGGAGGCGCCGCGCGCCGACGGCCAGGGAGGGCAGCAGCACCGCCAGCGAAAACAAGCCCGACAGAGTATGGCTGACCATGCCGGTCGCTGCCGATACCAGGAAGGTGAACAGGACGAACCACCAGAACTCGGATCGCGAGGCACGACCCTCGAAATTCGCGTACTTGGAGAAGCAGACACTGATCGACTCGCCGAACGTCATTTCATCATCTCCCCTGTCAAGTCGTGAGGCACGACGTGATGCGGAGTCTAGCGCAAACGCATATGCGGCGAGTCGGGAGCCGTCTGCACTTGCCGGCCGCCCGGACGTAGGAAGCATGCCGTAAGCCAGGAACCTCGCCTTGAAGTAGCAGATATGCCGGCGGAAGGGCCGCCCGATTGCGCCCGGCGGCCCGGCGTCGGTGCTCAGTGCTGCTTCACTTTGGCATCCAGCGCCTCCGCCAGCTTCAGGTGCTCGCGGAACTTCGGCACGGTTTCCGCAGCGAAGGACTTGATCTCGGGATCCTTGCCTTCGGCGGCCTGCAAGCTGAACTTCTTGACGTCGTCCTGGTGGTCGGAGACGTTGTGATCCATGTAGTCCTTGTCGAAGCTGTCGGAGGTATGCGCGAGCTTTTCGTAGGTGGCCTTCTCGCCGAGCGAGGTCCCGTCCGGCAGCTTGACGTGCTTGTTCTGCGCCAGCGACTCGATGCGCTGGTTGAGGGCTGTGTGGTCCTTGATCATGCGCTGCGCGAACTGCTTGACCTCGGGGTTCTGCGACTTCTGCAGCGCCAATTGCGACACCTGCACTTCGGCGCGGCTATCCTCGATGGCATCCTTGAGGAAGCTCTCGGGCGAGTCGGCGGCGGCGGCAAGGTTGGCACCGAGCGCCAGCGCAGCGAACAATATGGGGGTGTGGAAGTGGTTCATGGTGATTCTCCTCTTGGTTGGTGGTCTCCCTTCAATCGGACGCGTAGGCGACGGTGGTGAGCAGCGCCAGCGCTGCCTGGCGCGAATCGAGACGGGTGTGCTGGACGACGATCGGCACGTCCGACTCGATCAGGCTGGAATAGGGCGTATTGACGGGTATGCGCTCGGGATCGGACAGCTCGTTGAAGCGCAGGTGCAAGGTGCGCTGGGCCGGGATCACGATGCGATAGGGACCGGCGGGATCGCGGTCGGTGAAGAAGATGCGGATCTCGATGTGGGCGTCGGCGTTGTTGGCGTTGAGGATGCAGGCGGCCTCGTGGCTCCTCAGTTCGTAGCTGTCGTTGGGGTCGAAGGGCGGCAGATAGCCTTCGGCGATGGCCCAGCGGCGTTTTCCTATGGCATCCATGTCATTGCTCCGGTCATCGATGGCTGGCGACCCGCCGAGGGCGACGGGGGATCGCCGACGCTCCGTGTCCCCCGGCGCCGAAGATCAAGAGGCCGGCGCCTCCTCCTCCTCCGGCCACGGCTCGCTTTGCACAGCGAGCCGGCTCCGGCAGCGCGGAGCAGTGCTCCGCGAAACCCTGCCTACGCCCTGCGCGTCGGCGATCCCCCGCCACCCTCGGCTGATCGGTTTTCCGGCTCGGCTGCCACGGTTCAAGGGCCGGTGCGGTGCTCTGCTGCGCGCAGGTAAAGGAGGAGGCGGACGCCTTTTCGCTCTTGTCCGCCGGGGGACACGGAGCGCAGCAGAGCACCGTGCCGGCCCGATGGCGAGCGTCGGGTTTCATTCCGAGTCTCCTTGCATCGCCATTCGCAATACCTGCGAAAGATGCAGCGGTTTGCGATCGGTGGTCTGCAATATCTGCTCGCGGCAGCTGTACCCGTCGGCAATCACCAGCGTATCCTCGCCGGCGGCCCGCACCGCTGGCAGCAGCACCCGCTCGCCGCAGCGCATCGACACCTCGTACTTGGCCTCCTCGAAGCCGAAAGAACCCGCCATGCCGCAGCAGCCCGAGTCCAGCAACTCGTAGTCGAGCCCGAGGCGCTTCAGCACCGCCTCCTCGGCATCGGTCTTCAGCACCGCCTTGTGATGGCAATGGGCATGCACCAGGGCGCGGCGCGGCAATGAACCGAGCGGCGCGCCCTTGGCGTTGCGCTCGATGAATTCGCTCAGCAGGAAGGTCTGTTCCGATAGCCGCTTCGCCTGCTCGTTGCCGTGCAGCAGGTCGGGCAGCTCCTCGCGGAACACGCTGACGCAGGCCGGCTCCAGGCCGACGATGGGGATGCCGGCGCGGATGTCCTCGTCCAGCACCTCGAGGATGCGCAGCAGGTAGCGCCGCGCCCGATCGAGCATGCCGAACTCGTAGAGCGGCCGGCCGCAGCACAGATGCACGCGCGGGATCATCACCTCGAAGCCGAGCTGTTCGAGCACGTCGGCCGCGGCCAGCGCGACATCCGGCGTGAAGTAGTTGTTGAAGGTGTCCGGCCACAGCAGCACCGGCTCGCCGGTATTCTCGCCGCGGCGCTGGCGGCGGAACTGCTTGACGAAGCTGGCGGCCGGGAAGGCCGGTATGCGGCGCTTGTGGGCAATGCCGATCATGGCCTTCGCCGCGCCGGCAAAGGGCTCGCGCTGCGAGAAGAAGTTGGGCAGCCAGGGCGCGTGGGAGGCGAGGCGCGCCCAGAGGTCGATGAGGCCGAAGGCGTAGGCGGCCGGGGGGCGCGCGATGTCGGCGTAGTAGTGGGAGAGGAACTCGGCCTTGTAGGTCGCCATGTCCACGTGCACCGGGCACTCGCCCTTGCAGCCCTTGCATGACAGGCAGAGATCGAGCGCCTCCTTGACCGCCGGCTCTTTCCACCCGCCGGTGAGGGTCTCGCCGCGCAGCATCTCGAACAGCAGCCGGGCTCGTCCGCGCGTCGAATGCATCTCCTCGCCGGTGGCCTTGTAGCTCGGACACATGATGCCCTTGCGGCTGCGGCATTCGCCGACGCCGACGCAGCGCAGGACGGTGCGCGCGAAGTCTCCGTCATCCTCGGGGTAGCGGAAGGCGGTGTGGACGACTGCCGGCGAGTAGCGCGTGCCGAGCCGCAGGTTCTGGTCGGCGCGGTAGGCATTGACGATCTTGCCGGGATTCATCCGGTTGTCCGGGTCCCAGATCGCCTTGAAGCGATGGAAGGCCTCCATGACCTCGTCGCCGAACATGATCGGCAGCAGTTCGGCCTTGGACTGGCCGTCGCCGTGCTCTCCCGAGATCGAGCCGCCGAGGCTGACCACGAGCTTCGCGGCGTCGTGCAGGAAGCGGCGGAAGGTCTCGATGCCGGCAGCGGTCTCGAGGTCGAAGTCGATGCGGGTATGGACGCAGCCCTGGCCGAAGTGGCCATAGAGGTCGCAGGCATAGCCGTAGCGCTCGAACAGCGCGCGCAGTTCGCGCAGGTACTTGCCGAGACGCGCGGGCGGTACCGACGAGTCCTCCCAGCCTTCCCAGGTGATCGGCCGGTCGGGCACGTGGGCCGTGGCGCCGAGGCCCGATTCGCGCACGCGCCACACCAGCGCCTCCTGGGCGGGATCGTCGTAGAGCTTCATCGAAGGCGGATGGTCGACGCCCTTGAGCCGGTCCATCAGCCGCTTCGCATTGGCATCCGATTGCGCCTTGTCCTTGCCGCCGAATTCGACCATCAGCCAGCCGGCGCCCTCGGGCAGCAGCCGCACGTCCTCGGGGTGGATGCGCGCCGCCTTCATGTCCGAGATCAGACGGTCATCGAGGCCTTCTAGCGCGATCGGCCCCGACTCCATGATTTCCGGGACGTGGTCGCCGGCCTCGAAGACGCTCGGGTAACCGAGCACCAGCAGCGAGCGCGCGGCCGGCCAGTCGACCAGCCGCAGCTTGGCCTCGAGGATCACCACGCAAGTCGCTTCGGAGCCCACCAGCGCCTGGGCGACGTTGAAGCCGCCCTCGGGCAGCAGCGCCGGCAGGTTGTAACCGGACACGCGGCGCGGGATGTTCGGAAAGCGGCCGCGGATCGCGGGGCCGTAGTCCTGCGCCAGTTGCCGCAGGCGCAGGTAGATGTCGGCGCGGCGGCCGCCCTGTGCGACGATGGCGTCGAAGGCCTCGTCGCTGGCGGTGCGCCCCACCGTCATGCGTTCGCCGTCGTAGGTCAGCACCTCGAGCTCGAGGACGTTCTCGACGGTCTCGCCGCCCATCACCGAGTGCGGTCCGCAGGAGTTGTTGCCGATCATGCCGCCGAGCGTGTTGTGGCTGTGGGTGGACGGGTCGGGCGCGAAGGTCAGGCCGTGGCGGTTGGCGGCGTCGCGCAGTTCGTCGAGCACCACGCCGGGCTGCACGCGCGCGTACTTGGCGGCCGCGTTAAGCTCCACGATGGCGTTCAGGTACTTCGAGAAGTCCATCACCACCGCTACGTTGCAGCACTGTCCGCACAGGCTGGTGCCGCCGCCGCGCGACAGCACGGGCGCGCCGTGGCGGCGGCAGAGCGCGACGGTCTCGACGACGTCGTCGACGGTCTGCGGCACCACGACGCCGATCGGCACCTGGCGGTAGTTCGACGCGTCCGTGGCGTAGAGCGCGCGGCTGCCGGCGTCGAAGCGCACCTCGCCGCGGATCGCGGCGGCCAGGTCGCGTTCGAGGGCCTTGGCGTTCATCCCGACGCGGGTCGCGAAGCCGCGGCTGTCGACGTCTATGAGACCTTGAAGCACGCGGCGTCGCCTTCCTTGAATTCGATGCCGAGACCCGGCCGGCCGTCGTCGGACGCCAGCATGCCGTCCCTCGGCTTGCGCGCGCCGTCGAACAGCATGCCTTCGATGCGCGCGTGGTCGTGGAACCATTCGAGGTGGATCGCGGGGCGGCAGGCGCAGCACAGCGGCAGGTGCAGCGCGGGCGCGCAGTGGCTCGAGAGCGGCACGCGGAACGCTTCGCACAGGGCTGCGACGCCGAGGAAGCCGGTGACGCCGGAACAGCGAGTGGCATCGGCTTGGAGGATGTCGACAGCGCCGGCCTCGAGCATGCGGCGGAAATAGCCGAGGTCGTAGCCGTACTCCCCGGCGCTGATCGCCATGCCGGCGGGGCCGCGGTCGCGCAGCAGCCGCAGGCCGGCGAGATCGTCGGAGGAGACCGGCTCCTCGAACCAGCGCACCTGCTGCTCGGCGAAGCGCTCGGCGAAGGCCAGCGCCTGCTTGCGCTCGTAGGCGCCGTTGGCATCGACGAACAGGCGCGTGTTCTTGCCGATCGCGAGCGCGGCGAGGCGCACGCGCTCGGCGTCGGCTTCCGGCTCGCGGCCGATCTTCATCTTCACCATGCCGAAGCCGGCACGCGCCCAGCCGCCCAGCTGCTCCTGCAGTTCGGCCACCGAGTAGCTGGTGAAGCCGCCGCTGCCGTAGGCGGGTACGGCGGTTCGGGCCTTGCCGAGCAGGGTCGCCAGCGAAAGGCCGAGGCACTTGGCCTTGAGATCCCACAGGCAGGTATCGACGGCCGACACCGCCATGGCGCAGATGCCCGGCTGGCCGAGGTTGCGCAGGGCGGTCACCATGTCGCGCCAGCGGGCGTTCGTGGCCAGCGCGTCGCGTCCGGCGAGCAGCGGCGCGAGGCGGTCATGGACGAGGCGCGCCGTCGCCGAGTCGGCGTAGCCGTAGCCCAGGCCGAGTTGTCCGCCGGCGCGGATGCGCACCAGCACCAGCGTGGTCGACGACCATTCCAGGGTGCCGTCCGATTCGGGCTTCTCGGTCGGTATGGTGTAGCAGTCCACCGCGACCGATTCGATCGGTGCGGCGCTATCGTGCAGCGGCATGCGTCACTTCTCCGGCGGGAAGAGGTCCTCGCGCATTTCGCGGAAGCTCGCCTTGATGATGCCGACCGAGTCGGGATCGCCGTGCAGCAGCGCCGACAGGTAGGCCTTGGTCTGCGCCGCCGTCACGTGCGGCGGCAGCGGCGGCACATCCGGGTCGGTGACCATCTCGACGACGGTCGGCCGATCCGCGGAGAGCGCCTCGTCCCACGCCGGTCCGACGTCGGCCGCCTGGTCGACGCGGATGCCGTTGAGGCCGAGCAGCGCGGCGTAGCGCGCGTAGGGAAAATCCGGGACGAACTGCGACGGAACGAACTTCGGATCGCCCTCCATCGCCCGCTGCTCCCAGGTCACCTGGTTGAGGTCGCCGTTGTTGAGCACCATGATGGTCAGGCGGGGATCGCCCCATTCCTTCCAGACCTTGGCGATGGTGATGAGGCCGTTCACGCCGTTCATCTGCATGGCGCCGTCGCCCTGCATGGCGATCACGTGGCGGTTGGGATGGGCGTACTTGGCCGCGATGGCATACGGGATGGCGGGGCCCATGGTGGCCAGGCCGCCGGACAGCGAAGCCATCATGCCGCGCCGCAGCTTGAGGTCGCGCGCGTACCAATTGGCGGCGGAACCCGAGTCGCAGGTCAGGATGCAGTTGTCTGGCAGGCGCGGGGAAAGCTCCCAGAACACCCGCTGCGGATTGATCGGCTTCGCCACGTTCATCGCGCGGCCTTCGAGCACGCGCCACCAGCGCTCGACCTTCTTCTCGATGGTGTCGCGCCAGTTGCGGTCGCTCTTCTGTTGGAGGTGGGGCAGCAGTGCGGCCAGGCTCTCCTTCGCGTCGCCGACCAGGCCGACCTCCATCGGATAGCGCAGGTTCAGCATGCGCGGGTCGATGTCGATCTGCACGCCGCGCGCCTGGCCTTCCTCCGGAAGGAACTCGGAATACGGAAATCCGGACCCGACCATCAGCAGGGTGTCGCAGCGCATCATCATGTCCCAGCTCGGCTCGGTGCCGAGCAGGCCGATCGAGCCGGTGACGAAGGGCAGTTCGTCGGGCACGGCGGCCTTGCCGAGCAGCGCCTTTGCGACGCCGGCGCCGAGCCGCTCGGCCACTGCGATGATCTCGTCGGTCGCATGCAGCGCGCCGGCGCCCACCAGCATCGCCACGCGCTCGCCCTGGTTGAGCACCTCGGCGGCGCGCGCGAGGTCGCCGTCGGAGGGAACCACGCGGATGCCGGTGTAGCCGATGCCGGTGTGCACGCTGCCGTGTTCGCGCGTCGGCTCCTCGAACTCGGCATCCTGCACGTCATTGGGAAAGATGATGCAGGTCACGGCGCGCTGGTCGCGCGCGATGCGCACCGCGCGGTCGATGACCGGACGGACCTGCTCGGGCACCGTCACCATCTGCACGTACTCGCTGGCGACGTCCTTGAACAGCGAGATGAGGTCGACCTCCTGCTGGTAGTGGCCGCCGAGCGACGCACGCTTCTGCTGGCCGACGATCGCGACGACCGGCTGGTGGTCGAGCTTGGCGTCGTAGAGCCCGTTGAGCAGGTGGATGGCGCCGGGTCCCGAGGTCGCCAGACAGACCCCCACTTCGCCGGTGAACTTGGCATGGGCGCAGGCCATGAACGCCGCGAGTTCCTCGTGCCGCGCCTGCACGAAGTCGAGGCCGTCTTCGGCGCGGCCGAGGGCACCCATGATGCCGTTGATGCCGTCGCCCGGGTAGCCGTAGATGCGGCCGATGCCCCATTGCCTGAGGCGACTGACCAGGAAATCTCCAACCGTGGTGGCCATGCTGCGTTCCTCCGCCCTTCGATGAAGCGACTTCGCTGCAAGGAGCGTTCCGATCGGCGCAGGGTTCCGGCAGACTCGGGCCAAAGGGAGCGGGAATGCTTCGTGCACGTTTGCTTCGTGTCTCGCCGCGAGGCGCCGGCCGCCGTAAGAGTTACGGGCCGATGGAAAAGCGTTCCGGGAATTCTTCCAGCCGCCGATGCCTTCATCAAACGCCGCCGTTCTCGATCGATTGAACTCGTGCGACTACGAGCCCATCGCGCATTACGCGGCGATCGGCGACTGCGGCAGCATCGCGCTGGTATCGCGGTTGGGCTCGATCGACTGGCTGTGCTGGCCCGATTTCTCCTCGCCTTCGCTGTTCGCGGCGCTGCTCGACCGGCGGCGCGGTGGGCGCTTCATGATCGTGCCCAGGCAGATCGAGCGCATCGAGCGCCGCTATGTCGGACGCAGCGCGGTGCTCGAAACCACTTTCCAGTGTGCCGGCGGCGCGCTGCAACTGACCGACTTCATGCCGATGCCGGCACCGGGAGGCGATGCGCCGCGGCGTCTGCATCGCCGGGCCGAATGCCTGTCCGGAAACGTCCGCGTCGACGTCGTGTTCCAGCCGCGCCCGGACTACGCGCGCGGTTCCCCGCGCATCGCGCGCTTCGGGGACACCGGTTGGAGCACCGAGGGAGGCGGCTGCGCCACGGTACTGCTGACGGGCGGGGCGCTCGAACCGGCCGAGGCGGAGGGCGTGGTCGGCGGCGTCTGCGACCTCTCGGTCGGACAGCAGCAGCAGTTCGTGCTGGCCCACGCCGCCGACATGGCGATGCTGCGGGACGAGCGCTTCGAGCCGAACCGGCGCGGCGAAGAAGACACCGTGGCTTGGTGGGAAGACTGGTGCCGGCAAGGCGATTTCCGCGGCTTCCATCCCGACGCGGTGATGCGCGGCTGCCTGACGCTCAAGCTGCTGACCAGTGCGGCGACCGGCGCGGTCATCGCGGCAGCGACGACTTCGCTGCCCGAGTCGTTGAGCGCGCCGCGCAACTGGGACTACCGCTACTGCTGGCTGCGCGACACCTCGCTGCTGCTGCAGTCCTTCGTCGACATCGGCTTCGAGCGGGAAAGCGAAGGCTTCCTCGGCTGGCTGCTGCACGTCGGGCGCAAGCCGCGCCTGCAGCCCTTCTACGACCTGCACGGCAAGCCGGTGCCGGACGAGATCGAGCTGTCCCATCTCGAAGGCTATCGCGGGGTGGGACCGGTGCGGATCGGCAACTCCGCGAACAACCAGCTGCAGCTCGACATCTACGGCGAGATCGTGCAGACGGCGCACCGCTTCGTTGCCCGCGGCGGGCAGCTCAACGACGACGAGAAGGCGATGCTGGCGGGCCTGGGCCAGGCGGTTTGCCAGCTGTGGCGCCAGCCCGACCAGAGCATCTGGGAGAGTCGCCAGGCGCCGCGGCATTACACCTACTCGAAACTGATGTGCTGGGTCGCCCTCGACCGGCTGGTGACCCTCGGCCGACAGACCGGGATGAAGATCGACGAGGCGCAATTCACCGGCGAGCGCGAGCGGATCCGCCGGGACATCGAAGCGCACGGCTTCAACGCGCAGCTCGGCAGCTATGTCGGCTACTTCGGCGGCGACGAGCCCGACGCCAGCGTCCTGCTGATGGCCCGTTACGGCTACCTGCCGGCCAACGATCCGCGCATGCTGGGCACCTATCGCCACATCATGAGCCGGCTCGCTGTCGACGGCGTCATCTACCGCTATCCGCCGGGTCGGCACTACGACGGCGTCGCCGGCAGCGAGAGTCCCTTCCTGGTCTGCAACTTCTGGGTGGCCGACTACCTGGCGCGTTCGGGTCAGGCCGAACAGGCGGCCAAGCTGTTCGAGCGGCTGCTAGGCTTCGGCAACGATCTCGGCCTGTATTCGGAGCAGTTCGACACGCGGGCCGGGGAGGCGCTGGGAAACTTTCCGCAGGCCTATACGCATTCTGGCCTGGTGACGGCCGCCATGGCCATCGCCAAGGCGCTTGCCGGGAAACGCGGCAAGCAGATCCCGACGTGACGATTGTCCCGGCGCGCAGGGACAAAGCTGGGATGCGGCGCAGGGCGGCGCGGAACTTAGGTTGCAGGAGTGTCGACAGGACGACGGGAACCAGCATGCTGAAGCCACAACCTCGACCGGCAGCGCGGGCGCTATCGGTGTCGCAGCTATTCGAGCGGCAGGCGGCGCGGACGCCGGATGCGGTCGCGGTGGAAGGGAGGGGGCGCCGCTTCAGCTATCGCGATCTCGACGCGGGCGCGAACCGCGTCGCACACGCGCTCAGGCGCGAGGGGCTCGGCCGCGAAGACCTTGTCGGCGTCGCACTGCGCCGCTCGCCGGAACTGGTCTGCGCGCTGCTGGGCATATGGAAGGCCGGATGCGCCTACGTCCCGCTCGATCCCGCGTACCCAGTGGAGCGCCTTTCCTTCATGATCCGCGATTCCGGCATCGCGCTTCTGCTGAGTGACGGCTCGGTCGATGGCGCCGGAACACGCACGCTGCGGGCGGGCGAGGGCTGGATCGAGACGCTGCCCGACGGCGGGGATATGCCCGCTCCGTGCCCGGCGGCGGCGGACCTGGCCTATGTCATGTACACCTCGGGGTCGACCGGCCGTCCCAAGGGCGCGATGATTACCCATGCCGGCCTCGCCAATTACCTGTGCTGGGCGGTCGATGCCTATGGGCTCGAGCCCGGCGGTTCGGTGCCGGTTCATTCGCCGCTGTCGTTCGATCTCACCGTAACGAGTCTGTATGCGCCGCTGCTGGCCGGCGCCGGCATCGAGCTGCTGGACGAAGGCGAGGGCGTCGACGCCCTCATCGCCGCGCTGCGCGCGAGGCCGCGCAGCATGGTCAAGTTGACGCCGTCCCATCTGGAGCTGCTGAACCAGGAACTCAGTCCGGGCGAGCTCGCCGGCCTGACGAACGTGCTCGTCATCGGCGGCGAGCAGCTGGCGGCCGAGCAGATCGCGCCCTGGCGCCGTCAAGCGCCGGCGACGCGGCTGTTCAACGAATACGGCCCGACCGAGACGGTGGTCGGCTGCTGCGTGCACGAAGTGGGACCGGACGATCCCCGGCAGGGACCCATTGCCATCGGAAAGCCGGTCGCCAACATGCGCATGCACGTCGTCGACAACTCGTTGCGGCCGCTGCCGGTGGGCGTCGCGGGGGAACTTTGCATCGGCGGTGTCGGCGTCGCGCGCGGCTACCTCAACCGGCCGGACTTGACCGGGCAGCGCTTTATCCCCGATCCCTTTTCGCAGCGCCCTGATGCGCGCCTCTATCGCAGCGGCGACACGGTGCGCTGGAACGGCGTCGTCTTCGAGTATCTCGGCAGGACCGACGACCAGGTGAAGATCCGCGGTCATCGCGTGGAACCGGGCGAGGTCGAGGCTGCGCTGGGGAGTCATCCCAAGGTCCGGAGCTGCGCGGTGCTGGCCTGCGAGGGCGGCGCCGGCGCCGAGCTCGTGGGGTTCGCCGTGCCGCGGCAGGGGGAATCTCCGACGCCGCCGGCGCTGCTGGAATTCTTGCGTGGCCGATTGCCGGCTTGGCTGGTTCCGGTGCGCTGCCTGGTGATCGATGCCATGCCGCTCACGCCGAACGGCAAGGTCGATCGCGGCGCGCTGCGCGCAATGGCGGCGGCCGGGCCCGCGCCGGGCGCCGCAGTCCCGGCTCGCAATGCCGGTGAAGTCCTTGTACTGGACGCGTTCCGGGCGGTGTTCGGACGGGAGGACATCGGCGTCTTCGACGACTTCTTCGACATCGGGGGGCGCTCGCTGATGGCGGTGCGGCTGATGGCGGCGCTGCGCGCCGCGACCGGCCTCGAGCTGCCGCTGCGGAGCCTGTACGAGCACGCCACGCCGGCCCGGCTGGCGGAAGCGATCGAGGCGCTGCGCTGGTCGGGCATCGGTGTCGCCGGCGCCGATGCGACGGGCCGGACCCAGGCGAGCTTTTGAGCGGCGGTGGTACCATGCCAACGAAATAGCCGGCCACCGATTCTTGCCGGCTGCACAAGGGGGGGGACGCAGTGGACTCCATGACGCCCGCGATCCAGGACGACCCGCAAGCCGCGCCGAATCGGCTGATCGAGCTCGAGCAGATGCGCATGCTCTACCATCAGCTGGCGACGTCCACCAGCGCTTCCGTGCTCGCTGCGGTCGTGCTCATCGCGTCCCTCTGGCAGGTCCTGCCCTCCAGTTGGCTGCTGTGGTGGCTGGCAGCGATGACGCTCAACCAGTTGTGGCGCGTGCGCCTGTATCGGAAGTTCCTGCAGTTCGGCATCACCCTCGATTCGCTCGCACAGGCGACCACCGCCTGGGTGGCGGGCGCCGCGATTTCCGCGCTCCTCTGGGCGACGGCGAACCTGCTGTTCTTCGTGCCCGATTCCCCTCTCCACCAGGCTCTGCTGATGGCGCTTAGCTTCGCCGTGCTGTCCGTCGCCGTTCCGCTGCTTTCGGCTCACCTGCCCTCGCTGTTCATCTTCGTGGTTCCCATACTGAGCGCATGCATCCTGCGCAATCTTTGGGCGGCCGACGCGCAGCACGGGCTGCTCGCGATCGTCGCGGCGGCCGCGATGGCCGGCATGCTGGCGGTGGGGCGGAAGTACAACCAGCTGTTGTCGGCATCGCAGCGCGCGCGCTTCGACAACGCCGTGCTGGCGGTACGCCTGTCGCAGCAGAACGCCGAGCTGGAGACCGCGCGCAACGCGGCCGTCCAGGCCGACGTCGCGAAATCCAAGTTCCTCGCCGCCGCCAGCCACGACCTGCGCCAGCCGCTGCATGCCCTCACGCTGTTCGCCGACGCGCTCAGCCAGGAGGCGAATCCCGATGAGATGGCGAAGTTGACCCGGCATATCGGGACGTCGGTGACCGCGCTCGAATCGCTGTTCAGTTCCCTGTTGGACATCTCGAAGCTCGATGCCGGGGTGGTGCGGCGCAATGAGATCGACTTTCGCGCGCAGGACCTGTTCGACCGGATCGTGAACGACTTCGCGCCGCTGGCCGAGATGAAGCGGCTGCGCCTGCGCGCGGGCTCCACCGCCGCGCACTTCAGGTCCGACCCGATCCTGCTCGAACAGCTGCTGCGCAATCTGGTCGGCAACGCCGTGCGCTACACGGCACGCGGCACGGTGCTGCTCGCTTGTCGCCGCTGCGGCGGCAAGTGGCGCATCGAGGTGCGCGACAGCGGCATCGGCATTCCGGCGGATCAGCACGAAAAGGTCTTCGAAGAGTTCTACCAGCTCGACAACGCGGAGCGCGACCGCCAGAAGGGGCTCGGTCTCGGTCTGGCGATCGTCGCACGGCTGTCGCGCCTGCTCGGCTGCCCGGTGACGCTGAGAAGCGCGCCGGGACGCGGCACGGTGATGAGCGTGACCGTGCCGGCCGGCGTGCCGATGGCGGAGGCCGAGGCAGCACAGGCCCCGGCGCCGGACGGATTCGCCGGCATGCGCGTCGTCATCGTCGACGACGAGGCCGAGGTGCGCGCGGCGATGCAGACCATCATGGAGAAGTGGGGCTGCGAAACCGTCGCCGCCGAATCGCTGCGCGAGGCCGTGGCGAAGATGACGGAAGCCCAATGGGAGCCCGAGTTGGCGATCTCCGATTACCGTCTCAAGGACGGCGACGACGGCATCCGCGTGCTGGATCGGCTGCGCGAGCGGTATGGCGACGCCCTGCCGTGCCTCCTCATGACCGGCGACATCGAGGCTGAGCGCCTCAAGGCCGTGCGGGAAAGCGGCTATCCGCTGCTGCACAAGCCGATTCCGCCGGGGAAGCTCCGCGCTGCGGCGGCAAGCCTTGGCAGCCGGGCGCGCGATGCTGTCTAGGCTATTCCTTCCTGCATATTATTTGCGATTCGTCCTACAGTGCATTCGGAAAAAAAGCCTGCGGCGTTCGGTGTTTACCGGTAGCAAGCGGCGCAGACTTTACCTAGAATGAATGGGGCGCGGGACGGCTTGGCAAGCGGCTCCCCGGCTGCAAAGTCCCGCCGCCCAACAGACTCGGAACAACCATAATGATAAAAGTGCTGATCGCGGCGGGCTACCCGCTCATCGCAGGCTGTCTCCGGCAATTGGTCGAGACCGCCGACGACTGCCACGTGGTCGGGGAGGCGACCAGCGGCAAGGACATCATGGACACGATCCGCGGCACGCATGTCGATGTGCTGCTGCTGTGCATGTCGCTGCCGGAGGCGAATCCGCTCGACCTCATCCGCCGAGTCCATATCGAGCGGCCCGCGCTGCAGATCTGCGCCGTGTCGTTCGGCGACAACTCCCGCTTCCTCGCCATGCCGGCGCTCAAGGCCGGCGCAGCGGGCTTCGTGACCAAGTACAGCTCGCCCCAGACGCTGCACGAGGCGATCCGCAAGCTGGCGCTCGGCGAACGCTACATCGACATGATTGCCGTCAACGACATCATGCAGGATATCGAGGACGGCGCAGCCGCGGGAGGAAGAGGATTGTCGCAGCGCGAGATCCAGGTGCTGCAGATGCTCACCGACGGACGCCAGACCAGCGAGATCGCCGACATCCTCAACCTCAGCGTGAAGACGGTCAGCACGCACAAGACCCGGCTCTACCAGAAGCTGCGCGTGAACTCGGTGGCGGAACTCGTTCGCTACGCCGTGGAGCACAAGCTGATCAGCGCCTGATCCCCGCGCCCGCATCGGCCTCCGCCTCCTATGGCTTGCGTGGTAAGCATCTTCGTACGCCAATATCCGCCTTTTCCACCGGCACATTCCGGGCTTTCCCGATAGTGGCGGCCATGGGCGGCGGCCATACTGCGCTCCATGGTCTCACCCAAGCGCTCTTCCTCCATGGCTCCTCCCTCCGGGGCCCCTTTGGGCCGCCGGACCTTCCGGTCCGGCGCCTCTTTTCCTCCCTCATCGGAAAGGCGACCCATGGCCGCAGCGACCGCCCGTGATGCATGTTTCGCCGACGACGCCGTCGTCATTGCCGACTTTTCCGCCGGTGCCCGCGCGCGCCGGCGCATGGGTGCCGATACGGCGGCGCCCGAGCGCCGCTCGATCCGGCCGGCCGTGATGGCCGCGATCAACCGCCAGCAGTCGCTGCTCTACCTCGCCTTGATCCTGGGTCACGAAGTGTTCGCATGGGACGGCCTCGAGATCCGCGATGTGCTCGACTGCGCCGCCATGAGCGAAATGGCCGACATGCCGGACTTCATCCGCGGCGGCGTCATCTGGAGCGGCGAGGCCGTGCCGGTCGTCGACCTCGAGGCCCGCCTCAATCGCCGCGCCACGCCGATCACGCCGTGCACGCGGATCGTGATCGTGGAGATGCCCCAGGCGTCATCGTCCCAATTGCTCGGCATCATGATGAATCCGCTGCCGCAGGTGCACGGGCGGCTGCGCACGCCGGGGGTCGGCGCGCTGCTGGGCCGGGTGCGCCAAGGCGACGTTGCGAGAGCCGGTCGAGGAAATGCATGCGGGTTCGCTGCCGCGGCAATGTCGCTGTAATGCGCGGCCACTAGATTCCCGAGGAGGAGAAACCCGGATGAACCGCGAACAATACCTCGCAAAGCGCTATTGGCTCTCGGGCATCGAGCCCGAGGCGGAATTCCAGGTTGCGGCCTTCGGGCCGCTTGCGGATGACGAGACGTCCGGGACCCCGACGAACTCGCCTGCGGCCGTCCCTTCGGGGCACTGGGGACGGCTTGCGCGCGTTCCGCAATCGCGCGCGGCGCGCGGGCAGAAGCTGCGCTGATCCCCTGCGGCGGGCGGGATAACCCTGCCCGCGCAACCGTTATATCGCTCACCCGAGCGCCGCCGTCCGGCGTAAAGTAGCGCGAGCATCCGGCCTCCGTTCTTCCCGCATCCACCCGCCGGACCGTCCGTATTGATGTCAGAGTTCTCGAAAGTCCGGGCCGTGCGCCCATGGTTTGCCCTCCGTAAGTTCGCCGGTCGCCTGCAGGATTGGTTCGCCGCACAGCCCTTGTCGCTGCGGCTCATGCTCGCTGCGCTGGCGCTGCTGATTCCCTTCACCGCCGTCTATTCCGTCGCCGCCATGCAACGGCAGGCGCGGCTGGCGAAGGACATCGCCGCCATGACCGCCGCCGGCGGTTCCGGCGAAAGCCTGTGGAGCCTCAACGACTCGCTGCCGGTGGCGTTCGGCGCAGGCTCGCTGCTCAGCTTCGTCGAGACCCATCCGATCGATCGCATCACCGTGGTGTACGAGCGGCAGATGGGCAGCCCGCCGGAGCAGACGGTACTCGTCGAGTCGCAGGGACGCGAGTACGCCTACTACCCGAGCGACATGGAGATGAAGATCTTCGGCGACAAGGCCGCTGCGTCCGCCTGGGCCGACAAGCTTTCCTTCGTTCCGCGCGGTGAGTTGAGCGAGGCGGGCAGGAAGCTGTTCGAGCGGCTCGACCAGCGCTTCGCCAGCGCACGCCCGCAGTCGGCGGGGGATGCCTGGAAGGCGGACGCCAGCGGCGTTCTGTCGCTCGCGCTCGCCGCGGGTCTGCTGATCTTTCTCTACGTGCAGTTCAAGGGGCAGTTCAAGTCGCTGCGCTTCATCGAGCCCGGACAGATCCACGGCTCGCTCGACGACCTGGTGGGCATGGAAGACATCAAGGCCGAGGTGGCGCAGATCCAGGACCAGTACCAGCGGCGCGCCGAGTATGCCGAATACGGCATCCACAAGCCCTTCAACGTGATGTTCAGCGGCCCGGCCGGCACCGGCAAGACCAAACTGGCCAGCTATCTCGCCAAGGCGCTTGGGCTGCCGATCCTGTTCCATTCGGCGGCCAACCTCGAGACCGGCTTCGTCGCCGGCGGCTCGGGCACGCTGTCGCGCATCGTCGCCATGGCAAAGCGCCGCCGCCGCTGCATCGTGTTCCTCGACGAGGCGCAGGACCTCTTCATGAAGCGCGGCGGCCGGCGCAAGTTCGACGACGACACCGCCAACACGCTGCTGGCGCTGCTCGACGGCGTGCGCAGCCGCAACGAGACGGAGATCATCTGGATCGTCGCCAGCAACTTCAATAGCGAGTCCATGGCGATGGACGAGGCCATGCTGAGGCGCTTCCAGATGAAGGTCGACTTCCGGCTGCCCAATCGCGAGGAGCGGCTCGCCATCGTCCGCCATTACCTCGCCCAGCGCGCCGACAAGGTGCTGGACGACCTCGACCTGCGCCACCTGGTCGAGATCACCGAGGGCCGCAGCCCGGCCGACATCGAGACCATCGTCAACCAGGCGGGCATCAGCGCGGTGCAGGCGGGGGAAATGATCGGCACCGAGACGCTGATGCGGGCCGCCGAGCGCGTGATGGTCGGCAACGTCAACCTGCAGACGACCGAGGAGCGCGAGCGCGACCGGCGCATCATCGCGGTGCACGAGTGGGGCCACTTTCTGGTCGACTTCGAACGCGAGCGGCAACTGGCGGGCGGCGACTGGGAGCGCATCCTGGCCGACATGAAGACCATCAAGATCTCGCTCAAGGCCAACCCGCGCAACAATGCGCTGGGCTTCGTGTTCCACAAGCAGGGCGCCAACCTGCTGAAGAGCAAGGCCGAGATCGAGCACGACGTGCGCGTGCTGCTCGGCGGCATGGCGAACGAGGAACTGTTCTTCGGCGAAGAGGGCACCACCAACGGCGCCCACAACGACATCTCGCGCGTGACCAAGCTGCTGCACCACGCCGTGGCCGAGGTCGGCATGTACCGCAAGACCCGGCTAAACTTCGGCGCCCTTTCCCAGGAGGGCGCGCCGCCCGACGAGGAGGCGCGCGCCGTCATGGAAGCGCAGAGCGAGCGCCTCTACGCCGAGACCAAGGCGATGCTGGCGCGCCATCGCGGCCTCACGGAACACCTGGTGGGGCGCCTGCTGGAGGCCGGCGAGATGAGCCTCGGCGATGCGCTCGCCGAGATCCGCGCCTTCGAGCGCGGCGTCAGTGCGGCATCATGAGCGGCTTGAGGAACAGGTAGAAGCCCACGCCGATCAGCATCAGGTAGCCGAGCAGGAAGAAGGTCCAGCCCATGTTGTGGCGGATCACCTCGCCCTCGTTGCGCACGAAGCGGCTGGTGGCCACGCCGACGCTGGCGGTCTGCGGCGCCACCGGCTTGCCGACCTCGGCGCCGACCGAGTTGAGCGTCGGCAGCAGCAGCGGCGGGAAGCCGAGCAGCTTGCCCACCATCACCTGGAAGGCCCCGAACATCGCATTGGTGGAGGTGTTGCTGCCCGACAGCGCGACGCCGATCCAGCCGAGCAGCGGTGCGATGACGATGTAGGCGATGCCGAACTTCGAGAAGGCGTTGGCCAGCGACGAGGCCATGCCCGAGAAGTTGAACACGTAGGCCAGCCCGAAGATGAAGACGCCGACCAGCAGCGCGCCCCACATCTGGTGGAAGGTCTTGGCGAACACCTCCTTGAGGATCGCGCCGCCGGGGCGAAGGATGGCGGCGATGACGATCCACGAGGCCAGGATGGCGGTGCCGCCGATGAAGGGCGCGAAGTTGAACAGCGCCTTGACGGTCTCGCCCGGGTTCAGTGCCGAGGCCGCCTCGACCTGCGCCTTGAGCAGGCTGATCTTCGGCAGCGGCGACCACGGCCCGGTCCACAGCGCCACGATCACCACCAGCACGATGTAGGGCATCCAGGCGCGCCACAGCTCGGCGCGCGTCAGGCCATGGCCCGCGCCGGCGTAGGCCGTGGACTCCTCCAGCACGACGCCGCCGTAGCCCAGCGTGGTGCGCGGCCGCCAGAACTTCAGCAGCACCAGCAGCACGGCGAAGCAGACGATGGCGCCGACGACGTCGGGCAGGTAGGGGCCGAGATAGACGGCCACCGGGTACTGGCCCGCGATGTAGCCGAGCGAGCCCGCGATCGCCAGCGGCCAGCCGTCCTTGAGTCCCTTGCTTCCCGACACCAGGTAGATGAGTATCCACGGCGGCAGCAGCGCCAGCACGGCGACGATGTGCCCCACCGAGGACGAGAGGTCAAGCAGCGGCAGGCCCGTCACGGCGGACAGCGCGATGATCGGCGCGCCGAGCGCGCCGTAGGAGACGGGCGCGTTGTTGGCGATCGCGGCGACGCGCAGGGCGTCGAGGTCGGGGATGGACAAGGTGATGAGGATGGGCGCCACCACAGCCCATGGGTAGCCGAAGCCGACCAGCCCCTCGAGCAGCGCGCCGAAGGCCCAGGCGAACAGCAGCGTCTGGACGCGCACGTCCCGCGTGCCCTGCGCGATCAGCCAGCGGCGGAACAGCTCGAAGGTGCCGGTGAGCGACAGCGTGTTGAACAGCACCACGCCCCAGAAGGTGATCCAGTCGACCGCCCAGATGCCCGTGGCGGCGCCGAATACATAGGCGCGCAGGCCGACGTCGATCGGCATCTGCCACACCCAGGCGGCGAGGACGAAGGTCACGACGGAGCCGATCAGCGTTGCCAGCCACGCCGATACGCGGAATACCGCGAGGAGCAGCAGCAGCAGTATGACCGGGATCAGGGCGACCAGTCCGGTCAGCCAGAGGCTGTGCAGCGGATCGACGATTTGGTTGAACATGCCGCTCTCCTCGTTTTGTTGTGCGTACGGGGAGCGCCGCGGCAGGTTCGCGGCCGCGCCGCTCCACCGCCATTCTCGGCGCACGAGGGGCGGCTGCGCGATACCGCCGGACGGGTATCGCGGATGCCGGAAAGCGGGTAGGGAGCTTAGCGGCTCAGTTCTGGATCTGCACCGAGGTGAGCCAGGCAAGAACGTCGCGGATGTCGGTGTCCTTCAGTTCGGCCAGCACGCCGCGGCTCTCGTCGTCGTCATGCGGACGCTCGCCCTTGAGATAGCTGGCGATCTGCTTCTGCAGGTAGTTGGTGTACTGGCCGACCAGCATCGGAAAGCGGCCGCCGCCGCGGCCGGTCTTGCCGTGGCAGAACGCGCACTGGTCGGCGTAGACCTCGCCGCCGTGCGCGGCGTCGCCCTCGACGCGCGGCACGATCATGACGCGGTCCGCCATCTGCAACTTCGTCAGTGCGTCCTCGTCGCCTTTGAATTTCGGCATCTCGGTCGACAGATGGATCGAGGAGAGATACGCGGAAATATCGCGGATGTCCTCGTCGGGCAGTTCGCGCTCCTCCGTGTAGGGCACCATCGGGATGTTCACCCGCGTGCGAGCGCGGAAGGAACGCAGCTGGTTGGCAATGTAGGCGGCCGGCTGGCCGGCCAGGCGCGGGTACTCGCCCTTCTTGCCGCCTTGTCCGTTGTCGCCGTGGCAGCCGGCGCAGACGGTCATGATCTCTTTCGCCTTCTCCATGTCCGGCGCGCCGGCATCGGGGGCGGCAGCGGCGGCAGACGCGAAGCCTGCGAACGCCGCGATTGCAATGAGTGCTGTCTTCATGTCGGTGCTTCTTGGGAAATCGGTTTCGCTCGGGGCGCGGAGTCTAGCCGAAGCGGCGATTCTTGTCGGGCGGTCGCCGGAAAAACTTGATCCTAGTCAAGGAACGCAGTCGTCGGCTCCGTACAGTGAGACGCACTGCGGCGCAGGCGTTAAGCTCTCGCCCCATTTTTGTTCCGGTCCATCACCATGACCCTGCACGACGACATGCGGCGTCCGCCGATGACGGCTGGCGCCAAGGCGCTGCTGGCCGCGGTCGTCTGGACGCTGTTCGTGCTGCTGTCGCTATGGATGCAGCGCGGCCAGCTCGACCGCGCGGCGGAGGCGCTGGCGCGCATCGATGCGCTGGCGAACCTCAGGAAGGACATGGCGATCCGCAAGTGGGCGGCGTCGGTGGGCGGCGTCTACATCAACGAGTCGCAGGTGCCGGACAGCAGCACCCTGCAGGAGCAGGAGCATCTCACCGGCATTCGCGAGAACGGGCAGCCCTACCGGCTCATCGCGCTGACGCCGATGCACATCCTGCAGGGCATCCAGGAGATCACCCAGCAGGAATACGGCATCCGCGAGCGCCTGACGTCCCAGCAGCTCCACAATCCCGCCAATGCGCCCGACGATTGGGAGGTCAAAGCGCTGAAGTCGCTGCAGAACGGAACGCCCGTGGCGGCCGAATCGCTGCCGTCGAAGAACGGCCATGGGCTGATGCGGCTGATGATCCCGATGCGCATGGACAAGGAGTGCCTCGAGTGCCACCGCGACACGCTTATCCCGGTCGGCGGCCTGCGCGGCGGCGCCGCCATCTCGATCGATCTCAACACCTACCTGACCGCGCAGGAGCCGACCTGGCGCAGCATCAAGTACTGGCACGGCGGCATCTGGCTGCTCGGACTTACCGCGATCTACGGCTTCCACCTCGTCGGGAGCCGGCGCGCGCTTGAGCGCGTGCGGCAGGAAGAGGAGCGGCGCGAAAACGAGGCGGCCTTCTCGGCCATGGCGGAAGGCGCCATCGTCACCGATCCGGCCGGCACCATCCTGTGGGTCAACGATGCCTTCTGCCGCATCTACGGCTATGCGGCGGAGGAGGTGATCGGCAGGAATCCGCGCATCCTCAAGTCGGGCCGGCACAGCGACAGCGAGTATCGCGAGTTCTGGACGCAGTTGACGACCGCCGGCCACTGGCGCGGCGAGCTATGGAACCGGCGCAAGAACGGCGAGGTCTTTCCCGAGGAAATCTCGATCCAGGCGCTGCGCGGGCCCGACGGCTCGATCCGGCGCTACATCTCGATCTTCTCCGACATCACCGAGCGCAAGCGCCACGACGAGGAGTTGCGCCGCTCGCAGGCGCAGCTGCAGGAGCTCACGGCCTTCCTGCAGACGGCCCTGGAGGAGGAGCGCAAGCGCATCGCGCGCGAGCTGCACGACGAGCTCGGCCAGGCGCTCACGGTGCTGCGCATCGATCTTTCCTGGCTGCAGGGACGCTGTTCGAAATCCGAAGCGGCCGTGGCCGATCGGCTGCACAGCGCC
>DASVZI010000202.1:0-9385 GCA_036391735.1 Rhodocyclaceae bacterium
GCATCAGCGGCGGCTCGCAGATGCGCCTCTACGGCGCTGCGGTGGTCGGCCTGGTGCTGACCGGCCTGATGGTGTACATCACCGAGTACTACACCGGCACCGAGTTCGCGCCGGTCAAGCACGTGGCGCAAGCCTCGACCACGGGCCACGGCACCAACATAATCGCCGGCCTCGGCGTGTCGATGAAGGCGACCGGCTGGCCGGTGCTGGCGGTGTGCGGCGCGATCTGGGCGGCCTACACCCTGGGCGGCCTCTACGGCATCGCCATCGCCGCGACCTCCATGCTCTCGATGGCCGGCATCATCGTCGCCCTCGACGCCTATGGTCCGATCACCGACAACGCCGGCGGCATCGCCGAGATGGCCGAGCTGCCCGACTCCGTGCGCGGCATCACGGACCCGCTCGACGCCGTGGGCAACACCACCAAGGCGGTCACCAAGGGCTACGCCATCGGCTCCGCCGGTCTCGCCGCGCTGGTGCTGTTCGCCGACTTCACGCACGGCCTGGAGGGCCTCGGCAAGACCTTCACCTTCCAGTTGTCCGACCCGGCGGTCATCATCGGCCTGTTCATCGGCGGCCTGATCCCCTACCTCTTCGGCGCCATGGCGATGGAAGCGGTGGGTCGTTCGGCCGGCGCGGTGGTGGTCGAAGTGCGCCGCCAGTTCAAGGAAATCAAGGGCATCATGGAAGGCACGGCCAAGCCGGAGTACGGCACCTGCGTCGACATGCTGACCAAGGCGGCCATCAAGGAAATGATGATCCCGTCGCTGCTGCCCGTGTTGGTTCCCGTCGTCACGGCCGTCGGCATGAACCTGCTGATGGGTTCGGGCGCCGGCGTGCGTGCGCTTGGCGGCGTGCTGATGGGCACCATCGTCACCGGCATCTTCGTCGCCATCTCGATGACCACCGGCGGCGGCTGCTGGGACAACGCCAAGAAGTACATCGAGGACGGCAACTACGGCGGCAAGGGCTCCGAAGCCCACAAGGCCGCGGTGACCGGCGACACCGTGGGCGACCCGTACAAGGATACGGCCGGCCCGGCGGTCAACCCGCTCATCAAGATCATCAACATCGTCGCGCTGCTGATCCTGCCGATCGTGGCTTGATGGCCTTCTCGCTTCACCTCAAAACGGGCAGCCTCCGGGCTGCCCGTTTTGTTTTGTGCCTACTGCCGTTGCTGGCATGGGCGCAGGGGCCGGCGCAGCCGGAGGCGCCGAGCGGCTACGCGGCGCGTCCGGCGGTGGCGGCCAGGCACTTCCTTGCCGTGACCGCGAACCCGCATGCGACGGATGCCGCCGTCAGCGTGCTGCGCGCCGGCGGCAGCGCGGTGGATGCGGCCATCGCCGCACAACTGGTGCTGAACGTCGTCGAGCCCCAATCGTCGGGCATCGGCGGCGGCGCCTTCCTGCTGCACTGGGATGCGACTAAGCGGCAACTCGTCGCCTTCGACGGACGCGAGACGGCGCCCGCCGCCGCCACCCCCGGTCGCTTCAAGGGCGCGACTTTTCGCGATGTCGTCGCGACCGGCAAGTCCATCGGGACGCCGGGCGTCGTCGCCCTGATGGCGGCGGCGCATGCCCGTTACGGCCGGCTGCCGTGGCCGCGGCTGTTCGAAGCGGCGATTCGGCTGGCGCAATCCGGCTTTCCGGTGTCGCCGCGGCTCCACGGGCTGCTGCGCGACGATCCTTTTCTGCGCGGCGATCCCGCCGCGCGCCAGCTGTTCTATCACGAGGATGGCAGTCCGCTGGAGGCCGGCCAGACGCTGACGAATCCTGCGCTTGCGGCGTCCCTGGCGCAGATCGCCGCGGCGGGTGCGCGGGCGTTCTACCGCGGGCCGCTGGCCGTCGATATGGCGGCCGCGGCGCGCGCCAAGGGCGGCGATCTCGACGTCGCCGACCTCGTTGGCTATCAGGCCAAGGAGCGGAACCCGGTCTGCGGCCGCTATCGTTCATGGAAGATCTGCGGCATGCCGCCGCCATCCTCCGGCGGGATCACCGTGCTGCAGCTGCTCGAATTGCTCGAGCGCGTGCCTTTCGAAAATGCGCCGCCGATGTCCGCCGACGCGGTTCATTGGTTCGCCGACGCCGGCCGGCTGGCCTTTGCCGACCGCAAGCGCTACCTCGGGGATCCCGATTTCGTGCCGGTGCCGCAGCGCCAGTTGCTGTCGCCCGCCTATCTCGACCGCCGTGCCGCGCTGATGCGCGCGGGGCGCTCGCTCGGCATCGCGCCGCCCGGGGACCTGCCGGGGCGTGATGCGCTCGGCGACGACACCGCGCCGGAAATTCCCGCCACCACCCACTTGTCGATCGTGGACGCGCAGGGCAACGCCGTCGCGATGACGAGTTCCGTCGAGGACGCCTTCGGCAGCCGCACCCTGGTGGATGGCTTCCTGCTCAACAATCAGCTTACCGACTTCTCGTTTTCGCAGACCGATGACGGGCGCCCCGCGGCGAACCGCGTCGAGGCCGGCAAGCGGCCGCTCTCTTCGATGGCGCCGACCATGGTGTTCGATCGTCGCGGCCGGCTGGTCGCCGTGCTGGGCTCGCCCGGCGGCCCGCGCATCATCAACTATGTGGCGCAGACGCTGGTGGCGGTGCTCGATTGGAAGATGCCGCCCGAAGAGGCCATTGCGCTGCCGCACTTCGGCAGCCGCAATGGTCCGACGGAAGTCGAGCGGGGCCCTTTTGCGGACCGCGTGCGGCCGGCGCTGAAGACGCTCGGGGACGAGGTGACGGTCGACGACATGACCAGCGGCCTGCACGTCATCGTCCGCCGCGGCGGACGGTGGATCGGCGCTGCCGACCCGCGGCGCGAAGGTGCGGCGGCCGGCGACTAGGCTGCGGTGCGGTGCTTGAAGTGCGCGAGGCGGAAGCCGAGCAGCGCGAGAGTGCCGAAGTAGGCGACGATGCCGACGATCACGGTCACGCCGAGGCGCGCCACGCGATGGCTGCCCGACATTGCCAGCCAAGCCGCGTTTTCCCCGGCGACCAGCCAGAGGGCGACGCCCATGACGGCGAGCGCGGCGACGAGCTTCAGTGCGAAGGCCGTCCAGCCGGCGGCCGGGCGATAGACGCCGCGGCGCCGCAGTCCACGGTACAGCAGGCTGGCGTTGAAGCAGGAGGCGAGGCCGATCGAGAGTGCCAGGCCGGCGTGATGCAGCCAGCCGATGAACGCGAGGTTCATCAACTGCGTTGCCGTCAAGGTGACCAGGGCGATCTTCACCGGCGTCTTGATGTCCTGCCGCGCGTAGAAGCCCGGTGCGAGGATCTTTACCAGGATCAGCCCCGAGAGGCCGATGCTGTAGGCCATCAGCGCGGTGCGCGTCTGCATCACGTCATTGGCGGAAAAGGCGCCGTAATGGAACAGCGTCGACAGCAGCGGCACGGCAAGGATCGCCAGCGCCAGGGCGGCCGGCAGCGTGAGCAGCAGCGTCAGCCGCAGGCCCCAGTCGAGCAGCGCCGAGAACTCGTCCTGCCGATCGGCGGCGTGGGCCCGCGACAGGCTGGGCAGCAGGATGGTGCCGAGAGCCGCGCCCAGCAGCCCGCTCGGGAATTCCATCATGCGGTCGGCGTAGTAGAGCCAGGACACGCTGCCGGACGGAAGGAAGGACGCGAACACGGTGTTGATGAGCAGCGAGATCTGCGAGACCGACACGCCGACGACCGCGGGCCCCATCAATTTCAGCACCCGCCGCACGCCGGGATCGCCGGGCGCGAATTCGAAGCGCGGCAGCATGCCGATCCGCTTGAGAGCCGGCAACTGAACGGCCAGTTGCAAGGCTCCGCCGAGGAACACGGCCCAGGCCAGCACCATCACCGGTGGATCGAAGTAGGGCGCCGCCAGCAGCGCCATGCCGATGAACGACAGGTTCAGCAACACCGGCGTGAAGGCCGGCAGCGCGAAGCGGCTCCAGGTATTGAGGATTCCGGCGGCGAGCGCCACCAGCGCCATGAACAGGATGTAGGGGAAGGTGATCCGCGTCAGTTGCACGGTCAGGGCGAACTTGTCGGGCTCGGCAACGAAACCGGGGGCGGTCAGGTAGATCAGCAGCGGCGAACCCACGATGCCTGCCATGGTGACCAGCATGACCGCAAGAAACAGCGTCGTGGCGACGCGATCGACCAGCCGCTTGGTTTCCGCCTCGCCGCGGCGACCGTGGTACTCGGCGAGCATGGGCACGAAGGCCTGGGAGAAGGCGCCCTCGGCGAACAGCCGGCGCAGCAGGTTGGGCAGGCGGAAGGCGACGAAGAAGGCGTCGGTCGCGAAACCGGCGCCGAAGGTGCGCGCAATGACGAAATCGCGGACGAAGCCGAGAATGCGCGACAGCAGGGTCATGCTGCTGACCGTGGCCAGCGCTTTGAGAAGATTCATGGGCCCGCATGCTACCGGCTTCGCGCACCTTGCATTGGGAGAAGGAAGTCCATATAATGCGCGGCTTTTCCAGATACCCCGACCGGATTCCATTTCATGGCCAATTCCGCACAAGCCCGCAAGCGCGCCCGTCAAGCCGTCAAGCAGCGCGCCCAAAACATGAGCCTGCGCTCGACCCTGCGTACCGCGATCAAGAAGGTGCAGAAGGCCGTCGACGCCGGCGACAAGGCCGCCGCCCAGGCGGTGTTCAAGGAATCGCAAGGCGTCATCGATTCCATCGCCGACAAGAAGATCATCCACAAGAACAAGGCCGCTCGCCACAAGAGCCGCCTGTCGGCCGCCATCAAGGCGCTCTGATTCGCTGATTTTCCGGTTTGCATCGCCCGCCGGCCGAGGCCTGCGGGCGATTTTCATTGGCGGTGCCGCATCGGCTGCCGCTCGTGGCATTCCCTTCTACGAAAGTCGAGCCCATTCGGACAAAAAGCCAGCGATTTGAATATGCTAGCTTGATTTGTCAGAAATTGCTCGATATAGTGTAATAAGTTTATGGACGCAGAAGGGGAATTTCTATGCAAGCCCCGTTGATGACCAAGTATGGATTCCGCATCCGTACCCGGGATGGCCTGACGGTCGACAACCTTCAGATCTATGGCCGCGACGGAAACGATGCCGAGCGCAAACTTCGGCAGATGTACCACGAGTGCGAGATCATCGAGTGCCAGCCGATGTTCGGCGCGGCGCGCAGCCCCTCGGTCAGTTTCGAGGACGTCGCTCGGCTGATCGCTACGCGCTGAAGAATCCCACTGCGGCCAGTTCGTCGCGCAGGCTCTCGTAGTCCCTGGCGCCGCGGCTGGCGGCATCATGCGAGAAGACGTCGCGATTCAGCGCCGGCGCCTCCGCCACGGCGACGTTTTCCGAGATGGTCGTCTCGCAGACTTCGTCGCCGAATTGTTCGCGCAATCGCGCCAGCACTTCGTAGCTCATGTTGCGGCGCCGATCGAAGCGCGTCAGCAAATACCGCCGTTCCACCCGTCTTTTCAATACCGGTTCGATCGCCTTGAGCGTGCGGTCGATCTGCATGGCGCCGCGCATCGACAGGTAGTCGGACGAAATCGGCACCAGCACCCGGTCGGCGGCGAACACCGCATTGAGGGAAAGCACACCCAGGAAGGGACAGCAGTCGACGATGACCGTGCGGCCGCTTTCGCACTCGGACAGGCCGCGGTTGAGCTTGTTGAGGATGTTGGGGCCCTTGCCGAATACCGAATCGACCTTGATGAGTTCGGTATGTGCGGGAATCAGCCGGCCGACGCCGGCCCATTCGATCTCGATCTGCTGCAGAGGACGGTTGTCCTGGTAGAAGGAAAAGATGCTGTCGGCGACCTCGCCCAGCGCGTTGCCGTGGATCGCGGAAAGATGCGCCTGCGGATCGAGGTCGACGAGCAGTACCGCCTGTTCGCGGCGAGCCAGCGCTGCGGCAAGGTTGAGCGCCGTCGTCGTCTTGCCGACGCCGCCCTTCTGGTTGAAGATGACCAGGCGCATGAATTGCAGGGCTTCCTATAAGGGCCGCAGTTAAGATACACTGTTTTGCGAGCACGGCGGCCGCATGGCGGGTCCGCCGTGTCTTTTTTAATGCGGAGCAAGTATTCCATGTCGCACGTGATGAACACCTATGCGCGGCTGCCCCTGGCCTTCACGCATGGGGAAGGCTGCCATCTCTACGACGAGCAAGGGCGTCGGTATCTCGACGCGCTTGCCGGCATCGCCGTCAATACGCTGGGCCACAATCACCCGCGCCTGGTGCGCGCGCTGTCCGAGCAGGCCGGCCGGCTGATCCACACGTCCAACATCTACCGTGTCCGCGAGCAGGAGATGCTTGCCGACAAGCTGGCGGCCCTGTCCCGCATGGACGAGGTCTTCTTCTGCAATTCCGGCTGTGAAGCCAACGAGGCGGCAATCAAGCTGGCGCGCCTGTACGGCCACAAGAAGGACATCGAGAGCCCCGTCATCATCGTGATGGAGAAGGCGTTCCATGGCCGCACCATGGCGACGCTCTCGGCCACGGGCAACCGCAAGGTCCAGGCCGGCTTCGAACCCCTGGTGTCCGGCTTCGTGCGCGTGCCGTTCGACGACCTGCCGGCCGTCGAGCAGGTCGCCGCGAACAACCCGAACGTCGTCGCCGTCCTGTTCGAGCCGGTCCAGGGCGAGGGCGGCATCAACATCGCGCATCAGGACTACATGCGGGCGCTGCGCCGCATTTGCGACGACAAGGATTGGCTGTTCATGGTGGACGAGGTCCAATGCGGCATCGGCCGCACCGGCGTCTGGTTCGCCCACCAGCATGCCGGCATCGTGCCCGACGTCATGACGCTGGCCAAAGGCCTGGGCTCGGGCGTGCCGGTCGGCGCCTGCCTGGCGGCCGGCAAGGCGGCCGGCGTGTTCCAGCCGGGCAAGCACGGCTCGACCTTCGGCGGCAATCCGTTCGCCTGCGTCGCCGCCCTGACCACCCTCGACATCATCGCCGCCGACGGCTTGATGGACCGCGCGTCGCGCCTGGGCGCCAGCCTGCGCGCCGGCTTCCACGAGGGGCTGGCCGGAATCGCCGGCGTCGTCGACATCCGCGGCGACGGCCTGATGATCGGCATCGAGCTCGACCGTCCCTGCGGCGACCTGGTCACCCAGGCGCTGGCTGAGGAACTGCTGATAAACGTCACGGCCGACAAGGTGATCCGCCTGCTGCCGCCGCTGGTGCTGTCCGATGCGGAAGCCGCTCAGATCGTCGCCAAGCTGGTGCCGCTTATCAAGAAGTTCCTCGGAGCCTGACATGGCGGTGCCGGTCAAGCACTTCCTGCAACTCAAGGATTTCACCCGGGCGGAGCTCGACCACGTGTTCGAGCGCACCCGTTGGATCAAGCAGCAGTTCAAGGCCTACAAGCAGTACTGGCCGCTGCAGGACCGCACCCTGGTGATGATTTTCGAGAAGGCCAGCACGCGTACCCGCCTGTCGTTCGAGGCGGGCATGCAGCAGCTCGGCGGCTCGGCGATCTACCTCAATACGCGCGACTCGCAACTGGGCCGCGGCGAGCCGGTGGAGGATGCGGCGCAGGTCATCTCGCGCATGAGCGACATCGTGATGATCCGCACCTTCGAACAGGACATCATCGAGCGCTTCGCCGCCCATTCGCGCGTGCCGGTCATCAACGGCCTCACCAACGAATACCATCCCTGCCAGATCCTCGCCGATATCTACACGTACATCGAGCATCGCGGCTCCATCCAGGGCAAGACGGTGGCGTGGATCGGCGACTCGAACAACGTCTGCAACACCTGGCTGCAGGCCGCGGAGGTGTTCGGCTTCCAGGTGCGCGTGTCCACGCCGCCCGGCTACGAGGTCGAGCCCGAGCGCGCCAATCTCCACGGCACCGGCCATTACAAGGAATTCTCCGATCCCATGGAGGCGGCACGCGGCGCCGACCTCGTCACTACCGACGTGTGGACCAGCATGGGCTTCGAAGCCGAGAACGAGGAGCGCCTGCGCGACTTCGCCGACTGGCAGGTTGACGCCGACATGATGAAGGCGGCGAACGCCGGCGCATTGTTCATGCACTGCCTGCCGGCGCATCGCGGCGAGGAAGTGGCGGCCGAGGTGATCGACGGGCCGCAGAGCGTCGTCTGGGACGAGGCCGAGAACCGGCTGCATGTGCAGAAGGCGCTGATGGAGTACCTGCTGTTGGGCGAGGTGAAGTCATGATCGTCCGCGCCGGCATTGCCGCATTGGCGCTGGCCGCGGCAGCCGCGGCTCATGCGGCGGACGACGCTCGCACCCTGGTGTCGATGCCGCCGGAAGCGCGCGCGGCCTTGCGCGCCGAGATGCTCGATTTCCAGACGGCGGTGCACCAGATCGTCGCGGCGCTCGCTGCGGGCAAGGGAGCGGAGGCGGCTGATACGGCGGAGCGCCAGATCGGGCTGTCCGCGATGGGGCGTCATCGCACTGCCCCGTCCAATGCCCGGCCCGGCATGTTCATGCCGGACGACATGCATCTGATCGCGCGCAACATGCACGCGGCGGCCAGCAATTTCGCGACGGTGGCGCGCGGCGGCGATGTCGCCAAGTCGCTCGGCGCGCTGGAAGCGGTCACCGGCGCCTGCGTCGGATGCCACCGCAGCTACCGTACGCAGTGATCGGTTTTTTCAGGGAATGGACATGAACGAAGCGAAAAAAGTCGCCAAAGGCGAAGTCAACAAGGCGGTGCTCGCCTATTCGGGCGGCCTCGACACCTCGGTCATCCTCAAGTGGCTGCAGGACACCTACCAGTGCGAGGTGGTGACCTTCACCGCCGACCTCGGCCAGGGCGAAGAGCTCGAGCCGGCGCGCGCCAAGGCGCTGCAGCTCGGCATCAAGAAGAAGAACATCTTCATCGACGACCTGCGCGAGGAATTCGTGCGCGACTTCGTCTTCCCGATGTTCCGCTGCAACACCATCTACGAAGGCGAATACCTGCTCGGCACCTCGATCGCACGGCCGCTGATCGCCAAGCGCCTGGTCGAGATCGCGCAGAAGACCGGCGCCGAGGCCATCTCCCACGGCGCCACCGGCAAGGGCAACGACCAGGTGCGCTTCGAACTCGGCGCCTATGCGCTGATGCCGAACGTCAAGATCATCGCGCCGTGGCGCGAGTGGGACCTGCTGTCGCGCGAGAAGCTGATGGCCTACGCCGAGAAGCACGGCATTCCGATCGACATGAAGCACAAGAAGGGCGGCTCGCCCTACTCGATGGACGCCAACCTGCTGCACATCTCCTACGAAGGCCGCCACCTGGAGAACCCGGGCGCCGAAGCCGAGGAGAGCATGTGGCGCTGGACCGTGTCGCCAGAGAAGGCGCCGGACAAGGCCCAGTACATCGACCTCGAATTCAAGCAGGGCGACCTCGTCGCCATCGACGGCAAGAAGATGAAGGCCCACCAGCTGCTCGCCAAGCTCAACGAGCTCGGTGGCAAGCACGGCATCGGCCGC
>DASVZI010000203.1:0-16217 GCA_036391735.1 Rhodocyclaceae bacterium
CTGGGCGAGGCGCCGCAGCGCGTAGAGGAAGGCGGCGCGGTTGAGGCGCGCCAGCCGCGTCTCGTCGAGCGCCAGCACCGGCAGCATGATGGCCGCCTTGTTGCCGGTCGCGCCCTGGGCGGGCAGGGCCTGCGATTCGAGCAGCAGCACTTCGCGCCCGCGCGCTGCGAGCCGCTCGGCGACGCTGACGCCGGCGATGCCGGCGCCGATCACCGCGATCCTGCCCGCCGGCGCTGCGTCGATCGCCGGGCCTTCGCAGGGGCCCGCATAGTGACCGGCGAGCATGTCGCGCTTGTCGCCGAACCCGGGCTGCTTGTCGACCTCGAAGCCTGCCCCTGCCAGCGCTTCGCGCACCGCGCGGGCGATGGTGTAGGTGGCGCAGCGGGCGCCGGGTGCGGCGAGCCAGGCGAGTTCGTCCATCAACTCGGCAGACCATAGTTCCGGGTTGCGGTTCGGCGCGAAGCCGTCGAGATAGAAGGCGTCGAAGCGGCCGAGCGCCTGGCCGACGACGCGCCGTGCGTCGCCGAACAGCAGCGTCAGCTGCACGCGGCCGCCCTCGAAATGCAGGCGGTGGAAGCCGGCCAGCGGCGGCGGCCAGGCGCGGCGCAGCTGGGCCGAAAGATCGACCAGTTCAGGAAAAGCGCCGTGCGCGCGTTCGAGATCGGCAAGCCGCACGGGATGCTTCTCGACCGAGAAGAAATGCAGTTGGGCCGGACGCTGCGCGTCGTCGCGCCAGGCCTGCCAGGTGGCGAGGAAGTTGGTGCCGAGGCCGAAGCCGGTCTCGAAGATGCAGTAGCGCTCGCGCTTCGCCCAGCCTTCGGGCAGTCCGCAGCCGTTCAGGAAGACGTGGCGCGCCTGGCCCAGCGCGCCGCCGTCGGAGTGGTAGTTGTCGTCGTAGTCCGGCGCCTGCGGCAGGCCGTCGGCGCCGAATACGATTTTCGCGGGTTCGAGTGCTGCGCCCCTCACTCCGGCCGCATTTGGGGAAAGAGAATCACGTCGCGGATCGCCGGCGCATCGGTCAGCAGCATGACCAGGCGGTCGATGCCGATGCCGCAGCCGCCGGTGGGCGGCAGGCCGTATTCGAGCGCGCGGATGAAGTCGGCGTCGTAGTACATCGCCTCCTCGTCGCCGGCATCCTTGGCCTTGGCCTGCTCGAGGAAGCGCGCGGCCTGGTCTTCCGGATCGTTGAGCTCCGAGAAGCCGTTGGCGATCTCGCGGCCGACGATGAAGAGCTCGAAGCGTTCGGTGACGTCCGGGTTGGCGTCGGAACGGCGCGCCAGCGGCGAGACCTCGGTCGGGTAGTCGATGATGTAGGTCGGGTCCCACAGCTCGGCCTCGGTGGTCTCTTCGAACAGCACCATCTGCAGCGTGCCCAGTCCGGCGGTCTTCGGCACTTCGGCCTTGAGGTCGTGCAGCTTGGCCTTGATCCAGGCGGCGTCGTTCAGCTGCTCCAGGCTGAAGCCGGGATGCGTGGCGTGGATCGCCTGCACCATGGTGAGCCGGCGGAACGGCTTGGACAGGTCCAGCGTGCGGCCCTGGTACTCGAACACCTCGGTGCCGAGCGCCTCGCGCGCCGACTGGCGGATGATGCCCTCGGTGAAGTCCATCAGCGACTGGTAGTTCGCGTAGGCCTCGTAGAACTCCATCATGGTGAATTCGGGGTTGTGCCGCGGCGACAGGCCTTCGTTGCGGAAGTTGCGGTTGATCTCGAACACCTTCTCG
The DNA here is from genome assembly GCA_036391735.1 of Rhodocyclaceae bacterium. Classification (GTDB taxonomy): domain Bacteria; phylum Pseudomonadota; class Gammaproteobacteria; order Burkholderiales; family Rhodocyclaceae; genus Nitricoxidireducens. The sequence goes on from DASVZI010000203.1 coordinate 1,723, forward strand.
AAACCGCCGACCACCAGGCGCTTGAGGTAGAGCTCCGGCGCGATGCGCAGGAACAGCTCCATGTCGAGGGCGTTGTGGTGGGTGATGAAGGGCTTGGCCGAGGCGCCGCCGGGAATCGGATGCATCATCGGCGTCTCGACCTCGAGGAAGCCGTGGCTCGTCATGTAGTGGCGGATCGACGCGATCATGCGGCTGCGCGCGACGAAGGTGAAGCGCGTCTGCTCGTTGGTGATGAGATCGAGGTAGCGCTGGCGGTACTTCTGCTCGACGTCGGTGAGGCCGTGGAACTTCTCCGGCAGCGGGCGCAGCGACTTCGAGAGCAGGCGGATCTCCGAGCAATTGACCGTCAGCTCGCCGGTCTTGGTCTTCATCAGCGTGCCGACGGCACCGCAGATGTCGCCGAGGTCCCACTTCTTGAAATCGTCGAGCGCATCCGAGCCGACGCCGTCGAGCGTCACGTAGATCTGGATGCGGCCCGACAGGTCCTGCAGCGTGGCGAAGCATGCCTTGCCCATGACGCGCTTGAGCATGATGCGGCCGGCGACCTTGACGCCGACCTTGATCTCGTCGAGCTCCTCGCGCGACTTTTCGCCGTAGACCTCGTCGAGCTTGCCGGCGGTGTTCTCACGCTGGAAGTCGTTGGGATACGCCTTGCCGGATTCGCGCCACTTCTTGAGCTTCTCGCGGCGCTCGGCGATGAGTTGGTTCTCGTCCTGTTGCGGAGCCTGGTTTTGTTCTGTCATGGTCGTTATCCGATAAGGGTCAGACGCCCTGCTTGAGGCTGGCTTCGATGAAGGCGTCGAGATCGCCGTCCAGCACCTTCTGGGTATTGGAGATTTCGACGTTGGTGCGCAGGTCCTTGATGCGGCTCTGGTCGAGCACGTAGCTGCGGATCTGGTGGCCCCAACCGACGTCGGTCTTGCTCGCTTCGAGCTTGTCGGCTTCGGCCTGGCGCTTGCGCAATTCGGCTTCGTAGAGGCGCGACTTCAGCATGGTCATCGCCTCGGCGCGGTTGCGGTGCTGCGAGCGGTCGTTCTGGCACTGCACGACGATGCCGGTCGGGATATGGGTGATGCGGATCGCCGAGTCGGTCTTGTTGATGTGCTGGCCGCCGGCGCCGGAGGCGCGGAAGGTATCGACGCGCAGGTCGGCCGGGTTGATCTCGACTTCGATCGAATCGTCGACCTCGGGATAGACGAACAGGCTGGCGAACGAGGTGTGGCGGCCGCCGGCGGAGTCGAACGGGCTCTTGCGCACCAGCCGGTGCACGCCGGTTTCGGTGCGCAGGAAGCCGTAGGCGTAGTCGCCCTCGACCTTCAGCGAGGCGCTGCGGATGCCGGCGACGTCGCCGTCGGTCTGCTCGAGCACCTCGGCCTTGAAGCCCTTGCGTTCGCAGTACTTGAGGTACTGGCGCAGCAGCATCGACGCCCAGTCGCAGGCTTCGGTGCCGCCGGCGCCGGCCTGGATGTCGACGAAGCAGTTGTTGGGGTCGGCCGGGTTGGAGAACATGCGGCGGAACTCGAGGTCGGCGACCTGCGCTTCGGTGCCGGCGAGGTCGGCTTCTACCGAGGCCAGCGTCGCCTCGTCGTTCTCTTCCTTGGCCATGTCGAAGAAATCGCCGGCGTCGTTGAGCTGGCGGCTGACGTTGTCCAGCGTCAGCACGACGGCTTCGAGGGATTTCTTCTCCTTGCCGAGCGCCTGGGCGCGGTCGGCGTCGTTCCAGATGCCCGGGTCTTCGAGCAGCTTGGCGACTTCTTCTAGACGCGATGCCTTGGCATCGTAGTCAAAGATACCTCCGCAGTTCCTGCCCGCGCGACTTGAGGTCGGCGATGCGGTGGGCGACGGCGTTGAGGCGTTCTGCTTCCATGATGAACTCGCGATTTCGACAAGCCGGCAATTATACCCGCTCCATGCGCCGGCCCTTTGGCCCGGCGTCCCTTTCGGCGCATTGACGCGCCGGGAGCCGCGGCTAGACTCCCTCCATGGTCGCCCTTCGCAGCCTCGTTTGCGCCTGCCTGGCGCTGGCCGCTTCCAGCGCGCCGGCGCAATCCGTCCCGCATGCCGCGGGATCGGTGTCCTTCTGCCTGCTGCAGGTGCCGTCCAGCGAGCCGGGCCGCCAGCGCTGGGTCAACCTCGGCATCGTCCAGTACGTCGAAACGGCGCAGAACGAGCTGCATATCGTGTACGGCGGCGGCAACTTCGGCGCCGGCTACGACCTGCGCCTGGTCTACGCCAGTCCCGAGGAGGCGGCTGCCCAGGTCGACCGCATGCGCCAGACGGCGGCGGAATGCGCCGCGCGCTGACCTCAGAAGCGCCTGCTGATGCCCGCGACGAACGACCGCCTGGCGACGAGCTGGATGCCGTTGACGTTGCCGATGAGCGGCAGCTGGACGAAGCCGTAGACCTGGGTGTCGCGGTCCAGCGCGAGGCTCGCGCCGGGGCTCGCGTAGAGATAGCGGCCGCCGCTCAGGTCGGGCTCGGCATTCGCCCCGGTGTCGCGCTTCTTGACGAGCCCGTTGAGCTGGAAGAGCAGGGTGGCGGCGTCGCTCACCGGATAGTTGAGCCCGGCGGTCAGCGTCAGCTGGTCGCCGGGACGGAACCGGTCGCGGGTGGCGACTGCGCGCTGGAAGAGGGCCTGTGCGAACCAGCCGAGGTCGCGGTATTGCGGGCGGTACGAATAGAAGCCGCCGAGCAGGACGTCGGTGCTGCCGGTTCCCGGCTGCAAGGCGCGCTCCGCGACGGTGCCCGCGGCATTGGCGATGTCGTGGCTGCCGGTGGGCAGCTTGAGTCCGAACTGCAGGCCGTAACGATCGCCTGAGGCCGCGGCGTCGAACTGGTAGCGGCCCAGCAGCCGGGCGTCGCCCAGCCTGGAGAAGTCCCACGATTCGACGGTGGCGGCGCCGCCGGGATCGACGATGTGCGAATGCTCGCGGTCCACCATCGGCAAGGCGGCGCCGAGTCCCCAATGATCGTCGAAGCTGTAGTCGAAAGTGCCGACGAGATTTCGATTTGTCGTGCCGAGTTCGACGGTGTCGCTGTTGTCCTCCGCCGCTGAGATGTCGCGGCTGCCGGCGCGCAGGCGATCCTGGCGGATGTACTCGTAGCGCAGGTCGACGGCGGAGCGGCCGGCGGCGCCGGTCAGCCCCTGCATGTCCCACTGGGTGTTGATGACGCAGTAGGCGGAGCCGCAGGAGGCGAAGGCCCCGGCCGGGAGGAGGGTGCAGGCGAACAGCAGCGGGTAGAGGCGTTTCATGGCTCGCATCCTATCGGACCCTTGGTCCCGAAATGCTTGTCCGCGATCAAATCCATCACGTCCGGACGGTCCGCCGGCAACTAATACCGCCGCGCGGTAGGAATTGCGGGCATCTTCGGCGGAGACGCCGCGATCCCGGCAGGCCGGCTTGGTCCGGGACTTGCGGACAGGCTTGTCGCATGTACCGAGATCTCGTACCCGCGTTCGCACCGATGCATCTGTGCGACGTCACGATGTTCTACGCCGCCCACGGCGGCGGCGTCCGCCGCTACGTCGAAGCGAAGCACGACTGGCTTTCGCGACATCCGGCCGTGCGCCACACCGTCGTTGCCCCGGCGGGTCGCGACGGCCGCCTGGTGGCCTACCAGGTGGCGCCGCCGGCATGGGCGCTGCCCTGCGCCGGCGGCTTCCGCTTTCCGCTGCGGATCGGCCCCTGGCTGTCCGCGCTCGAGGCGTTGTCGCCCGACATCATCGAGGCCGGGGATCCCTACCGGCTCGGCACGGCCGTGGTGGAGGCGGGGATCAGGCTCGGCGTGCCGACGGTCGCCTTCTGCCATTCCGACCTGCCCGGCCTCGTCAGGTCGCGCTTCGGCGCGACGGGCGCGCGTCTTGCCGAGCGCTATGTGCGCCGGCTCTACGCGCGATTCGATGTCGTGCTGGCGCCCAGCGCGGCGATGCAGCGCGAACTCCAGCGCATCGGGGTGGCGCGCGTCCGCGTGCAGCCCCTGGGCGTCGATGTCGAGCTGTTCCATCCGCGCCTGCGCAGCCTGCGGCTGCGCAGGGAACTTCAGTTGGGGGCCGGCACGCGACTGCTGGTATTCGCCGGGCGCAATGCGCGCGAAAAGCGCCTCGAAGATCTGATTCGTGCGGTGGAGATCATGGGGCCGCGCTATCACCTGCTGCTCATCGGACCGGGGATGCCGAGCCCGCGAACCCGCAACGCCGGCAGCATCTCGCGCTACGTCGGCGCCCGCGAACTCGCCTGCCTGCTCGCCAGCTGCGATGCGCTGGTTCACGCCGGGGACGCCGAGACCTTCGGCCTCGTCGTGCTCGAGGCGATGGCGAGCGGCATCCCCGTGGTCGGCGTCGCCGCGGGCGCCGTGCCCGAACTCGTGGCGCCGGGCACCGGCGTGCTGGCACGATCGAGCGCGCCGGAAGATCTGGCGCAGGCGATCGCCGCACTGTTCGAGGACGACAGCCGGGTCATGGGCGCCGCGGCCCGCCGCGCGGTCGAGGCTCGCTGGACCTGGGAGCGCACCCTCGACAGCCTGTTCGCCTGCTACCGGGAACTGCTGAGGCCACGACGTGCCGGGATCGTCGAAGACGCCCTGCGCGCGGCAGGGTGACCGGGCCCTCTGCGTCGTCCTTCACGACGTCGCGCCGGCGACCTGGCCGGCCTGTGCCCGGCTGCTGGCCGGCGTAGACGCCCTCGGCGACGTTCCGGTGACGCTGCTTGTCGTCCCGGAATACCACCGCGGTGTGCCGATCGACGCCGATGGCGAGTTCGTGCGCGCGATCGGGCAGCGATTGGAGCGCGGCGACGAGGTGGCGATGCATGGCTGCTTCCATTGGGACGACGTGCCGGCGCGCAATCCTGCGGCGTGGCTGAGACGGCGTTTGTGGACCGCCGGGGAAGGCGAGTTCGGGGCGCTCGATGAATCGGCGGCGCAGCAGCGGATCCAACGCGGTCTCGCCCCGTTCCGCCGGCTGGGCTGGCCGGTGCGCGGCTTCGTGCCGCCGGCCTGGCTGCTGAGCGACGGCGCGCGCGCGGCGCTGTCGCGCTCCTCATTCGCCTACACCTCCACGCTAGGACGGCTTTACACCCTTCCGGATTGGCGTCCGCAGGGCTCGGCGAGCCTGTTCTGGAGCGTGCGCTCCGCGCTGCGGCGGCGCGTCTTCGGTCGCCTCAACGGCTATCGTCTGGCCGGGCTCGGCGACGCGCCCCTGCTTCGGCTCGGCATACACCCGGTGGACGTCGCTTATCCGGAGGTGCTGGGCTTCTGGCTTCGCGCGATCGAGCGCAGCCTGGCGACGCGAGCGGCCATGACGAAATCGACCTGGCTGGAAGCGCGGAGATGAACGCGCGTCAGAGTCCGCGCATCCAGGCCGGGCGCAGCGCCGCCTGTTCCGGAGCGTCGATGGCGTCGCGGATCTCGGCCAGCAACCGATCCTTGTCGGCGCCCAGCGTGCCCTTGAGCACCAGCCAGTTGGACGCGTGATCGCTGCGGAACACCGTCCGCCGCAAGTGCAGCCCGCCGATGAAGCCTTCCATCTCGGCGAAGAGTTCCGGCTGGGAGAGCGGCTGCCAATCGGGGAACGAAGCGCGGAAGCGTTCCTCGCCGCGCGGGAAGCTCACGACGAGGGTCGCCAGGTATTCCGGCTGCGTGGCATTGGCAAGGCGGGCGGAATTCTCGGCGTGCTGCGGCGAGAGCCGGCGGCCGCCGAGCCCGTTGAGGATCATCACCGAGCGCCGGATGCCGGCCGCGGCGAGCTTGTCGAGCGCTTCGCGCGTGCTCTCGAAGGTCTCGCCCTTGTGCACGCGCGCCAGCACTTCATCGTCGCCCGACTCCGCGCCGACATAGGCGAGCGAGAGTCCCGCCGCGGCGAGCGCCTTGAGTTCGTCGACGCTCTTCCTGCGCAGGTTGCGAGGCAGGCAGTAGCTGGAGACGCGGTGCACCGCCGGCAGGTGACGGCGGATCGCCTCGAGCACGTCGAGCAGCCGGCGCGTCGGCAGCACCAGGGCGTCGCCGTCGGCAAGGAAGACGCGCCGCACGCTGGCGCCGAAACGTTCGCCACAGGCACGGATGGATTCCAGCGCTTCGGCCTCGGGACGCGCGCGGAAGGCCTTTTGCGGAGCGGTATACATCTCGCAGAAGGTGCAGCGGTTCCAGGAGCAACCGTCGGTCACCGGCAGGATCAGCGACTCGGCCTCGCTGGGCGGGCGGAAGACCGGTTCGACATAGCGCACCGGGAAGCTGGGCGGCATCTTCATTGGAGATCGGCGGCGAAGCGCATATGGTACGTCCGATCGCGCTCGGGAGGACGTCGGGTTGCGCTAGCGCCCGCAGCGGCGCACGACGAGTTCGGCAAGGGCATCGGCGATGGCGCGCACGCAAGGGTTCTTGTGCGCCAGCGCGCCCTCCGGCGACTCGTAGTGCACCAGCATCGTGGCATTGGCCTCGAAGACCAGCACCCGGCCGTCGGGCAGCAGCGTGAAATCGATGCCGGCATAATCGAGCCCGAGGCGCGCGCCGACGGCTCGGACGGCCGACAGCGCGGGTGCGCCGAGCGCGGCTTCCGGGTCGCTCAGGAATGCGCGTTCCTCTTCCAGGCGGCGCGCATCGCCGTCCATGCCCGAGCTCTCGTAGTGCACCATCCAGTGCTCGGAGATCGCCAGGTGGTAGGGCAGGGGCCGGCGGTCGACGAAGACCATCCGGTACTTGCGATACCAGCCGTCGGGACTGCGGTAATCGATGAAGCGCGTCAGGTAGGCCTCGCCGCCGATGGCGCGCGCGGCTGCGGCCAGGGCGGCGGGACTCTCGCAGCGCTCCAGCCGGTCGCCGCCGTGGCTGCCGGCGGGCCGCAGCAGCTGCGGGAACTCCAGCTCCTGCGGCGGCATCTCCCCGGCGGCCAGGCGTCGGCAGGGGGCGAGCACGATGCCGGGAATATCGCCCAGCAGGGTGTCCAGCCGATGCCGCTGCGTGCGGGCGACGGCATCGGGCGCATTGAGCAGCGGCTTGCCGCAGCGCGCCGCGAAACGCTCGAGGCGGCCGAGCAGCCGGACCGCCGCGTCGGGCTCTCCTATGGCATTGAAGACGAAGTCATGAGCGGGCAGTCGTTCGTCCTCGACCTCGTCCGCATAGTCGACGATGTAGCCGATGCGCTCGTAGGCGGTCGTCGGGAGCAGCGCGTTGAGCGGAACATTCGCGGCCGAGCGTCCGGCCGTGAGCACGAGCACCCGGTGCGCCGGCGCGCCCTCGCGCTCGACGAAGACGCGCTGCAGCGCATAGGCGCGTTCGCGGCTTTGCTCGGCGGCCGCCTTGCGGCCGGTGGCGCCGTAAATAGCCACCAGATTCATGTGGGCGACGGCGATGCCCGGGTCCAGGGCGATGACGATGCGGTACCAGAGTTCGGCGGCCGCATAGTTGCCGCGCGCGAAGAAGGCGGTGGCGATGTTGCAGAGGTCCACCGGGGCATCGCAGCGGGAGCCGTCGAGGAATCCCTCGATCAGCAGCGCGGTAGCGAGGTGCACGTCGGCACGCAGTTCGTCGTGCGGGCGCAGCGCGTCCGCCAGCTCGCGATGGCGAAGGGGATCGTAGGGCGCGACCTCGAGGACGCGCTTGAGCGCCTCGATCCGCTCGCCGTCCGGCGTCGCGCCGGCGTCGGCGGTTGATTTCATGGCGTTGCCGCTCCTCTTCCGGATACGGGATTCTCGCCGCTCCGGCGCGGGCGCGCAATGGGCGGAACCCGCGGGCATGCCGGGCTGTCTCGAAACGGGGGGACCCGAGAGGCAAGGACGCCATATGGACGCCAATTTGTTCTACGGCATCTTCTACACCGTGGCGGTGGTTGCGGTTTGCGCCGCATGGTTCCATCGCTGCGGCCGGGCCGATCGCAGCCGCGAGGTCCGCGCTTTCGCCAAGCGCACCCTTCGCTACGCCGTGCCCGGCTTCGTCCTGGGCCTTGTCTTGCTGACGTCCGATCTCGGCACGCCGCCGGCCGGCCTGGTCGCGATCACGGCCTGCTGCGGGCTGCTCCTCTATGCGGCCGGATGGGCGCTGGTCGTCGCCGACGACAATTCCCTGGTGCTGGTGAACCTGACTGGGCGTGCGCTGCTGCTTGCCGATCCGCGCCTGGCGCACTTCTATGCCCTGCCGGCACCGCAAGACCACCCGCCGACCGCGCTGCCGCCGGTGTTCCCGCGCACCTGCTACGTGGTGGAGGCGGCGGTCGCCGAACTCGGCGCAAAGGCGGGGCGTACCGACCTGTTCATGGTGGACGCCGTGACGACGAAGGATCTCGGCAACGCCGGCCTGCTGGTGCGCCGGCTGGTCCGGCTGCATGCCGCAGGGGAGGGTTAGAGCGTCTCGTCCCGTCAGGCGCCTTGAGCGGGCGTGCGCGGCAGCGCGAAGCCGATCAGCGCACCCTCGCCGACCCTTCCCTCGGCCCAGACCCGTCCGCCGTGGCGGCTGACGATGCGCTTGACGATGGCCAGCCCGATGCCGGTGCCCTCGAACTCGGCAATCCCGTGCAGGCGCTGGAATACGCCGAACAGCTTGTCCACCTGTCGATCGTCGAAGCCGACGCCGTTGTCCTTGACCGTATAGACCGCTTCGTTGCCGTTCACGGTGCCGTCTACGACAATGCGCGGCGCGGCGCGCGAGCGGCTGAACTTGACGGCGTTGGCGAGCAGGTTGACGAACACCTGGCGCAGCATGGCGCGATCGCCCTGGACGTGCGGCAGGGCGCCGATGTCCACGCGCAGCGGGCCTTCCCCAGGCGCCACCTCGTGGAGCGCTTCGCGGGCCAACTGCTCCATGTCGATGTCGGTGGTCGCCATCTCGCTGCGTCCGCTGCGCGAGAACTTGAGGATGTCGTCGATCAGCTGTCCCATGCGGCGCGTGCTGTCGCTGACGGCCCGCAGTATCCGGCGTCCTTCGTCGTCGAGCTTGTCGGTGTAGTCCTCGAGCAGGATATGGGAATAGCCGTCGATGGCGCGCAGCGGAGCGCGCAGGTCGTGCGAGACGGAGTAGGAGAAAGCCTCCAGCTCGTGATTGGCGGCCTCGAGCTGCTCGGTCCGCTGCGCAACGCGCTGCTCGAGCTGCTGGTTGAAGCGCCGGATCTCGTCCTCCGCCTGTTTGCGCGCCGTGATGTCCGTGAACATGCCGAAGGCGCCCGCATACCGGCCCTGCTCGTCCATCACCGGGGTTGCCGACACCAGCATCCAGGCGATGCGGCCGTCGGCGCGGCGGAAGCGCCGCTCGTAGGTCTCGGCGACGCCCTGCGCCCTCATTCCCGCGCGGCGCTCGTGGTCCGGAACGTCCTCCTCGTGCATGAAGTCGACGAGCATGCGGCCCTGCATGGCGTTGACCGGCAAGCCGAGCATCTCTGACATCCGCGCGTTGGCGAAGGTGATCCTGCCCTCCGCGTCGATGACGCCGATGCCCTCGTTGGCCGTTGCGACGATGCGGCGGAATTGCTCCTCGCTCTTCTGCAGGGCATGACTCATGCGCTGGAGTTCGGCCATGCGCTGTTCCATGCCCGCGATGAGTTCGCGCAACTGGGCCGCCATGCTGTCGAAGGCTCGTGCCAGCACGCCTAGCTCGTCGCTGCGGCCGGTTCCGGTCAAGGCCACGTCGAGATTGCCCGTGCTGATCTGCATCGCCGCCGATGTCAGCGTTCGGATCGGCTGAAGCATGCGCCGCAGCAGGTATCCGATCAGCGCCAGGCTGGCCGCGGTAACGACCACCAGGATCGCGCCGATGACGGCGATCTGCAGCATCAGCGCCCGGTGCATGGGCTCGGCCGAGAAGCCGACGACGGCCCAGCCGATGCGCCGGCCGCCGGCGTCGATCGGGGTTTCCACCTCGAGGATGCGGGCGGTGCGCTTCATCGCCGCCACCCCGGCGATCGGCTGGCGTGCGGTTTCGAGGGCGCGCACTTCGTCGGTCACGGCCGGATCGTTGTCCTTGAAATACCAGGCGAGCGGGATGCGGCGGTCGTTGAGCATGATGGCGTACACCGCTTCGTCGTCGGTCACCACCACCTTCTTCACGTTGTTGCTCATCTCGACGAAGTTGAGCGAGAGGATGCTGAGCGGGCTGACCTCCGCCATGAATTGCGCGAGGCTGGTCGCCTTGGTCTCGAGGGCGCGCGCAAGCTGCCGCTGCTGTTCGACCAGGGCGACGCCGGCGACGACCAGGACGATGCCGACCAGCGCGGCCCCGACGATCAGGCTCAGGCGCCGGACGATACTGCCGCGTCGTTCGAAGAGGGCCGGCATGCTATTGCAGTTTCGGCTTGCCGGCGTAGTAGCCGGATTCGTGGAGGATGTACTGCACCTGGTCGTCGATCATGCGCGCGCCGTCTGCGACGCCGATCTTCCCGCGCATCATGTCGGTGCCGGTGGTCGCGATGATGCGCGAGATCGCCGGCCATTCCTGGAACCGCGGCCGGTAGATCGGGTTGCCATAGCGCTCCCATGAGGCGACCAGCGGCTCGAAGTAGGGAAAGCGCGCGCGCATCGCTTCGTCGTGATAGGCGCTGCGGCGGCCCGGCACGCCGCCGGCAAGGATGAAGTCCCGGGCCTTCTGCTTCGAGGTGATCCATTGGATGAACAGCCAGGCCGCCGCCTGGTTCTCGCGGCTGCTGTGGGCGTTGATGCCGAGCGAGAATCCGCCCAGCGCGGGCCGGCGTCCTGCCGGTCCCGCCGGTTCGACGGCAACGCCCAGGCACGGAGATATCTTCGACGTCTTGGGATCGGCGAGCCACTTGTACCAGCCGCTCCATTCGGTAATCATCGCGACGCGGCCCTCGCCCAGGGCCTCCACCGTCGGCTCATGCTCCCAGTCGACGATGCCCGGAGGCATGTAGCGCATCAGCGACTGGCGGAACTCCAGGCCTGCGAGCGATGCCGGGGAGGAAAGGTTCGGCTTGAAGTCCGCGGTGAGCAGCGAGCCGCCGAACGGCCAGACGAAGCGCATGAACGAGTCGCACGATTGGGTTTCGCCCCAATGCGATTGCAGCGCGTAGGCGTAGCGGCCATTGCGGGTGAGGGCCGGCCCGTAGATGTCCTTGAGTTCCTGCCAGGTGGCCGGCGGTCTGTTGAAGCCGGCTTCCCTCAGCTGGCACTTGTTGTAGAAGAGCAGCCCCGAGTAGTTGTCGAAGGGCAGGCCGTAGATGCGCTTGTCCCAGGTGCCGAGGGAATCGAGCAGGATGGGGAAGAAGTCCTTGAGATCCAGGTCGGGATCGGTGATGGCGGGATCGCGGTAGAAGCGGTCGAGCGGCGCGATCCAGCCGGCCGTGGCGAATTCGCCCGGCCAGACGATGTCGATCAGCACGACGTCGTACTTGGGCTTCTCGCTGCTGGTGAAGTCGAGTACCAGCGCCTCGCGCAGCTTCTCGTAGTAGATGCTCTCCCATTTGACGTGGATTCCCGTCAGGCGCTCGAACTCGGGTATCAGCGAGATGGCGGCTTCGTAGCCCGGGCGCGGCATGAAGGAGGCGGTGATGGTGATGCCGCGGTAAGGCTCGGCGGCCTTGGCGTAAGACCAGTCTGCTGCGGGCGTTCGCGCCGCTGCCATCGTGCTGCAGGCGAGGCTGGCTGCCGCCAGGGCGAGCGCTGCCGCGAGGCGGGCGCAGATGCCGATCATCGCCGATGGCCGGGTCATGACCATTTCTTGAATCTCTCCCCCAGAGGCGCGGTCGCCTGCTGCGCTACCGCCCGGTTGCTGGGGGCGATTGCGGGCGAAGACCGCTGTGTTTCGCGCGCCGTAACCATGCAGGCAGCGTGGTTCCATTCTAGCCAATTGGCAGCGCCGGTAAGGGAAATTCGGCTGTCCGGCGACTCACTCCGTGTAACTAAAGTGGTAGCTCTATCGGGCTATTGCCGGCGGGCGGCGGCAAGGTAGAGTCCCGCCCGCGGTCATGGTTACCGCAGCTTTTGTTGTAGCATCCCGTCATTGACCGTCGCTCGCGCCCATCCATCGTCCCGTCCTTGAATCCCTCGACTGAACCCCAACCGGATCGCCTTGCCTGGCTCATGCTCGGAGCAGGTCTGGCGGCGCTTTATGCGCCGACCCTCTGGGATTTCGCGCACGGCATCTGGGCCAGCGACACGCAGGCGCACGGCCCGATGATCCTGGCGCTGGCGTCATGGCTGATCTGGCGGGCGCGCGGCGAAATCCTCGCCGTCCAGGCGCCCGTCGGCCGCAAGGCGATGCTGACGGGCTGGACGCTGCTGGCGGTCGGCTTGATGTTCTATCTGGTCGGGCGCTCCCAGAGCATCGAGTACTTCGAATTGGGTTCGCTGATCTGGGTGCTGGCCGGCGCGGTGCTGGTGACGCTCGGTCCCCGCTCCCTCAAGACGATGTGGTTCCCGCTGTTCTTCATGCTGTTCATGATTCCGCTGCCGGGCCTGCTGGTGGCGGCCGTCACCATGCCGATGAAGATCGCGGTGTCCTACGTCGCCGAGACGGTGCTGCACGGCGTGGGCTACCCGATCGCCCGCACCGGCGTCATCATGCAGATCGGCCAATACCAGCTGCTCGTCGCGGATGCCTGCGCCGGCCTGCACACGCTGTTCACCCTCGAGGCGCTGGGCCTGCTCTACCTAAACGTGGCGCGGCACGAATCGGTGATGCGCAACGTCGCCCTGGCGATCCTGATTATCCCGATATCCTTCACCGCCAACGTCATCCGGGTGATGGTGCTGTCGCTGATTACCTACCATTTCGGCGATGAGGCGGGGCAGGGCTTCCTGCATGGCTTCGCCGGCATGGTGCTGTTCCTGGCGGCCCTCATCCTGATCGTCGGCGTCGATTCGCTGCTGCGCGCGCTGGCGCGCCGGCGCGCAGCCCCGGTGGCCCTCGGCGCATGAATCCGCTGCGCCGCCGCGCCCTGGCAGTCCTGATCGCCATGCTCGTCACGGTGCTGGCGACCTGGCTGGCTCATCCGACGATACGGATGGCCGAGGCGGGCACCAGGGTGGACCTCGAGGCAATGGTGCCGCGGCACTTCGGCAACTGGGCGATGGATGAGCGCGAGAGCGCGGTCGTCGTCAACCCGCAGGGCGAAGGCCTGGTGAGCCAGATCTACCAGCAGGTGCTCGCCCGCACCTACGTGGACGTCGCCAGCGGGCGCATCGTCATGCTGTCGATCGCCTACGGCGAGAACCAGACCCACTCGCATGATCTCCACGTTCCCGATATCTGCTATCCGGCCGGCGGCTTCCAGATCGAACGGTCGGCGCGCGGGGAACTGGCCACGCGCTTCGGCAACGTGCCGGTCAAGCGCCTGGTGACCCAGCGGCTGCAGCGGCGGGAGCCGCTCACCTACTGGGCCGTCATCGGCGAGCGCGTCGCGACGAGCGCCGTCGGCGCCAAGCTGACCGCGCTGACCTACGGCTTGCGCGGCATCGTCCCGGACGGCCTCATCTTCCGCGTATCGACCGTCGGCCTGCCCGACGACGAATCATTCGCCACCCAGCAGGAGTTCGTCCAATCGCTCCTCGACGCCATGAGCGGCGCCAGCCGCAAGCGGCTCGCGGGCCTTTCGTAATCTTCCGGCATCTACTGACAGGACATCCAGATGAAGACCAAACCCGTTTCGCGCTCCCTGCTCGTGACCATGATGATCGGCGCGCTCGCCGTATCCGCGTGCGGCAACAAGGCCGCGGACAAGGCCGCCACGCAAGTGGTCGCCAAGGTCAACGGCAGCGAGATCTCGCTGCACCAGGTGAACATGATCCTTTCCAAGCTAGGCAACGTACCGGCGGGCAAGATGGAGCAGGTGCGCAAGAGCGTCGTCGACCGGCTGATCGACCAGGAACTGCTGGCCGCCAAGGCGGTGGACGCCAAGCTCGACCGCACGCCGGAGACGCTCATGGCGCTCGAACTGGCGCGCCGCGAGATCCTCGCGCGGGCCTACATCGACCAGGCCGTGGCGTCCGGCCCCAAGATGTCGCCGCGCGACGTCTCGCGCTATTACGCGGAACACCCCGAACTGTTCGCCCAGCGGCGCATCTACGCGGTGCAGGAGATCGGCTTCCAGACGCCGGCCGAGGGCCGGGCCGAACTGCAGGCGCTGGTGGACAAGAAGGCGCCCGCCGAGAAGATCCAGGAATGGCTCAAGGCCCACGACATCGCCTTCAACGGGGGCGCCGGCGCGAGACCCGCCGAACAGATTCCGTCGGACCTGCTGAAGCGGCTCGTCGCCGCCAAGGACGGCGACCTCATCATGCAAGACCGGGAAGGCCAGACATCCATCCTGCGGCTGGCGGGCACGCGGCTGATGCCGATCGACGAGGCGACCGCGGCGCCGGCCATCCAGCGCTATCTGCTAAACCAGCACGTGGCGGAGATCACCGAGAAGGAATTGAAGGCGATCAAGGCGGCGGCGAAGATCGAGTACGTCGGCACCTTCGCGGACCTCGGCAAGCCTGCCGCGGCCCCGGCCGCGACACCCGCGGCCGCAGCGCCCGCCCCCGCGGCGGCACCCGCCGCAGGCGCGCCCTCGCCGCTCG
>DASVZI010000204.1:0-1517 GCA_036391735.1 Rhodocyclaceae bacterium
TTCGGAAAAGGCCTCCGAGGCGGCGCCGAACACCGCAATCTCCGTCGCGCCGGCGGCCAGCGCGGCCTCGAATCCCTTCTCGTTGGGCACCAGCACCGGATAGGCGACGCCTTCGCGGCGCTCGAGCCGCCGCATCACCTCGGCGGCATCGGCCATCTGCGGCACCCACCTGGGCGAAACGAAGGCCGCCGCCTCGATGGTCTTGAGACCGGCGTCGGCAAGGCGGCCGATGAGTTCCAGCTTGGTCTCGGTGGCGATCGGCTGCTTCTCGTTCTGCAGCCCGTCGCGGGGGCCGACTTCGACGATCTTGACGCGGCGTGGCAGGGGCATGGTCAACTCGCGGCGGGTTCGAACTCGAGCAATTCTGCGCCATCCGCGACCTGGTCGCCGACGGCAAAGCGGAATGCCTTGACGACGCCGGCCGCCGGCGCGGCGATGGTGTGCTCCATCTTCATCGCCTCGAGGACCATCAGCGCCGCGCCCTTCTCGACCTTGTCGCCGGCCTTCGCCACCAGCGCGATGACCTTGCCCGGCATGGGCGCCGTCAAGCCGCCCTCGGCGCCGCCGCCCTCGCCGGCATGGAACAGCGGATCGATCGCGGCGAAGGCGAAGCCGCGGCCATGCAGGAAGACGTGGCGCTTTTCCCCGGCGACGACGACGGTGGCGTTGATGCGCCGCCCGCCGAGATCGGCGCGCAGCTGGCTGCCCGGCAGCATTTCGCCCGACGCGTGCGTGGGGTGTCCGTCCAGTTCCAGTTCGAAGTCCGGGCCCGCGTAGGCGACCCCGACGCTCTTCTCGACTTCGGCCGCGCGGAACGCCAGGCTGCGGCGCGCCGCGCTGTTGATGCGCCAGCCGTCACGCAGGTGCCAGGGCGAGTGCGGGTCTTCGTCGCCCAGCGCCTGGACGCTGCCCTGGGCGCGCTCGCGCAGCAGCTCGGCCAGCGCCGCGGCGAGCCACGCTTCGCGCGGCGGCTCGGCCTGGCCGTCGGCGAACAGGAAATCCTTCTCGCGCTCGATGAGGCCGGTGTCGAGATCTGCATGGGCGAAGGCGGGACAGGCGACCAGCCTCGAGAGGAAGCCGACGTTGTTCGCGACCCCGACGATGCGGTATTGCGCCAGCGACTGCAGCATGCGCGACAGGGCGCGTTCGCGCGTCTCGTCCCAGACGATCAGCTTGGCGATCATGGGGTCGTAGTGCGGCGAGATTGCGTCGCCCTGTTCGACGCCGGTGTCGACGCGCACATGCAGCGAGGGCTCGGGCGGCGCGAGATGCAGCAGCCGTCCGGTCGACGGCAGGAAGCCCTTGTCCGGGTCCTCGGCATAGATGCGCGCCTCGATCGCGTGGCCGCGGATCGACAGCTGCTCCTGCGCCAGCGGCAGCGGCTCGCCGGCCGCAACGCGCAGTTGCCACTCGACGAGATCGAGGCCGGTAATCATCTCGGTGACCGGATGCTCGACCTGCAGCCGCGTGTTCATCTCCATGAAGTAGAAGGTGCCGCTCGGGTCGGCGATGAACTC
>DASVZI010000205.1:0-61601 GCA_036391735.1 Rhodocyclaceae bacterium
TCGAGGACGAGTCCATCGTCGGCAAGACCGCCGCCGAACTCGCCGCCTAAGGAGGGCAGAAATGTCTGCATTGACCCGCGAAGAAACCCAGGCCCTCATCGAGGAGGTGCTGGAGGTCTATCCCGAGAAGGCGAAGAAGGATCGCGCCAAGCACTTGATGGTGAACGACAAGACGCTCGAGTCGTCGAAGAAGTGCATCACTTCCAACCGCAAGTCGCTGCCCGGCGTCATGACCATGCGCGGCTGCGCCTACGCCGGTTCCAAGGGCGTGGTGTGGGGCCCGATCAAGGACATGATCTCGATCTCGCATGGCCCGATCGGCTGCGGCCAGTACGCGCGCGGCGGCCGCCGCAACTACTACGTCGGCACCACCGGCGTCGACACCTTCTCCGAGATCAACTTCACCTCCGACTTCCAGGAGAAGGACATCGTCTTCGGCGGCGACAAGAAGCTCGCCAAGCTCATCAGCGAGGTCGAGCAGCTGTTCCCGCTCAACAAGGGCATCTCGGTGCAGTCCGAATGCCCGGTGGGCCTGATCGGCGACGACATCGAGGCGGTGTCGAAGAAGATGGCCGTCGAGATCAAGAAGCCGATCGTGCCGGTGCGCTGCGAAGGCTTCCGCGGCGTCTCGCAATCGCTCGGCCACCACATCGCCAACGACTCGGTGCGCGACTGGATCCTCTCCAACCGCGACAACGTGCCGTTCGAGAAGACGCCGTACGACGTGGCCATCCTCGGCGACTACAACATCGGCGGCGACGCCTGGGCCTCGCGCATCCTGCTCGAGGAAATGGGCCTGCGCGTGGTCGCGCAGTGGTCGGGCGACGGCACGCTGGCCGAGATGGAGAACACGCCCAACGTCAAGCTCAACCTGCTGCACTGCTACCGCTCGATGAACTACATCAGCCGGCACATGGAAGAGAAGTACGGCATTCCGTGGATGGAATACAACTTCTTCGGCCCGACCAAGATCGCCGAGTCCCTGCGCGCCATCGCGGCGCACTTCGACGACCGCATCAAGGAAGGCGCCGAGCGCGTGATCGAGAAGTACACGCCGGCGATGAACGAGGTGATCGCCAAGTACAAGCCGCGCCTGCAGGGCAAGAAGGTGATGCTGTACGTCGGCGGCCTGCGTCCGCGCCACGTCGTCGGCGCCTACGAGGACCTCGGCATGGAAGTGGTCGGCGCCGGCTACGAGTTCGCGCACAACGACGACTACGACCGCACCATCAAGGAAATGGGCGATGCCACGCTGATCTACGACGACGCGACCGGCTACGAGCTCGACGAGTTCGTCAAGGCGATGAAGCCGGATCTGATCGGCTCGGGCATCAAGGAGAAGTACGTCTTCCACAAGATGGGCTACCCGTTCCGCCAGATGCACTCTTGGGACTACTCGGGCCCCTACCACGGCTACGACGGCTTCGCCGTGTTCGCCAAGGACATGGACCTGACGCTCAACAACCCCTGCTGGAAGATGATGCAGGCGCCCTGGAAGAAGGCCGCTTGAGGATCACGCACCGCCAACCCCGTTTCTGAACACTTTGGCCCGCGTCCACGGATGAGTGGCCGGGCAAAGGAGAAAGCAAATGCAAGCCGCTGAAAAGATCAAGCCGTGTTTCCCGCTGTTCCGGGACGACGACTACAAGGGCATGATCGCGCGCAAGCGCGAGAAGTTCGAGGAGTCGCCGGACAAGCAGAAGGTCATCGAGATCTTCGACTGGACGACCACCAAGGAGTACCAGGACCTCAACTTCAAGCGCGAGGCGCTGACCATCAACCCGGCCAAGGCCTGCCAGCCGCTCGGTTCCGCGCTGTGCGGCCTGGGCTTCAAGAAGACCATGGTCTACATCCATGGCTCGCAAGGCTGCGTCGCCTACTTCCGCACCTACTTCAACCGCCACTTCAAGGAGCCGATCGCCTTCATCGCCGACTCCATGACGGAGGACGCCGCGGTGTTCGGCGGCCAGAAGAACATCCACGAAGGCCTCGCCAACGCTTCCAAGCTCTACGACGCCGAGATGATCGCCGTCTCGACGACCTGCATCGCGGAAGTCATCGGCGACGACCTGAACGCCTTCATCAACAACGCCAAGGCCGAGGGCTACATCGACAAGGCCTTCCCGGTGCCCTTCGCCCATACCCCGTCGTTCGTCGGCAGCCACGTCACCGGCTGGGACAACATGGAAGAGGGCATCCTGCGCTACTTCACCCTCAACGACATGGAGGGCAAGGCGCCGGGCAAGAACGGCAAGATCAACATCGTGCCGGGCTTCGAGACGTACCTGGGCAACTACCGCGTCATCAAGCGCTACATGAAGGAGATGGGCGTCGCCGCGACGATGCTTTCCGATCCGGAAGAAGTGCTCGACACGCCGGCCGACGGCGAATTCCGCATGTACGCGGGCGGCACGACGATGGACGAGGTCAAGGATGCGCCCAACGCGCACACCACCTTCCTGCTGCAGCCGCTGGGCCTCGACAAGACGCGCAAGTTCGTCGAGACCACCTGGAACCATGAAGTGCCGAAGCTCAACATCCCGATGGGCGTCGAGTGGACCGACCAGTTCCTGATGAAGGTCTCCGAAGTCACCGGCAAGCCGATTCCCGAGTCCATCGCCCTCGAGCGCGGCCGCCTCATCGACATGATGACGGACTCGCACGCCTGGCTGCATGGCAAGAAGATGGCGATCTACGGCGATCCCGACTTCACGCTCGGCATGGTCAAGCTGATGATGGAGTTCGGCATCGAACCGACCCACGTCGTCTGCCACAACGGCGGCAAGCGCTGGGAGAAGGCGATGAAGAAGGTGCTCGAGTCCTCGCCCTACGGCGCCCACGCCAAGACCTACCCGGGCGCCGACCTCTGGCACCTGCGCAGCCTGTGCTTCACCGACAAGCCCGATTTCCTGATCGGCAACAGCTACGGGAAGTTCATCCAGCGCGACACGCTGCACAAGGGCCCGGAGTTCGAGGTGCCGCTGATCCGCATCGGCTTCCCGATCTTCGATCGCCACCACCTGCATCGCCAGACGACGCTGGGCTACGAAGGGGCGATGACCGTGCTGACGACCCTGACCAACGCGGTGCTCGAGCGTCTGGACGATCAGACGCGCCACATGGGCACCACCGACTACAACCACGACCTCGTCAGGTAGCAGCGATGGCCAACATCATGATCCGCCGCGGCAACGAAGGCTACGTCTTCTACATGCCCAAGCGCGACATCGAGGACAAGATCGTCTCGATGGAGTTCGACAGCCCGGAGAAGTGGGGCGGCGAGATCAAGCTCGGCAACGGCGGGGCTTATTACATCGAGCCCCAGCCGGCGCCCGAGCGGCTGCCGTACTCGGTGCGGGCAAAGCGCATCGATGGCGTCGAGTAACCGAAAGGAGAAATCATCATGGCAATGAAGATCGTTCAAGCGGAATGCACGTCCTGCGGAGATTGCGTTCCGGTCTGCCCGACCAAGTCGATCACCGACAAGGGCGGCATCTTCAAGATCAACAAGGAAACCTGCACGGAGTGCGACGGCGAGGCGGATTCGCCGAAGTGCGTGGATGCGTGCCCAGCGGGCGAGGCTTGCATAGTTTATCTGTGAAGTATTGGGCGGTCGGGCATCCACGCACTGGGCATAAACGCCCGCCCCCTCCCTTCCTCCCCCTCGCGGGGGAGGAGCCCGCAAGCTCGCTTCGCTCGATATTTGGGGTCGCTTCGATGAGTCTCTCTACTGTGGAAGTATCGCCATGTCCTCGTCCATGACCCGGGAAGCCGCTCTTCGGAT
This sequence comes from Rhodocyclaceae bacterium, assembly GCA_036391735.1. Classification (GTDB taxonomy): domain Bacteria; phylum Pseudomonadota; class Gammaproteobacteria; order Burkholderiales; family Rhodocyclaceae; genus Nitricoxidireducens. Next base: position 3,785 of record DASVZI010000205.1, read on the forward strand.
CGCACTGGCCGTGCGCGAACTCCCCGGCGTCACGGCCGCGGGACTGGTGACGGCGCTGGCCGAAAAGCTTGGGCTGCCGCTCACCGAGACCAAGCTCGGCCAGGTGACGGTCGACGACCTGCGCGAAGTGCTCGCCGGTGACCATGCCGACGAGAACTGCGTGGTGGGCGTCGATGCCGGCACGCTGAAGGCCGCGGTCAGGCTGCTGTGGGGCCAGGGCGTCGTGCACAGCGAGCTGCCGCCCGTGCAGTCCTACGCCGACGGCGACATGCCGCGCTCGATACGCGTCGCCTGCGCGTCGAACGGCGGCGAGACGCTCGACGGCCACTTCGGCTCCTGCGAGCGCTTCCTGATCTACCAGGTGTCGACTTCGGAAGTCCGGCTGATCGACGTGCGTCCGACGCTGGAGGCCGACCACGCGGAGGACCGCAACGCGTCGCGCGCCGCGCTGATCGGCGATTGCCAGGTCGGCTACTTCCAGTCGATCGGTGGACCGGCCGCCGCCAAGGCGGTGCGCGCCGGCGTGCATCCCGTCAAGGTGCCGAAAGCCGCCCCGGCGCGTGAAGTTCTCGTGCAGCTGCAGCAGGCGATCGCCAGCCCACCGCCTTGGCTCGCGAAGGCGATGGGCGTCGAGGCCGCCTCGCTGGCACAGTTCCGCTCGCTGGTCGAAGCGGAGGGCGCCGCGTGATCGACCGCTCCCTGCTCGATCGGGTGGCGCAAGGCGTGCATCCGGCCCTGGCGTTCGATGACCTGGCGCAGCGGTTGCGCGCGGCGTTTCCGGACGTCCATATCACCGTCTGCAGCGAAGACGATGTGCCGCCGCGCCTGCCGCCGGCTGCCGAGAACGAGCGCTGCGCCCTCTACTACGTCGACGCCAGCGAGCATTGCCTGAAGCTGACGAGCGACGCGGAAGCCGCGTCGGGCATCGTCGTCGCGCTCCGCTGCGATGATTGAAAGCCCTGTCATGAGCGAGACCACCACCCGCTGGCGCACCCTTTCCGATGCCCTCGCCGAACTCTGCGTGCGAGTGCCGGTGGCCGCCGGGCCGGCGGCGCTGGCCCACGAGATCGCGGCGGCGGCGCCGGAGGTGTCATTCCGCCAGGTGCTGGAGCGGGGCGGCTGGTATCGCCTGGGGGGCGTCGTCGATGCCGCGGGCGAGCGCATTGCCGGAGACATCGAAGGCTGGGCCCAGGAGGCCTTGGCGGGCCATGGCGACGACATCCACTCGTTCGCCGAGGAGTGCGCCGAGCGAGGCCTGCGCGCGACCCGGCTGACGGGTAAGACCCACTACTGGATTGCGCAGACGGGCGGCGGCGCCGCCGACTTCGTCCAGGTCGAGATCGAGGAACTCCAGGAGATGGTCGGCCAGCCGCTCTGCGACGGCGACGACCTGCCGTCGAGCCTCGAGGAGTTGATCGACGGCCAGGGCGCCGCAGCAAGGCCGACACCGCTGGGCATGCCGTTCTACGCCCTGCGGCGGGTCACCGACATGGCCGACTTCCTCGCGCGCCTGCGCGCCCAGAAGCCGGAGCCGCAGCCCGTGCATCGCTTCCTGTCGGCCTGGGAGGCGAGCCGCGCCGGCGTTGGCGCCGAATTCTCGAACCACTGGGTGCTTGCCGTTCGCGAGCATCTCGATCGCTATCGCCAGCCGATCCTGGCCGCGACGCCGGTCGCCGCCATCGTCGGCTCGCCGCCGCGCTTCGAAATTCCCTTCGGCGCCCGTGGGCTGGCGTTGTCCGAATCGCTGCAGCGCTTCGACCGCCAGGCCGGCTATCCGATGGCGTGGTTCTTCCACATGCTGACCACCAAGGCGGTGCCGCACGCGGTCGCGGGCATGGTCGTGGAGGACATGCAGTCGGGATTCGCCTACCTTCCCGAGCGCGACGTGCAGGTCGTCAAGGACTGGCTGCACAGGCCGTTCGGCTTCTGACAGGCCAATCGCTACAGCGGTGCGACGTTACGGAGAATATGCCAAAAGCTTAAAGAATTGACTTTTGTGGAATGTCAAAGACATACTTCCGGGGGTGCGGATGAACTCCTGGAGGGATGGCGATGGCATTCGAGCCTGGTGCGGAACTCGTTGGCGGCAGGGAGCATGGAGGGGACGGGCTGCAGAATGTCCCCGGATTGAACTATCGGACGGACGGCAAGACGCTTCGCGCGACGATCACCGATCCGCCCAACCGAAACGCGCTGACCCGTGCAGCGCTGGACAGCCTGTACGAGACCATCGACCGCTTCGACCGGCTGCCATTCGATCGGCTGAGCATCGAGTTCGATACAGGGACTACCTCGGTCGCCTGCGCCGGCCTCAATCTTCGCGACTTCGAGACGGCGGTCCGGCAGATGGCCCCGGGCGAAGACATGCTGGGTCCCGCGCATTACCTGGTGCGGGCGACTGCCGCCCTGCGGACCCTGAGCCGCCGCACCCGAACCGAGGCGATCGTGGGCGGACATCTCGTCGGTGCCGGCGTCGAGCTGGCCCTGAGCTGCCGCCATGTCGCGTGTGTGCGGCCCGATGCCAAGATCCTTCTGCCGCACCTGCGCATCGGCGTGCCGTATCACACGGCCGGTCTCGTGCACATGGCCGGCATCATCGGATGGGATGTCCTGTCGCGCGCGATGGTCACGGATGCGCTACCCGTTTTGCTTTCCGAGGTCCTGGCGGATCGTCCGAAGATTCGTTGCCTCGACTCGGACTCGCGGATTCGGCAGGCGAAGACCGCCCTCGATCGCATGGCGGCCGTCTTTCACGGCCGGCCGGTGAAGATCGGGAGCGGCTTCTTCATCGTGGAGGACCGTACCGGCAAGACCCGGCATATCGCCGAAGCGCACATGATCCAGATCATGTCCCATGTTCTCTTCGGCGCCAACATCGCGGACCTGCCTTCCGCGCTGCAGGAGATCATCGATGCGCCGCGCATCCGGGCATCGTCGTGCGACGAGGACCGCGTGACCGGTTCCATCGCTGCCCACCGCGCAATGCCGAAGCAGCTGAATCGCCACTTCTCGAATGCCATCGGCGCCGATCTCGCGCCCGATGCGACCTGATGATCTGAAGGAGGAACCCGATGGAAACCGTAGGTCTTGAGCAAGGCATGCGCGAGAGAAGGGCCGTCAGGCATTACAGCGAGGCGCAGATCGGCGACGCGCTGCTGTCGGAAGTGCTCGAACTGGCATCCTGGGCGCCTTCGCCCGGCAACACCCAGGCCTGGAAGGTCATCGCGCTCAGTCATCGGGCGTCGGCTGACGTCATCGAACGCTTCGAACTGGCTGGCTGGGAGTCGGTCTTTCCGGTCCTCGGGCAGGTGCTGCGCAACGGCGGCGTGGCGCCGCCTTCCGCCAGCCCCGGCGGTGGCCAAGCGGCCACGTCCGCCGAGTGGAACCGGCACGTCATGGACATGTATCGCGACCACTTCGAGGTGAAAGGAGCGCCGAGGCTGGTCTTCGTCTATCGCAGCGTCGACCGGAAGCGGTATGTCGATCTGTTTCTGCTGTCCCTGTCGACGCTGATCCAGCGCGCCAGGGAGCAATCATCGTGGCTGCAGGGGCTCCGCCACTTTCTGTCTTCCCTGCGCAACGTGCCCACCCTGATTCGGGTGAATGCGCTCACGAGGACCCTCGGCCTGGCCAATTTCACGTATGCGATCACGCTGGCCGCGCATGCGCGCGGCCTGGCGACCTGCATCCAATCCAACTACCTCAACGTCCAGCGGGATCTGCGACGCTATCTCGGACTGGGCAAGGACGTCGACATCGTGGCGTCCGTGCTGATCGGATACAAGGCGACGAACGCTTCCGTCGTCCCGGAGCTGTTCCGGACCCGCAAGCCCGTTCCGATAGAGTGGATCGACGAGCTTCCGGGCCGTCAGCTTCGCTAGGACAGTCCGCCTCCGCGTTGCTCCGGCCCTATTGGGTCTGCGGCGGGCGGCCGTCCCTGAGCATCGCGCGCCGGTCCTCGTCGGCTTCGACCAGCAGGCGGTAGCGCGTATCCGAGACGCGCGAGAGCAGCGTTGCCCGGTATTGCTCCCGGCGCGCCCATTCGAGCAGCATCGCCGTCGACATCACCAGGCTGACATAGACGATGAACATGAAGATGTCCGACTCGCCGACGCCGTCGAAGGCCATGTAAGGCTTCACGAAGAAGAAGAACGAGGTCGGCAGGCTGATGAGCAGCGCCGCGAATGACGGCCAGAAGCCGTAGAGAAATGCGATCACGGCGCAGTTGATCGCAAACAGCAGCATCGGCAGGTGGCCGTCCAGCAGCGGATGCAGCGCGAACCGGACGGCCGTTGCGGCGAGGTATCCCAGCAGGGCGACGACGTAGGGTTCGGGACCGGCCTGCGCCCAGCGCCTGGCGTTCTTGATTTCCATGGCATCGATTCTAGCGGGGCCCCGGTCCGCCCGGTGTCAGCGGGGCGTCAAGTTGCAGGTCCATATTCGCGGCCCGCTGATGCTGAAGACGAGCAATGGACAACGAAGAGGTCGGTGATAAGCCGCGGCATGCGATCGTGATGCTGCATGGCCTGTGCGGCACGCCGCTCGAGATGGGCTCGATTCCCAAGGCACTCGAGCGGCTCGGCTTCGCCGTCTCGTCGCCCGAGATCCCGAACTACAGCGCCAATCGTGTCGAGCCCGGCGTCCTGCCGCGCTGGGAAGAGTGGTGTGATTGCGTCGACGCCGAGATATCGCGCCTGAAGGACATGCACGAGACGGTTTCGATCTGCGGCCTCAGCATGGGGGCCACCATGGCGCTGGCAACGGCCATTCGCCGCGACGACATCCTGGCCGTGGTCGGGCTGTCGCCGATCCTGCGCTATGACGGATGGGCGATCCCCTGGTACTCGCCGCTATTCGAGATTCCCTACCGCCTCGGCTTCAGGAACTGGGCGTACAAGGAGTCCGAGCCGTACGGCCTGCGCAACGTCGAGATGCGGCGGCGGGTCGCCCGCTCCCTCGAGAAGGACGGCGTCGCCGAGGTTGGCGCGGCGGCCATCCCGGCACGCCAGCTCGACGCCGCGAAGCGGATGATGGGCTTCGTGCGCCGCTCGCTGCGGGAAGTGACGTGCCGGCTGGCGGTGATTCATGCCATCGACGACGAGACGGCGGCGCCGCGCAACGCCGAGCTCATCATGGACAAGGTGAGCAGTGAAGTACGCAAGGCGATCTGGCTGGGCGACTGCTATCACATCGTCACCTTCGACAACGAGCGCGAGATCGTGACGAACGAGGCCGTGCGCTTCATCAACAAGTCGGCGTGCGCCTGGGACGAGGACGGCGAGCATCGACGCACGGCACGCCGTGCGCCGCTGCGCGACCGGCGCTGAAGCCGGTCCTCCTACAGGGTGCGCCGCCGCACCACCATCGCCGAGGGTTCGAAGCCGAGGCGCTCGTAGAACGCCAGCGCCGGCGCGTTGTCCTTGTCGGCCAGCAAGGTGACGCGCGTCATCCCCTCGCTCCGCGCCCAGGCGCAGACATGTTCGACGAGCTTGCGCCCGAGGCCGCCCCCGCGGCGGTCGGCACGCAGCACGACGTCCTCGAGCAGCAGCACGCGGGTGCCCTGGGCGGTGCTGACGGTGACGAGCGCGTTCGCCATGCCGACGACCTCGTCGCCGGAGCGCGCGACGAAGAGCCGGCCCAGCGCCGGCGTGTCGAGGATCAGGCGCAGGCCGCGCAGCTGCTTCGCGCGGTCGGGCCTGAAGTCCGCTTCCAGGCTGAACAGTTCCTCGAGCAGCGCCGCCATTGCGGGCAGGTCCGCGGCGGTCGCGAAGTCGATGCGGGGTTCGGTCATAGCAGGGCCACGGCCTTGATCTGCGCGAAGACAGGCAACCCGGGCTTGAGCTCGAGGCCGCAGGCGGAGCGGCGCGTCAGCCGGGCGACGATCGCGGAAGCGCCGACGCGGAGCTTCACCAGCGCCAGCGCCGGATGCGACTCATCCGCTAATTCGGCGACGGTGGCCGGCATGGTATTGAGAATGCTGGTGTCGTGGGGCGCGTCGAGGGCGACGCTGACGTCGCGCGCCAGGATGCGAACCCGCACGGCGTGGCCCAGCGCGTGCCCGGCATCGCGCGTCCACAGGGAGCCGCCGTCGAACTCGATGCGCGCCAGATGCCAGTTCTGGTCGCGTTCGGCGATGCGACCGTCGAGCACGACGCCGGCATCCTCGCCGAGCCGGACCGGCAGGTCGAGCCGGGCGAGCGTCTCGGTCAGCGGGCCCTGGGCGACGGCGCGCCCGCTCTCCATGACCACGAGGTGATCGGCGAGCCGCGCCACTTCGTCGGGCGAATGGCTGACGTAGATCACCGGGATTTCCAGTTCGCCGTGCAGCCGTTCGAGGTAGGGCAGGATTTCGGCCTTGCGCGCGGCGTCCAGCGCGGCCATCGGCTCGTCCATCAATAGCAGGCTCGGGCTGGTCAGCAGGGCGCGGGCGATCGCGACACGCTGGCGCTCTCCGCCCGAGAGGCGTTCCGGCAGGCGGTCGAGCAGGTGTCCGATGCCCAGCAGCTCGACGACGTGATCCGGCGATACGCGGCGCTCGGCCGCCGCCACGCGGCGTTGTCCGTAATCGAGGTTGCGCCGGACGGTGAGATGGGGAAACAGCCGCGCGTCCTGGAAGACGTAGCCAAGCCTACGCCGATGGGTGGGCAGGAACACGCCCTCCTGCTGCCACACTTCGCCGCCGACTTCGAGCCGGCCCGCGGCGCGACGCTCGAGGCCGGCGATGCAGCGCAGCACGGTGGTCTTGCCGGAGCCCGACGGGCCGAACAGGGCGGTGACGCCGCGCGCCGGCAGGACGAGGTCGACGTCGAGCGCGAAGCCCGGGTGGGAGAGACGGAAGTTCGCGCGGATGCTCATGCGCGGCGGGCCCGCTGGAGCAGATTCAAGGCGAGCAGGGTGGCGAAGGAGAAGGCCAGCATGCCGCCCGCCAGCCAGTGGGCATCCGAATATTCGACCGCTTCGACGTGGTTGTAGATGGCCATCGACAGCACCTGGGTCTTGCCCGGGATGTTGCCGCCGATCATCAGCACGACGCCGAATTCGCCGATGGTGTGGGCGAAAGCGAGCACCGCGCCGGTGATGAAGCCCGGGCGGGCCAACGGGACCGCCACCGAGAAGAAGGCGTCCCACGGGCTCGCGCGCAGCGTGGCCGCCGCTTCGAGCGCCGCGTCGCCGCCGGCCTCGAAGGCCTGCTGCAGCGGCTGGATCACGAAGGGCAGCGAGTAGATGACCGAGGCAACGACCAGGCCGGCGAAGGTGAAGGGCAGCAGGCCGAGGCCGAGCGCTTCGGTGAGCCGCCCGATGGGTCCTTCGGGGCCGAGCAGCAGCAGCAGGTAGAAGCCGAGCACGGTAGGCGGCAGGACCAGCGGCAGCGTGACCAGCGCGCCGACGGCATCGCGGAGCCGGCTGCGGCTGCGCGACAACCACCAGGCGAGCGGCGTGCCGAGCACGAGCAGCACCGCGGTCGCCGTCGCCGCGAGCCGCAGCGTCAGCCAGACAGCTTCGAGATCCCCGCTGTTCATTTGGGCGGCAGCGCTTCCTCGTCCTCGGAACCGAAGCAGATGCCGTAGTCGGCGCAGTCGGCGCAGTGCGGCGAGCGGCAGACTGGCACGCCGGCGCGTTCGCACAGCTGGCGGTAGAAGAACTTCTTCCACTTCATGTCGCCGGTGTTGAGGTCGGCCAGCGGCGCGAAGCGCAGCTTGAGGAATTCCGACAGCTGTCGCCGGTTCGGCAGGCCCATGTCCTGCCATAGATGATTCTCGCCCATGGCTGCGGAAGCGACGGCGTAGGAGAGCCAGGCCGAAGGCTCGCAGGGCCGGGTGCGGTTGTCGAGCAGCAACTCGACGAGATCGTTGAATTCGTCGCCGTTGTCTGCGCGCGGGGCGATGCCGCTGCCGTTCTCGAGGCTGACGCCGATGAAGTATTCGTTGAGGAGCTTCTGGAAGCGCGCCTCGGAAAGCCCACGGATCAGGGGCTTTCGCCCGGCCTTGAGCGCCATGCCGATGACGCCGGAGAGGACGAGCGCATCGAGGTCTTGCGGACGTCTGGCTTGGAGGAGCAGGTCGCGTACTTCGTTTTCCATATTCGCGAATCATGCAAGAAGTCTGCCGAATTAGGAAGCCCCCCGGCCGGCCGGGCGAATGTCGCGTCGTGATGCGCGCTTGTCGGAAACCCGACAAAGCGTGATGCCATAAAAATCAATGTGTTGGTCATGGCATGCGGCTTGCGAAGTGTCGGGCATGAAAACCGCGGACCTCCAAGCGCTGCTCAACGAACCGGCCTGCAAGCACAACGACAAGGAGAAGTCGGGGTGCGCGCGGCCCAAGCCTGGTGCAACCGCCGGCGGCTGCTCGTTCGACGGCGCCCAGATCGCCCTGCTGCCGATCGCGGACGTCGCGCACATCGTGCACGGCCCCATCGCCTGCGCCGGCAGTTCCTGGGACAACCGCGGCACGCGTACCACCGGCCCGACGCTGTTCAAGATCGGGATGACGACCGATCTCACCGAGCAGGACGTCATCATGGGCCGCGGCGAGAAGCGCCTCTTCCACGCCATCAAGCAGGCCATCGACGATTACTCGCCGGCAGCGGTGTTCGTCTACGCGACCTGCGTCACGGCCTTGATCGGCGACGACTTCGAGGCGGTTTGCCGGGCGGCCGCCGAGCGCTACGGCGTGCCGGTGGTGCCGGTCGACGCGGCCGGCTTCTACGGCACGAAGAACATGGGCAACCGCCTGGCCGGCGAGGCCATGTTCAAGCACGTGATCGGCACGCGGGAGCCTGCGCCCCTTCCGGCCGAAGCGCAGCGGCCGGGCATCCGCGTGCACGACATCAACCTGATCGGCGAATACAACATCGCCGGCGAGTTCTTCCATGTCGCGCCCCTGTTCGACGAACTTGGCCTGCGCATCCTGTCGACGCTTTCCGGCGACGCCCGCTTCGCCGAGGTGCAGACCATGCACCGCGCCGAGGCGACCATGGTGGTGTGCGCAAAGGCGCTGCTGAACGTGGCGCGCAAGCTGGAGGAGACCTGGGGCGTCCCGTTCTTCGAAGGAAGCTTCTACGGCGTGCGCGACATGTCGAATGCGCTGCGCGACTTCGCGCGGCTGATCGGCGATTCCGATCTCACGGCGCGCACCGAGGCGCTGATCGCGCGCGAGGAGGCCAAGGCCAACGCGGCGCTGGAGCCGTGGCGCAAGCGTCTGGCCGGCAAGCGCGTGCTGCTCTACACCGGCGGCGTGAAGTCCTGGTCGATCGTCTCGGCGCTGCAGGACCTCGGCATGGAGGTCGTCGCCACCGGCACGAAGAAGTCCACCCAGGAAGACAAGGAACGCATCCGCGAGCTGATGGGACCCGATGCGCGCATGATCGACGACGGCAGCCCCAAGGCGCTGCTGTCCGCCTACGCGGACCTGCGCGCCGACATCCTGATCGCCGGCGGCCGCAACCTCTACATGGCGCTCAAGTCGCGCATTCCCTTCCTGGACATCAACCAGGAGCGCGAATTCGGTTATGCGGGTTATGCGGGGATGGCGGAACTTGCGCGGCAACTGGCGCTGACGATCGAGAATCCGGTGTGGGAGGCGGTACGGCGTCCTGCGCCTTGGGCTCGGGAGAAGTTTGCCGGGACGCCGGTGATGGGAGGCGAGGGATGAACTCCGCGGCTGTCGTTGAGCGGGCCGCTGGGGTGCCCTGTTTCGCTCCGTGTCCCCCGGCGGACAAGGGCGATAAGGCGTCCGCCTCCTCCTTTACCTACGCGAAACAGGGCACCCCACCAGCCCGGCGTACGGTGGTAGCCAGCTGTTGCGCGCGCCGCTGTACCGGCTGGAACGCCGAGCCGCGGGTGGCGGGTGGTCGTCGACGCGTAGGTAAAGGAGGAGGCCCGGGCCTCTGTCTCATCCGGGCCGGGGGACACGAAGCGGCGACGACCACCCGTCGCCCGTGGCGGTCGCCAGCCGGTCCGCAGTGGAGCAACTGACATGGCCGAAATCCTCAAGCGCGCAAAAGCACTGGCGGTCAACCCGCTCAAGGTCAGCCAACCGGTCGGCGCCTCGCTCGCCTTCCTCGGCCTGCGTCATGCGATCCCGATGCTGCACGGCTCGCAGGGCTGCACGGCCTTCGGCAAGGTCTTCTTCGTGCGCCACTTCCGCGAGCCGATACCGCTGCAGACCACCGCGATGGATCAGGTGTCGACCATCATGGGCGCCGATGAAAACGTCGTCGAGGGCCTGCGCACGATCTGCGAGAAGAACCGGCCCGCGGTCATCGGCCTCCCCACCACCGGGCTTTCGGAAGCCCAGGGCACGGACATCCGGCGTCTGGTCAAGCGCTTCCGCGCCGAGCATCCCGAGTTCGACGACGTCGCCATCGTGCCGGTGAACACACCGGACTTCGCCGGATCGCTGGAATCCGGCTTCGCGCTCGCCGTCGAGGCGGTCATCGAGACCCTGGTGCCGGAACGGACGTGGACGGTCGGCCAGCGCCGCCGGCAGGTCAATGTGCTCGCTTCGTCGGCGCTGACGCCGGGCGACGTCGAGACGCTCAAGGAATGGATCGAAGCCTTCGGGCTGCGGCCGGTGGTGCTGCCCGACATCGGCGACTCGCTCGACGGCCACCTGATGGATGGCCAGTTCTCGGCGCTGACCGTCGGCGGCACGCCGCGCGCGGAGATCGAGGCGATGGGCGAATCCGTGGCCACCCTGGTCGTCGGACGGTCGCTGGCGCGTGCGGCCGATTTGCTCAAGCGCCGCACCGGCGTGCCCGACTTCCGCTTCGACCATGTGATGGGGCTCGAGGCCTGCGACGCCTTCACCCACACGCTGGCGCAGATCTCGGGCATGCCCGTGCCGGCCAGGATCGAGCGGCAGCGCGCGCAATTGCAGGACGCGATGGTCGATACCCACTTCCAGACCGGCTTCGCGCGCGTCGCGCTGGCCCTCGAAGGCGACCTGCTGGCGGGCTTCTGCGCCTTCCTCGCCGGCATGGGCGCGCAGATCGTCGCAGCCGTCGCACCGGCGCGCGCCGAGGTGCTGGCCGATCTGGCCTGCGACTGCGTGCGCATCGGCGACCTCGAAGACCTCGAGCGCTCCGCCGTCGGCGCACAACTCGTCATCTCGAACTCGCATGCAGCCGGCACCGCGGACCGCCTCGGCGTGCCGCTGCTGCGTGCCGGCTTCCCGCAATACGACTGGGTCGGCGGCTATGCGCGCGCCTGGGTCGGCTACCGCGGCGGCCGGCAGATGCTGTTCGACTTCGCCAACCTAATCCTGGGGCAGCACCATGACATCCCGGCCTATCGCTCCGTCTACCGCCAAGTCGCGGAAGCTGGCGCTGGCGTCCAGCACTGAGCCGCTGCCCGCCATGCTGAAGATCGCCTTCGCGACCAGCGACCGGCTGCGCGTCGACCAGCACTTCGGCGCCTCCGAAGGCTTCGCCATCTTTGCGCTCGACGGCGAGCGCAGCCGGCTGGTGGAGGTCGCGGAATTCCCGCGCGAGACGATGGATGGCAACGAAGACAAGCTGCCGGCGAAGATCGCCGCGCTGTCCGGCTGCGCTGCCGTCTATTGCCTGGCGGTCGGCGGCTCCGCCGTGCGCCAACTAGTCGCGGTCGGCGTGCAGCCGCTGCGCCTCGAGGAAGAGACGCCGATCGACAAGCTGCTCGGCGATCTCCAGCGCGCGATCCGCGAGGGCGGCGTGCCCTGGATCGAGAAGGCCTTGCGCCGCGACGCCGACGCCTCGCGATTCGATCGCATGGCGGAAGAGGGTTGGACCGAATGAGTCATTTTTGGAGACTGCCATGAGTACCGTGATTGCCCGCGACCCGATTTTCGAGACCGACTTCATCAAGGAGATGCTGCGCCAGCTGCGCGCGCTCGACAGCTACGGCAGCTGGGACGGCCAGGCGCCCGAGGCGATCGTCGAGCCCCTGGTGCTGACGCCCGAGCGCAAGGCCGCCATCCCGCTGATCGGCGACCCCGACGAGGAGACGCTGGCGCGCGTCAAGGCCTTCTACAACGCCATCGCGACGCTGATCGAGAAGGAGTGCGGCATGATGGCCGTGCCGCTGGTGCATCTCACACATGAGGGTTTCGGCCGGGTGCTCATCACCGTCGGCAAGCTCGTCGTGCTCGACCGCACCCTGCGCGACGTCCACCGCTTCGGCTTCGAGAGCCTCTCGAAGATGAAGACCGAGGCCGACAAGCTGTTATCCGTGGCGCTCGAGCTCGTCGGCCGCCATCCCGACGTCGCCGGCATGTGAGGCGGCGATGAGCGTCGAAGACCTCCAGAACCTCGAGAAGGAAGTGAAGCGCCTGAAGCGCATCGCCGGCGAATGCGCGGCGCAGCTGCACGACCTCGTCGAGGAGCGTCTTCCTGCCGCATACAAGGAAATCCCCGGCATCGCACAGTCGACCTACGACGCCTGCCATGCCTGGGCCGATGCCAATTCGCGTTTAACTGCAATCCAGAAAGGAAACGAAGCATGACCGCAACCGCTGTTACCCGGGGTGGCAAGCCCTGGACGCCGAGCTACGTCGAGGCGATCAATCCCAAGGTCTGCATCGGCTGCGGCCGCTGCTTCAAGGTCTGCCCGCGCGACGTGCTGACCCTGGTCGATCGCGGCGAGGACGACGACATGGACGAGGATGACTGGGACGACGAGGACGCCAAGGCGATGATGACCGTCAAGGATCCGATGGATTGCATCGGGTGCGGGGCTTGCGGGCGGACCTGTCCGAAGGGTTGCTTCAGCTTCGTCGGCGCCTGACGGCCATGGCGCGTCCCCGCAAGCACGTCTTCGTCTGCTCGCAGTCGCGGCCGCCGGGGCATCCCCGCGGCTCCTGCGGGCAGCGGGGCTGCCAGGAGGTGGTCGAGGAGTTCATGTTCCAGTTCCAGCAGCGCCAATGCTTCGACCAGGTCGCGGTCACGCCTTGCGGCTGCATCGGGCCCTGTGGCCAGGGGCCGAACGTGCTCGTCTATCCCGAGGGCGTTTTCTACACCGGCGTCGCGAAGGGCGACGTCGCGGCGATCTTCGACGAGCACCTGCTGGGCGACACCCCGGTGGAGCGCCTGCGGGCGCCGGCCGATTTCTGGTGATCGCGGGCCACGCCGCGCTGATCCTCTGCCACAAGCAGAAGACCAGCGCGCGCACCCGCTTCCTCCGGTTTCCCGATACCCTGCTGGTCGTCGGCGCGCTTCCCGCGCCCGCAGGGCTCTTGGCGGATTTCGGATCGGTGCGGCCGCATCCTGCTGCGGCGATCGCCGCCGCCCTGCAGCGGCTCGGCCTTGCCACGGGTTCCATCGAGCCGGTGGTGGACTTCCATGCCGACGTGGAAACTCCCATCGGCATCGTCCCGGTCCTGCTCGGCGGATTGACCACCATCGATCCGCCGTTCGATGCAGCCGACGCCGCGGGAGGCCGATTCGTCTCGATCCTCGAGGCGAGCCCGCTGCCGCCGGTCGAGCTCGAACTCCTGCGTCGCGCCTATGAGGTGCTGATCGGGTGAAGTTGTCGGCTTTGCGACAAGCCGCATCCGGGAACGAGCACGGAGCCCCGGATTAGCCGAGTTTCCCGCTATGGCATGGCGATTGCACATCGCTCCATGACGCATCACAGGAGCCAGCCATGTGGGACTACTCGGAAAAGGTCAAGGAGCATTTCTTCAGCCCGCGCAACTCGGGCGTTCTCGATGACGCCAACGGCGTCGGCGACGTCGGGTCCATCTCCTGCGGCGACGCGCTGCGGCTGATGCTCAAGGTCGATCCGGACAGCGAGCGCATCGTTGACGCGCGCTTCCAGACCTTCGGCTGCGGCTCGGCGATCGCCTCGAGCTCGGCGCTGACGGAGATCGTGAAGGGCAAGACCCTCGACGAGGCGCTGAAGGTCACGAACCAGGACATCGCCGACTATCTCGACGGATTGCCGCCGGAGAAGATGCATTGCTCGGTGATGGGACGCGAGGCGCTGCATGCCGCGATCGCGAACTATCGCGGCGAGACCTGGAGCGACGATCACGAGGAAGGCGCGCTGGTCTGCAAGTGCTTCGCCGTCGACTCGGCGATGATCGAGGAGACGGTGCGGGCCAACAGCTTGTCGACCGTCGAGCAGGTGACCCACTACACCAAGGCCGGCGGCAGTTGCGCCACCTGCCACGAGGCGATCGAGGAGATCCTGGTCAAGGTGGCCTCCGAGCGCTGCGCTGCGCCGGCCATGCCGGAACCCAAGCCGGCACCGGTCGATGCGGCGGCCAAGCCGAAGCTGACCAACTTCCAGCGCATGCGCAAGATCGAAGAGGTCGTCGAGTCGATCCGCCCCATGCTGCAGCGTGACCACGGCGACATCGAGATCATCGAGGTGGACGGCCGCAACATCTACGTGAAGCTGCAGGGCGCCTGCCACGGCTGCATGATGGAGCACGCGACGCTGTCCGGCATCCAGACGCAGATCGCCGAGGCATTGGGCGAAATGGTGCGCGTGCTGCCGGTCGGGCGCGGAGCGCATTGACATGACGGCGCCGATCTACCTCGACAACAACGCGACCACCGCCTGCGACCCGGCCGTGGTCGAAGCCATGCTGCCGTTCTTCACCGAACAGTTCGGCAATGCCTCCTCGATGCACAGCTTCGGCAACAAGGTCGGGCTGGCGCTCAAGCAGGCGCGGGCCCGCGTGCAGGCGCTGCTCGGCGCCGAGCACGAATCGGAGATCGTGTTTACTTCCTGCGGCACCGAAGCCAACTCGACAGCGATCCTCTCGGCGCTGAGGGCCCAACCGGAGCGCAGCCAGATCATCACCACGGCGGTCGAGCATCCGGCGATCCTGGCGGTCTGCGAGCAGTTGGAGAAGGAGGGCGTCGTCGTCCATCGGCTGAAGGTCGACAAGCGCGGCCGGCTCGATCTCGACGAGTACCAGGCGCTGCTCGGGCCGCGCGTGGCGCTGGTCACGGCGATGTGGGCGAACAACGAGACCGGCACGCTGTTTCCGGTCGAGACCATGGCGGAGATGGCCCATGCGGCCGGCGTGATGTTCCATACCGACGCAGTGCAGGCCGTCGGCAAGCTGCCGATCGACCTCAAGGCGACCAAGATTTCCATGCTCTCGCTGTCGGGCCACAAGCTGCACGCGCCCAAGGGGATCGGCGTGCTCTACCTGCGCCGCGGCGTGCGCTTCCGTCCGCTGCTGCGCGGCGGCCACCAGGAGCGCGGCCGGCGGGCCGGTACCGAGAACAGCGCCTCCATCGTCGGCCTCGGCGTCGCCGCGGAGCAGGCGCTGCAGCATCTCGATCGCGAGAACACCGAAGTCAGGCGGCTGCGCGACAGGCTCGAAGCGGGCATCCTGGCGCGCGTGCCGCGCGCCTTCGCCACCGGCGACACCGCGCAACGGCTGCCGAACACCGCGAGCATCGCCTTCGAATTCGTCGAGGGCGAGGCCATCCTGCTGATGCTCAACAAGGAAGGCATCGCCGCGTCGAGCGGCTCGGCGTGCACCTCGGGCTCGCTCGAGCCCTCGCACGTCATGCGCGCCATGGGCGTTCCCTACACGGCGGCGCACGGCACCATCCGCTTCTCGCTGTCGCGCTACAACACCGAAGCGGAGATCGACCGCGTCATCGAGGCGGTGCCGCCGATCATCGCGCAGTTGCGCAGGATATCGCCCTACTGGGGCGAGCAGGGTCCGAAGGATGGGGCGGGGGAGGGCTTCGCGCCGGTCTATGCCTGAACGTTCCCGGCCTGCTGGGGAACTGGAAGTCTACGAGGCGGCCATGAGACCTTGGCTCATTGGCAGAGCATCGATCCCTCGTTCGCGTGGCTGGCTTCTGTATAGCCCGCACGCCGACGGTTGCCACTTCTCCCGGGAGACGGGCCGGAAAGATAGCGCCTGACAAATTTCCCATATACTACGAAAGGCATAGTTCACCAGAAGGGCAAGAGGGGGTAGCTTGGCCAATTCGAGCAGTGGCGATCCGGCACCCGTCACTTGGCACACGGGAAGACTGGGCGGCAGCCTGCCGGCCGACCTGTCGGCGGCGCGGCCACAGAACGAGGTTTCCGAAGCTCCGCTTGCTTCGCTGATCGACATCGCATCGCTGCGGTCGCTCCTCGACGACCTGACGGGCCTTGTCGGCATTCCGACGGCGCTGCTGGACCTCGAGGGCAATATTCTGCAAAGCGCCGGCTGGCAAAGCGCGTGCATCGATTTCCACCGCGCGAACCCCCAGTCCTGCGCGAACTGCACCGAAAGCGATCTCTTCCTCGCGAGCCATCTCCGCGAAGGCGAATTCGTCGACTACAAGTGCAAGAACGGCCTTTGGGACGTCGTGACGCCGGTGTTCGTCGGCAAGCGGCACCTGGGCAATCTTTACTGCGGCCAGTTCTTCTACGACGACGACGAAATCGACGACGCCTACTTCCTTGCCCAGGCCGAGCGCTTCGGCTACGACCCGGCGGCGTACCTGACCGCAATCCATCGTATCCCGCGCTTCAGCCGCGAGCGGGTGCGGAAGATCATGTCGCTCATCGTCGGGCTGGCGTCGTACATGTCGCACCTGTCGCTGAGCAACCAGCGCCTCGCCGAAAGCCGGAGCCAGATGGAGACGCTGCTGAACACGCTCCCGGACCCGGTGTGGCTGAAGGATGTCGACGGCGTGTTTCTCGCATGCAATCGCGCCTTCGAGCGAATGGTGGGCGCCACCTCGGTCCAGATCGTCGGCAAGACCGACCATGATTTCGTTCCCGCCGAATTGGCCGATTTCTTCCGCCAGAAGGATCGGGAGGCGATGGCCGCGGAACGGCCGCTCGTCAACGAGGAACGGCTGCTGCACGCGGAGCGCCGACAGCCGGTCGAACTCGAAACCATAAAGACGGCCGTGCCGGGCGCTTCGGGCAGGCCGATCGGCGTGCTGGGCATCGCCCGCGACATCACCGAGCGGAAGCGGGTCGAGGAGAACCTGCACCTCATGTCCCGCGTGTTTTCGAGCAGCGGCGAGGCGATCGTCATCACGGATGCGAGAAATCGAATCCTGGCCGTCAACGCCGAGTTCACGAAGCTGACCGGATACAGCCAGCAGGAAGTGCTCGGCAAGAATCCTCGCATCCTTTCCGCGGGCGACACGCCGCGCGAGGTCTATCAGGAGATGTGGGCGTCCCTGGCCGAAAACGATTATTGGCGAGGCGAACTCTGGGACCGCCGCAAGTCCGGCGATCCCTATCCGAAACGGCTGGCGATCTCCGTGGTGCGCGATGCAGACGGGAAGGTCATCAACTACATCGGC
The DNA here is from genome assembly GCA_036391735.1 of Rhodocyclaceae bacterium. GTDB lineage: Bacteria > Pseudomonadota > Gammaproteobacteria > Burkholderiales > Rhodocyclaceae > Nitricoxidireducens. The sequence goes on from DASVZI010000205.1 coordinate 21,050, forward strand.
AGCTTCGAGGACATCACCGACCGCAAGGCCGCGGAAGACAAGATCCGGTTCCTGGCGCATCACGATGCCCTGACCGGCCTGCCGAATCGATTCAATCTGAACGAGCGCGTCGAGCAGTGCATGGCGCTTGCCCGGCGCTTCGGCAGGTCGCTCGCCGTGATGCTGATCGATCTCGATCACTTCAAGTCGATCAACGACACCCTGGGGCACGGCGCCGGCGACCAGCTTCTCGTCCAGGTCGCCAAACGCCTCCAGGCGGTGGTGCGCGGATCCGATATCGTGGCCCGTCTGGGCGGCGACGAATTCGTGGTCGTCCTGACGGGGGTCGAGGAAAGGGAGAGCGTGGCGGAGGTGGCGGGCAAGATCGTCGAGCGCCTTTCCGCGCCCTACGCGATCGCCGGCAGCGAGCTGCGCACCTCGCCCAGCGTGGGCATCTGCTTCTATCCCCAGGATGCCGCCGAAACCGGCGACCTGATAAAGAACGCCGACATCGCCATGTACCACGCCAAGGCGAACGGCCGCTCCAACTTCCAATTCTATGCCGAGGAGATGAAGGCGCTATTCACCAAGCGCGTGAGCATCGAGCAGGAGCTGGAGAAGGCGGTGGCGGACGGGCAGTTCGTCCTCCATTATCAGCCGCAGGTCGAGCAGTGCAGCGGCAAGGTGGTCGGCATGGAAGCCCTGGTGCGCTGGCAGCATCCCGCCCGCGGACTGGTGTTCCCCGGCGACTTCATCGCCCTGGCGGAAGAGACCCGGCTGATCCTCTCACTGGGCACGTGGGTCCTCGAGGAAGCGTGCCGGCAACTGGCGCGCTGGCATCGAGCCGGCTATCCGCAGCTCCACATGTCGGTCAATCTCAGCGCACTTCAGTTCCAGGACCGGCACCTGCCGGAGATCGTGAAGCGCGCGGTCGAGACCTCCGGGGTGCCGGCGCCCTGCCTTCATCTGGAGGTGACCGAATCCATGTCCATGCGGGATCCGGAAGAGAGCATCATCATGATGAAGGCGCTGACCGATATCGGCGTGAAGCTGGCCATCGACGATTTCGGGACCGGCTACTCGTCGCTGGCGTATCTCAAGCTGTTTCCCGTGGACATCATCAAGATCGACCGCTCCTTCGTGAAGGATATCGAGCAGGACGAGAACGATGCGGCCATCTGCGAAATGACCATGCTGCTCGCGCAGAAGCTCGGCATGCAGGTGGTGGCGGAGGGCGTCGAGAGCCAGGGACAGCTCGAGTTTCTCTCGCGCATAGGGTGCCAGTGGATTCAGGGATACCTGTTCAGCAAGCCCGTACCGGCCGAGGCCGCGACGCGGCTCCTGCCTCGTGTGGCAGCCGGAGCCGAAAGGCCTCGATAGCGAAGCGGCATTGCAGCAGTCTCGGAGGCCGTTGCGGCCGAACGGGCGCCCGCGGCTGCTCGTCATGGCGATATTGAAGATTCCAATGCGAATCCCGCAATTCGCATGCTAGAACACCGGGTCCAAGATGGGTCGCCAGTTGCGGCAACCCGATAAGAGAAGATCCCCCGGAGGAAACATGAAGAAGACAAGCATCGCCATGCTTTGCGCCATGGCGGCAGCGCCGTTGTCCGCATTGGCGACCAACGGCATGGACCTGGAGGGCTACGGCCCGGTCGCGACTTCGATGGGCGGCGCGTCATTCGCCTACGACAACGGCGCGGGCGCCATGATGAACAATCCCGCGACGCTGGGCCTGATGCCCGAGGGCAGCGGCATCGGCGTCGCCCTCGGCTTCCTCGGTCCGGACGTGCATGCCGCCGGCGCCAGGTCTTCCGCCGACGCGTTCTTCATGCCCGCCATCGGCTACATCGCCAAGCATGGCAACCTGACCTACGGCATCGGGATCTATGCGCAAGGCGGCATGGGAACCGAGTACCGCGCCGATTCCCCGATGGCCTACAACACCGGCGACAAGGTCCGCTCGCAGGTCGGCGTGGGCCGCATCATTCTCCCGCTCGCGTACAACGTGGACGATCGGCTGACCGTAGCCGGCTCGCTCGATTGGGTATGGGCAAGCATGGACCTGAAGATGGCCGCCAGCACGCCCCAGTTCATGGCCATGGCAACCGGCAACATGTCGCCCGGCATGGGCGGCGCGGTGAACGCGCTCGTCAATGTCGCGGGCGCCGATGCGCTGCGCATCGACTTTTCCGGCAACAACGCGTTTTCCGGCAAGGCCTTCGGCTCGGGCCTGGCGGGCAAGATCGGTTTCGTCTACAAGCTCGCTCCCGCGCTTTCGATCGGCGGCACCTATCATTCGAAGACCCGCCTGAGCGACATGAAGACCGGCGATACGGAAGCCTCGTTCTCGGCGTTCAAGGGCGGCGCCTCGCTCGGGCCGGCCATGGTCGGCAAGGTCACGATCCACAACTTCCAGTGGCCGGAAACCTACGGTCTCGGCTTCGCGTACCAGGCGAACGACAAGTGGATGCTGGCGGCCGACTACAAGCGCATCAACTGGGCCGGCGTCATGAAGGACTTCAAGATGACGTTCAGTTCAGGCGGCGATTTTGCCGACTTCTCGATCAGTCAGAACTGGCATAGCCAGGATGTCGTCATGCTGGGCGCGTCGTACGCCATGAGCGACAGCACGACGCTTCGCTTCGGCGGCAACTTCTCGAGCAATCCGGTGCCCGACGACCGCGTCAATCCCTTGTTCCCCGCGATCATCAAGAACCAGTACACGGCAGGCTTCACCCACATGCTCGATCGCCGCAGCGCCATCGATTTCTCGTTCGCCTATGCGCCCAAGGTGACCGTCACCGGCACCCAGGCGACCAGCACGCCATTCAGCGGCGTACCGAGCAACGTCTTCACCATCTCGCACTCGCAGACCAACATGCAAGTGCAGTACGGCCGTCATTTCTAGGACTAGCGCGGCACGAAGCTGATCCAGGCGCCGCTTTCGATGGTGTCGCGCGGCACCTTGCGGCCCTGGTAGAGGATGACGACGTCGTGTCCCTGGGCGACACGAATCAGTTCGTTGGGTGCGACGGCGACGCTGGCCTTCTCGCCCGCGGGCACCGTGATGCGGTCGCCGTCGCCGGGTTCGTCGCGCTTCTTGCGGAACAGCACCGACGGGCTGTTGCTGATGAGCAGGAAAACCCCGGGCGGGCGATTGGGGTTGGTTCCCCTGACCGCCAAGATGCGTTCGTCGGTGCGCGCCTGCGCTTCGGCGGCGGCCGGCGGAGGCGGCGCGGGTTCGGGCGGGGCGGCCGCGGCGGCGGGCTCGGCGGCGGATGCTTCGACCGGCGCTGCCGGGGCGGCTTCCTGGGGTTCGGTCGCCGGAGGCGCCGGGAGGGGCGCTGCCGCCGGAGCGGCGGCCGCGGCGGCGAGCGTCTCGTCGGGCCTGAGCCCGGCTTCCTCCGCGGGCGAAGTGCGTCCTCCCCGATGCAGGCCGGCCCAGGCCGCAATCGCGAACGCGGCGAGCGCGAGCGCGCCGAAGGCGATCCTGCGCATGCCGCCGGCCAGTTTCGGCGAGGGCGCGTCGGGCGGCGGCGTCTTCGCGGCGGGACGCGGCGGCTCGGCCAGCGCGTCGTTAACCGCGGCGGGGACGGGATCGAGCAGGCCGTCGACGATGCCGCCGGCGTGGATGGCCAGCGTCCGGAACGACACGTCGCCGCTGAGGGAGCCGCCCTGGTGGATTTCGACGGACCGGTTGGACCGCACGGGACCGACGATGCGGCCGCGAACCTCGACATGACCGGCATCGACCGCGCCCGTGACGCTGCCGGCGCTGTCGACGATCACGCTGCCGGTGCTCTCGTCCGCGCAGGAAACGTTGCCGAGGATGTCTCCCTGCACGCGCAGCACCCCGGTGCAAGCGATGTTGCCGTCGATGCGCATGCCGGTGCCGATCAGGGTGTAGACGGACTTGGGCGAGTGACGCATGCCGTTATTCTTGTCGGACAAGATGTCTCCTGCCTGTTTGGAAGTGAACCGCGCCATAATCCAGCGCGGCTAGTTTAGACCGTCTTTGGGCCGGAGAGGCAAGGAAACATGGCGTTGGTCGATCCCCGTACGATCCTGCTTGTCGCGAATTTGCTCGGCGTGCTGTGCGCGCTGGTGCTCTGGGTGCAGGCAAGAAGCTTCCCGAAGGACATAGGCGGCCTGCGAGACTGGGCGGTTGCCGTCGTGCTGATCGCCTGCGCCGCGGGGCTGGCATCGCTGCGCGGCATCGTCGCCGACGCCTTCTCCATCGTGGCCGCGAGCGCCATGCTGCTGCTCGGGCAGTTCCTGCTGGTGATCGGCCTGCGGCGCTACGGCGGACGGGCGACGGCGTGGCGCCCCACGCTCGACGGCATCGCGGCCGCGCTGATCGTGATCGTCTGGTTGACCTACGGCTCGCACAGCTACCAGGGGCGCATCTTCATCATGGCGCTGGCGCAGGTCGCCTTCTTCGCCGTCGGCGCCTGGCTGGCGTGGCGCGCCGAGCCGGAGGGCTTCGGCCGGCGCTTCCTGACGGTGGTCTTCGTCCTCGGCGTCGCGGTGGCGGTGTGGCGCATCGCCACCCTCTCCACGGCGGTGGACGAACTCGACGACCTGTTCGACCGCAATCCCGTCCAGCAGGTCTATCTCGCCATGTTCTCGCTCGGCGTGCTCGGCCTGTCGATCGGCTTCATCCTCCTCGCCAACGAGCGCCTGCGGGTCGAACTGGAGTTCATGGCGACCCGCGATCCCATGACGGGCGTCTTCAATCGCCGCGCCTTCTTCAACCGGGCGGAGATCGAATGGGCGCGCAGCCTCCGCTCCGGCCGCCCGCTTGCGGCGATCACCTCGGACATCGACTTCTTCAAGAAGGTGAACGACACCCACGGCCATCATGTCGGCGACCTGGTCATCAAGGACTATGCCTCCCGCGCGTCGGGCATGCTGCGGCTGCCCGATATCCTCGCCCGCTTCGGCGGCGAGGAGTTCGTCATCCTGCTGCCGGATACCGGGCTCGCGCAGGCGCGGCAGGTGGCCGAGCGCATCCGGCGCGAGATCGAGACGAGGTCTGCGGCGGGGCTTCCCGCGTATACGGTAAGCCTCGGCATTGCTGCCGCGCAGGGCGGCGCCGGGCAGGCGGCCGACATCGAGGCGCTGCTGGCCGAAGCGGATGCGGCGCTCTATCGTGCCAAGCAGGGCGGGCGCAACCGGGTGGAGGGATAGCGGGTTCGGCGTCATCGAAGCGATCGGCCGGTCCTACCGATCGTCCGAAAACAGGGCGTGGAACTTCCTGTCCTCCTCGAGCATGTGCCCGGCGACGAGTTCCGAGAGCAGGAAGTCGACCAGCGCTCCAAGCGGAATCTTCCCCTCGTCCGCATGGGCGCGCAGCCGCATGGCGATGGCGATCAACCGGCGGTGCTGCGCGGAATGCCGCTCCAGGTCCTCGTAGCCGCGACTCCTGAGAAGCTGCTCTTCATGCCCGAAGTGATCCAGGACCTGGGATAGCAGCGCTTCGAAGGCCGCGTCGAATTCGGGTTTTCCCGCCGTGATGTCGAGGGCCGCTCGAAGCAGGACGTTGGCAAGGTCGAACAATCGTCGATGCTGCGCGTCCAGCGAGTCTTCGCCGCATGCGCAGGCGGGACTCCAATGCAGGCACAGGGCGGGATCGTCGTCGGGGGCGCCGTCCGCGGGGGGCGCGGCCCGGTTGTCGGCGCCCGCCTGGGCGGGCTGGGCGGCCCGGGCGATCTCGAGGAGTTCCACGAGATGGGAGGCGCCGGTCTTCGCCATGATGTGCGCCTTGTGGATCTCGATCGTCCGGTGGCTGATCCCCAGCCGCCGGGCGATTTCCTTGTTGGACTTGCCCTGGATGGCGAGGTGCATCACGTGGCGCTCGCGCGTGGTGAGCTGCATCAGGCGCGATATGGCCTCCTTGCGCGACTTGATCTCCTGCCGCTTGCGCGCGTCGGCATCGATGGCCGACCGGACGCTCGTCAGGATAGCGTCGGCGGAGGCGGGCCAGGAGAGGAAATCGACGGCTCCGCCCTTGATGGCCCGGACGACCGCTGCCGGCTCGGGCTTCTCGGCGAGGAAGATGACGGGCAGCAGGATTCCTCGCTGCGACATGTCCTGCTGAACCTGCAGGCCTTCCATGATCGGCCGATGCAGGCCGATGACGGCGCAGCCCCGGCGCTCGCCGTCGCAGGCGGCGAGAAAACCATCCGCCGCAACGAAGCTCTCGACGCGCAGCCCATGCCCGTGGAGCACGGAACCGATTGCGTTCCTTTCGGCCGGATCCTCCTCGACCAGGAAGACCGCAGATTCATCCATCACAAGAGTCGACATCCCGCACTGCGTTGATTCTCTATTCGCCATGGGCGCGGGCTGCCCGGGCAAAGGAAACGATGCATCGCGAGCACGATGCATACGCCATTTTACTGAGCCGGTTACCCGCGCGGAATCGGAAAACAGCCCAGCCGGTCTGCCGGAGAATTCCTACACTTCGATGCAGGGAAGCGGTGCCGCGCAGATGGAACCAAGCGGCCGTGCGAAAGGTCCTCCCATCGAACGGAGGACAAAGGGACGAGCATAGGTCATGAAGCCGCAGATCAATGTCATCACGCTCGCCGTCGCCGATCTGGCACGGTCGATGGCGTTCTATCGCGACGGGCTCGGGCTGCCGACCCGGGGGATCGTCGGGACGCAATTCCGGGGAAGCGCGACCGAAGCGGCGGGCGCCGTCTGCTTCTTCGAACTGGCCGGCGGCTCGATGCTGGCGCTTTATCCGCGCGCCGAGCTGGCGAAGGACTCAGGCGTTCCCGATGGGCCGCCGAACCCGGTCGAGTTCAGCCTCGGGCATCTCGTTGAGAGCGAGGAGGCGGTCGACCGGCTTCTCGATCGGGCCGTCGCGGCCGGCGCGAGATTGACGGATGCGCCGCGTCATCGCCCTTGGGGCATCTATTCCGGCTACTTCGCGGATCCCGACGGGCATCTCTGGGAAATCATCTGGAATCCGGCGTGACGGGACCGGCATCAATGCGCACCTCCCTGGCCGGGCGCCGCCTCGTGCTTCGGCGGCCGCGAGAACCAGACCAGCACCATCAGGGCGGCGAACAGGCAGCCCGATAGCCAGAACATGTCGTTGGTCGCCTGCATGACGGCCTGCTGCTCGACCAGCCGATCGGCCAGCGCGGTCCCCGTGGAATTGTCCAGCCCGAGGTTGCCTGCGGCATCGAAGAAGCCGCCCGCGGCAGGCGAGCCGGCGGTGACGGATTCGACCAGCATGCCGTAATGGAAGGTGCTGCGGCGGTCCCACAGGGTGATGGACAGGGAGGTGCCGAAACTGCCGGCGAGGATGCGCGTGAAGTTGGACAGCCCCGTGGCGCTCGCCAGCATCGAGGGCGGCAGATCGGACAGCGTCAGCGAGGTGAGCGGAACGAAGAAGGTGACCACGCCCAGCCCCTGGATCAGCCGCGGCACGACCAGATTCCAGAAGGTGATGTCGGTGTTGAAGCGGCTGTTCCAGAAGGAGACGGCGGCGAACACGGCGAAGGCGAACGAAGCCCAGACGCGCAGGTCGAGCTTGTGCATGTACTTGCCCATCAGCGGCGAGAGGAAGACCGGCAGTATCCCGATGGGGGCGGCCGCCATGCCGGCCCAGGTGGCCGTGTAGCCCATCTGGGTCTGCAGCCACAGCGGCAGGATGACGACGTTGCCGAAGAACACCAGGTAGCCGATGCTCAGGATGACCGAGCCGACCAGGAAGTTGCGCCGGCCGTAGAGATGCAGGTCGACGACGGGATGCGCCTCGGTCAGTTCCCATGCCACCATCAGCGTCAGCGCGACGCCCGCGACCACCGCCAGGAGAACGACCTGATCCGACGCGAACCAGTCGAGGTCGTTGCCCTTGTCGAGCATCACCTGCAGCGCGCCGATGCCGATGACGAGCAGCGCCAGGCCGACGGCGTCGATCGGCGCTTGCGCCGTCGGCGTTTCGCGCGTGCTCAGCAGTTGCCAGGTGAGGAAGGCGGAGAGCAGGCCGACCGGCAGGTTGATGTAGAAGATCCAGGGCCAGTTGAGGTTGTCGGTGATCCATCCGCCGAGGATCGGCCCCATGATAGGGGCGACGACGACGGTCATCGACCAGAGCGCGAGCGCCAGCGACTTCTTTTCCTTCGGGTAGTTGGACAGCAGCAGGCTTTGCGACAGCGGAATCATCGGTCCGGCCACGGCGCCCTGGAACACCCGGCAGGCGATCAGCAGCGGCAGCGAAGGCGCGAGGCCGCAGAGCCACGAGGCGAGGGTGAACAGCAGCGTCGACAAGGTGAACAGCCGGACCTCGCCGATGCGCCGCGAAAGCCAGCCGGTGAGCGGCAGCGCGATGGCATTGCTCACCGCGAACGAGGTGATGACCCAGGTGCCCTGGTTCGGGCTCACCGCGAGGTCCCCCGAGATCGCGGGGAGCGACACGTTGGCGATGGACGTGTCGAGCACCTGCATGAAGGTCCCCAGGCCCATGGCGAGCGTCAGCATGACCAGCGCCGTGCCGTGGAGCGGCTCGCGCTTTTCGTCGGTCACCGGCTGCCCCGGTTGGCGTCGATGATCCTCCTGGCGAGGCTGTCGACCTCCTTGTCCGCATTGGGCACCGGCGCTTCGTAGCGGCCGACGGCCGCCTGCCTGCCCAGCGGCGCGCCGCCCTGGTCGTGGATGTCCGCGTCGGCGCGCAGCGAAAGGCCGATGCGCAGCGGATGCTGCCTGAGTTCGGCGGGATCGAGCGAGACGCGCACCGGCAGCCGCTGCACGATCTTGATCCAGTTGCCGCTGGCGTTCTGCGGCGGCAGGAGGGAGAAGACGCTGCCCGTGCCCGGCCCGATGCCGAGGATGCGGCCGTGGAACACGGCGTCGCGCCCGTAGAGGTCGGAACGCAGCTCGACCGGCTGGCCGACGCGCAGGCCCTCGAGCTGGTCCTCCTTGAAGTTCGCCTCGACCCACAATTGATCGAGGGGCACAACGGTCATCAGCGGCGTGCCGGCGGCGAACTGCTGTCCCACCTGCACGCTGCGCCGCGCGACGTAGCCGCCGACGGGCGCCTCGATGCGGCAGCGGGCCAGGGCGAGGAAGGCCTCGCGCAGGCGGGCGACCGCGGCCAGCGTGGCGGGGTGCGTGTCGATGGTCGTGCCGCGCACCGCCGCCTCCGCACTGGCCAATTGCGCCCGGGCGAGCCGCACGTCGGCGTCCGCGCGATGCATGGTGACGCGGGCATGGCCGACTTCCTCGCGCGACACGGCTTCCTGCTCGGCGACCTCGCCGCTGCGGCGGCGCAAGTCCTCGCGCGTCTCGCGCAGGCTGTCCTCGCGCAGCGACAGGCGGGCCTTGCTTTCGGCCACCGCTTCGAAGGCCTGGCGCAGGCGGCGCACGGTCTCGCCGAGGTCGGCCTCGGCTCGCGCCAGGGCGACCCGGGCGTCGGTGTCGTCGAGCCGGACGAGGACCTGCCCCGGCTCGACGTAATCGGTGTCGTCGGCCAGCACCGCGACGACGGTTCCGGGTACGCGCGGCGTAATGCGCACGAGATTGCCGGACACGTAGGCGTCGTCGGTGGTCTCGTGATAGCGCCCGCTCAAGGCCCACCAAGCGCCATAGCCGGCGGCTGCGACGACGATCACGGCGGCGATCGCGCCCAGGGCATAGCGTCGCTGCCTGCTGCGCGGATGTTCCGAGGCCATTGCACTAGTCGTCCGAGGGACCGCCGCCGCCCAGCGCCTGGGCCAAGCCTACGGTGGCGCGCACGCGGGCGGCCTGCAGCTGCAGGTCGGCGTCGCGCTCCGCAAGCAGTGCGAGTTCGGCGGTCAGCAGGTCCAGGCGGCCGGCGAGGCCGCGCCGGTGCCGCAGCCGCGCAAGGTCCGCCGTCCGCCGCGCGGCGGCTGTGGCATCCGCCTGTGCGGCACTGCGTTGGGCGAGATTGGCGACGAGCGCGTAGCCGTCGGCCGCCTCGCGCGCGGCGTCGACAACCGTCCGGTTGTAGGCGGCGATCGCTTCGCCGTAGGTCGCTTGCTGAAGACCGAGGCGCGCTTGCAGCGTCGATGTGTCGAACAGCGGCAGATGGACGGCCGGGCCGGCGGTGCCGTTCAGGCTCGCGTGCCGCAGCCAGGTCGCGGCGGCGAGGCTCTGGAAGCCGGCGAGCAGCGCGAGATTGACGTTGGGGTAGAACTCCGCCTTGACGGCCTCGGTGCGCAGCCGTTCCGCCTCGATGCGCCGCTTCAGCGCCGCGACGTCCGGCCGCTGCGCGAGCCAGTCGAGCGGCAGGCTGGGCGGCAGCGCCAGGGGCGCGGCGAGCTTCGCCGGCGGCAGCGAGGCGCTCGCATCCGGGCCTTCCCCGAGCAGCGCGGCCAGGCGAAAGCGCCAACGGCTGCGCTCGTATTCGCTGCGGCTCAACTCGCCTCGGTCTCGCGCCAGCACCTGCTCGGCCTGGCGCACGCGATCGCCGTGGTCGAGGCCGTGGCGCAGTCGAATCTTCAGCAGTTCGACGGCCTGCCGCCGCATCTCGATCGATTCGCCGATCAACTCGCGGCGCGCCTCGGCTTCGGCCAGGGCGAAGTAGGCGTCGGCGACCAGCGAGGAGATCGCCAGCCGCGCCGCCGCGGCTTCCGCCATGGCTGCGGCCCGGTCGTCAGCGGCGGCCGCGACGAGCGCGCGGTTGCGGCCCCACCAGTCGATGCTGTAACTCGCCGAGAAGGATGCGTCGTATTGCGTATAGGCCATGCCGCCGAGCGGCGGCGGATAGATGCCGTTGGCGCTCAGGCGACCTCGCTGGGCGCTGAGGTCGCCGCCGTAGTGCACGCCGGCATCGATCTCGGCCAGCCGCGCGAGCCGGCTGGCCTCTTCCAGCCGCTGCGCCGCCGAGAGCAGCGAGGGGTTGCCCGCCAGCGCCCGCGCTTCCAGCCCGTCGAGCGCCGCGTCGGCGAAGGCGTGCCACCAGGGCCGGGCCGGCCAGGGCGAGGCGCCGTCCTGCGCGTGCAGGCTCGCCTCGGCATGCGGTGCGGCGAGCGTCGGCGGCGGCGGAAGATTCCGGGGCAGGGGCGCGCAGGCCGCGCACAAGGCCAGGAGGATTGCGGCGGCTCGGCCTGTTTCGCCCGGTTTCACGAGAGCTTCGGATGCGCGTCCTTTTCGGCTCCCGATGCTAGCGAATCGCCTTGCCCGCGCAATACCGAGAAGCGGGTACGCGGGCGCGCCGCGATCAGTGGGTCGGGCGTGCGCGCAGCCGGCTTGCCGCTCGCCCGCGTCCGGAACGGGACCGCTGCAGGTATTCGCGCAGGGCGACGGCGTTGTTGTGGTCGACGTCGTGCGCGCCGAACAGCAGCGTGACGTTGCCGTGACGTGCCGCCGCCCGCAATCGGTGAAGGGCCTCCTCGTGGGTTTCGAGCTCGGCATGGTAGCGGCGGCGGAACTCGTCCCACTTGCCCGGATCGTGGCCGAACCAGTGGCGCAGGTCGTCGCTCGGCGCCAACTCCTTCAGCCAGTCGTCGAGCGGGAGCTGTTCCTTCCTCACGCCGCGCGGCCACAGCCGGTCCACGAGGAAGCGTGCGCCGTCGGAGGCATCGGCGGGGTCGTAGACGCGCTTGCAGTAGATCATCGAGGTCTCCTTCCTCGCCTTCGACCCCGATCCCATGCGTGAATTCCGGTCCGCTACCGCATCGGCATCATGTTGCGGTCGAGATGGGCCATGATCCAGAGCGAGCCCGCGAGGATCAATCCGACGATAAGCACCCCGAAGGCGAGCGCCAGCACGTTGTTGGTGTTGTCCGGTGCGGTGGTGATATGCAGGAAGAAGACGAGGTGCACGCCGATCTGGGCGACCGCCAGCACCAGCAGCGCGACGGGAATCGCGGGCGCCCAGACCAGCCGCGTGCCGAGCACGTAGAACGAGGCGACGGTCAGCGCGATGGAAAGCGCGAGGCCGATGGCGTAGCTTCTCGCGGCCGCGCCCGGCGTGCGCGCCTCCTCGACGATCCCCGGCGCCCGGTCGTTTTCGTCGTGCCCGGCCTGGCGGCCCTGCCGGTTGTCGCTGTCTCCGGCCGCGTTCATGCGCCGAGCCCCAGCAGGAAGACCACGGTGAATATCGCGACCCAGATGATGTCGAGGGTGTGCCAGAACAGGTTGAAGCAGATCAGCCGATGCAGGATGTCGGTGCGAAAGCCCTTGACGAAGACCTGGGCCATCATGGTGCCGAGCCACAGCAGCCCGGCGCTGACGTGCAGTCCGTGGCATCCGACCAGCGCGAAGAAGGCCGAGAGGAAGGCGCTGCGGTCGGGCCCCGCGCCGCGCGCGGCCATGTCGCGGAAATCGCTGGCCTCGAGCAGCAGGAAGGCGAGGCCGAGGAGTCCCGTGACGAATAGCGACGCCTGGGTCCACCGCCGGCTGCGAAACTGCGTCGCCACCGCCGACATGCCGCAGGTAAAGCTGGAGAGCAGCAGGCAGGCCGTCTCCGCGGCGACGCGGCCGGGATTGAAGAGTTCGCGTCCCGTCGGCCCGCCGGCCGTCGCCGCCTGCAGCACGGCGTAGGCCGCGAAGAAGCACGAGAACATGACGATGTCGCTGAGCAGGAAGAGCCAGAAGCCGTAGCCGACGATGACGCGCTCGGATGCCGGGCCGCCTTCGCCATGGCCGGTCGCAATGCCCGATTGGCCTTCGAGGCCGACGTGGTAGGGGTCGCCGGCGAAGGCGGCGTCGGCGGCGGGCGCGGCCATCAGGCCTTCCCTCCCGCCGCATTCCTTTCGAGCCAGCGGGCCCGGGCGCGGCGGGCGTCGCGATCGATGCGGGCGACCTCGTCGGCCGGAACGACCTTCTCGTCGACATCGCGCCAGGCGAACCAGACGAACACCGCGTAGGCGGCGACCAGCCCCGCGGCCATCAGCCACCAGATGTGCCAGATCAGCGCAAAGCCGGCGAGGGTCGCGAAGAAGGCCGTGATGAACCCGGTGGGGCTGTTGCGGGGCAGGGCGATCGCCTGGTAGTCCGGCTCGCCGGAGAGCTGCTGCGTCTCGATGGCGCGCCGCTTGATCTGCCAATAGGGATCGGCGCCGCGCACCTGCGGCAGCACCGCGAAGTTGAAGGCCGGGGGCGGCGAGGACGTCGCCCATTCGAGCGAGCGGCCGTCCCAGGGGTCGCCGATCTCGTCGCGCAGCTCCCGGCGCTGCCGGATGCTGACCACCAGCTGGATCACCTGGCAGACGGCGCCGGCAAGCATGACGACGATGCCGACGCCGGCGGCGAGGACCCACGGTCGCCACAGCGCGAGGTCGTAGTGCTGCAGCCGCCGCGGCATGCCGAGCAGGCCCGCGACGTAGAGTGGCATGAAAACCGCATAGAAGCCGGCCAGCCCGACCCAGAACACCGCCTTGCCCCAGCCCTCGTGCAGCCGGAAGCCGAAGGCCTTGGGGAACCAGAAGGTGATGCCGGCAAAGCCGGCGAAAAGGACGGCGCCGATGATGACGTTGTGGAAGTGCGCGACCAGGAACAGGCTGTTGTGCAGCTGGAAGTCGGCCGGCGGCACGGCCACCAGCACGCCGGTCACGCCGCCGATGACGAAGGTCACGACGAAGCCGAGCGCCCACAGCATCGGCGTGGCGAAGCGGATGGTGCCGCCGTACATGGTGAAAATCCAGTTGTAGACCTTGACCCCGGTGGCCACCGCGATCAGGCTGGTCGCGATGCCGAAGACGGCGTTCACGTCGCCGCCGGCGCCCATGGTGAAGAAATGGTGCAGCCAGACGGTGAAGGAGATCAGGCAGATCGACATGGTGGCGATGACCATCGAGCGGTAGCCGAACAGCGGCTTGCCCGAGAAGGTCGAGAAGATCTCCGAGAAGACGCCGAAGGCCGGCAGCACGAGGATGTAGACCTCGGGATGGCCCCATGCCCAGATGAGGTTCACGAACATCATCATGTTGCCGCCGGCGGCGTTGGTGAAGAAGTGGAAGCCCAGGTAGCGGTCGAGCGCCAGCATCGCCAGCGTGGCGGTGAGCACCGGGAAGGCGGCGACGATCAGCAGGACCGACGCAAGGACCGTCCAGGTGAACATCGGCATCCGCGTGTAGCGCATGCCGGGCGCGCGGATCTTGAGGATGGTGGTCGCGAAGTTGATGCCCGTCATCAGCGTGCCGACGCCGGAAATCAGCAGCGACCACAGGTAGTAGTCGACGCCGACGCCCGGCGAGTAGGCGAGCTCGGACAGCGGCGGATAGGGGATCCAGCCGGTGCGCGCGAACTCGCCGACCACCAGCGAGATGTTCACCAGCAGCGCCCCGGTGGCGGTGAGCCAGAAGCTCGTCGAGTTGAGCGTCGGGAAGGCGACGTCGCGTACGCCGAGCTGCAGCGGCACGACGAAGTTCATGAGGCCGATGATGATCGGCATCGCGGCGAAGAAGATCATGATGGTGCCGTGCGCCGTGAAGACCTGGTCGTAGTGCTCGGGCGGCAGGTAGCCGGGCGCCTGGAAGGCGAGCGCCTGCTGGGAACGCATCATCAGCGCGTCGATGAAGCCGCGCAGCAGCATCACCAGGCCCAGCAGCACGTACATGACGCCGATGCGCTTGTGGTCGACGCTGGTGATCCATTCGCGCCAGAGGTAGGGAAGGTGGCCCTTGGCGACCACCCAGGCGACGACGCCGAGCAGGACCAGCATCACCGCCATGCCCGCGGCCAGGGGAATCGGCTGGTCCCAGGGAATGGCGTTCCAGGTCAGCTTGCCGAACATCTCATTCTCCCGCGCGCGGCTGGACGCCGGGACCGCCGCGCCCCTGCTGCGGACCGGGGGCGGGCGGCAGCTGCTGCGTCGCCACGGCCTGGAACAACGTGGAGTCGATGCCGCGGTAGGTATACGGCCGGACATGGGCGCTCTGCCGCGCCAGCAGTTCGTAGGCCGCGCGGTCGAGCAGCGGGCCGTCCGCGCGCGCCTGCGCGACCCATCGGTCGAAGCCCTCCGCCGGCACCGCATGGAGCGTGAAGTTCATGTCGGAGAAGCCGTCGCCGCTGAACTGGGTGGATTCGCCGAAGTAGTCGCCGGGGCCGTCGGCCTGCAGGTAGAGCTGCGTGACCATGCCGTTCATGGTTGCGATCATGCTGCCCAGCTGCGGCACGAAGAACATGTTCATCACCGAGGCGGAGGTCAGCGAGAAGTGCAGCGGCACCCCGGCGGGAACCACGAGCTGGTTCACGGCCGCGATCCCCTGGGCCGGATAGATGAACAGCCATTTCCAGTCGAGCGAGACGACCTGCACCTCGAGCGGCGCCGCCGCCGAGGGGATCGGCTGGCGCGGGTCGAGGCGGTGCGAGCCGATCCAGATGACGCCGCCGAGGAACATGATGGTCAGCAGCGGAATCGACCAGACGAGAAGCTCGATGCGTCCCGAATAGACCCAGTCGGGCAGGCGGCGTGCACGCGGGTTGGCGGCGCGGTACCACCACGCGAACGCCAGCGCCGCAGCCAGCGTCGGCACGACGATGACCAGCATGATCGCCAGCGCGTCGAGCGTGATCTGACGATCGGCGGCCGCCACCGGACCGCGGGCGTCCCAGACGCCGCCCGAGCAGGCCGCCAGCAACGTTGCCGCTGCGGCCATGGCGGCATGCCCGCAGCGGAAGCGGCCTGGGCGAAGCGGGGGCGGCTGCATCGGTCCGGTCATTCGACGGTGACGTCGACGTGGCCCGTCGTCTTGAGATCGTCGACGCTCACCGTGCCGTCCTTCCCGCGCCTGAAGGTGACGTCGACGACGGCGTCGCCGACGCGCAGCCGCGCGAGCGTCAGCTGCCGGACGGTCCCCGGCAGCGTCGGGCGCACGATGCGCAAGGCATGTGCGAAAGCGTGGGGCCGCAGTCCCAGCGCCGATTCCATCATGAAGGGAACCGCGCCGGCGGCCCAGGCCTGAGGATGGCAGGCCACCGGGTAATGGACGGGAACCGGGAACTCCTCGCGGGGGAATCCGGCGAACACCTCCGGAAGGCGCTCATGCGCGAAATGCCCGGCCGCGTCGACGATGCCGTCGACGACCTTGCCAAGGTGATCGATGCAGCCGTAGCGCCGAAAGCCGGCCGCCGCGATCGCATTGTCGTGCGGCCAAACGGTGCCGTCGTGGTAGCCGATCGGGTTGTAGCGGCGTTCCTGCGTCGACAGCGTGCGGATGCCCCAGCCGCTGAACATGTCGGGGCGCAGCAGGCGATCGGCGGTCATCGAGGCGCGGTCGGCCGCCGCGATGCCGGTCCACAAGGCCTGCGCCGGGTTGGAGGAAACCACGGCCGCGGGGCGCTTGTCCTCTTGCAGCGCCAGCGCGTAGGTGCCGATCTCGTCGAGCCAGAAGTCGCGCTCGAAGCGCTGGCGCAGTTCCTCGGCTTCCCGCGCCAGCCGGTCGGCGGTCGCTGCGTCGCCGTCGCGCCGGTAGAGCGCGGCGATCGCCTGTTTCGCCATGAAGACGTAGCCTTGCACCTCGACCAGCGCGATGGGCGGCGTCGCGAGCGAGCCGTCGCGGTTCATCACCGAATCGCCCGAGTCCTTCCACCCCTGGTTCGCGAGTCCGCCGCCCGACTTCGTCGCATAGGCGAGGTAGCCGATGCCGCTGTCCGCGGTGGCGCGGTCGATCCACGCCAGCGCGCCTTGGACGTGGCGCTCCAGCTTCCTGAAAAGGCCGAGGCGCCCGGTCCATTCCGCATGCCTGGCGAGCAGGATGAGGAACAGCGGCGTCGCGTCGACCGTGCCGTAGTAGGGCGTCTGCGGAATCTCGCCGAGGCGCGCCATTTCGCCGACGCGCAGCTCGTGCATGATCTTGCCCGGCTCCTCGTCGCGCCAAGTGTCGTCGCGCGTGCCCTGGAACGAGGCCAGCAGGTGCAGCGTGTCCTCGGCGCGATCCGGCAGGAAGGCCAGCGCCTCGAGCGCCGCGATGAGCGAGTCGCGGCCGAACAACGCCACGTACCAGGGAACGCCGGCGGCGAAGTAGCGGTAGCCGCGCAGCGACGTGCCGAGCAGATGCAGGTCGCGCAGCGATCGTTCTACCACCCGGTCGATCCGGGGATCGTCGCAGCGCAGGCGGGTCGCATTCGCCAGCCAGTCGTCGGCAGACTTGCCGTGCGCCTGGCGCGCATGGAGCACGTGCTCGTCCCTGGCCGCGTCCTTGGGCGGCGTACCCGGCGCTTCGTCGGCCGGAGACTCGGCGATGTGCAGGGAGACGCGGACGGTGGCGGTCGCGCGCGGCTCGATGTGCAGGTCGAAGGCCGCGGTGTCGTCCCTGGTGCTTGCCGGCGAGGGGTCGAACACGGCCGAGAGCCGGCGGCGCAGCTTGTCGGCGCCGTCGTACTCGAAGCATAGCGTGGCGCCGTCCCAACGCGGCGGCCGCAGCGTGCCGCGCCGCTTCGGTTGCGCGCCGCGCACGGCGAAGAGCGGCTCGAAGGCGGCCCTCAGCCGGACCGTCACCGGCAAGCTCACTGCGGTCGTGCCGAAGTTGCTGAAGGCGATGCTGTCGTGCAGCGCGCATTCCCCGGCATCGAGCGTGCGTTCCCACTTGACGCCGACGCTTTCCTTCTCCAGCAGGTCGCTGCCGGCCGTCTTGACGTCGCGGTTGGTCAGCTCGAACGTCGCCGACGAGCCCGCGCCGGCGAGCGATGCGAGCCGGTCGGCCGGCACGCCGTCGAGCCGCAGCTCGTAGCCGTTGAGGTAGCGGCAGTCATGGTAGTAGAGCCCGAGTCCGTTCGATCCTTCGAAGGGAACGTCGCCGTTCGCCTCGCAAAGAAAGAAGAGCTCGTCGCTCTTGACGACGACCGCGCCGGCGATGCTCGAGGTGGTCGAGGCGCGGCCATGCTGGACGACGCGCTGCGTGCCGGCCTGGTGCCGGGCTTCCTCGTCGTTGCCTTGGGCCATGCGCCTGCCCTACCTGTTCGCCGCCAGCAGGAAGCCCAGTGCCGCGGCTGCGGCGGCGCCGATGATCTTCCAGCGATGCGTCGCGACGAGCATTTCCCAGGCCGAGGAGGTGGCGCGGCGGTCGAAGCGTCCATGCGCCCCATGGTCGCCGGGAACCGGATGGTAGAGATTGTCCGGGCGGTCCGGCGGGTCGTCCTGGTCGGTCATCTGGCCGCCATAGGCGCGATGCGCGAGTTCATGGTCGAGCAGGCCGGGAAGGACGCGCGTGCCGACGATCGCCTCCACCGCGGGGAAGCCCACCCAAAGCTCGCGGCGGCGATGCGTGGCGGCCCAGTAGATGCCTTCCGCCGCGATTTCCGGCTGGAAGATCTTGCCCAGCGGCTGGGGGCGCTTGCCCATGCAGTTGCGCGCCCAATCGAACTGCGGCGTGTTGAAGGCCGAGAGGTGGACCATGGTGAGATGCACGTTGCTGTGGTCGTGGATCAGTTCCGAGCGGACGGAGTCGATGAAGCCGCGGATGGCGCTCTTCGCGCCGCAGTACGCCGACTGCAGCGGAATCGAGCGGTAGGCGAGGGCGGAACCGACCTGCACGATGGTTCCCGATTCTCGCCGCTGCATGCGCTTCAGCGCGGCCAGCGTGCCCCACACGGAACCCAGATAGGTGACTTCCGTCGAGCGGATGAAGTCCTCGGGCTTGACGCGCGAGGCGCTGCAGAAGACCGTGGCCATCGCGTTGTTGACCCAGACGTCGATCGCGCCCCATTCCCGCTCGACCTTCTCCGCCGCCGCTTCGACCTGATCGTGAACCGCGACGTCGGTCGGTATGGCGAGCGCTTCGCCGCCGGCCTGCTCCACGTCGCGCACCGCGCCCGCCAGCCCGTCCGGGCTGCGCGCCAGCAGCGCGACGCGCCAGCCGCGCGAGGCGAATTCCCTGGCCGCGGCGCGGCCCACGCCGGCCGATGCGCCGGTAATCACGACGACGGGTCTGCTCATGGTTTCCTCGGTCTCCTGGCTGCGGTCGGCTGCGAAGTGGACGTGGCCGACAGGACGACGGTCGGGCGCTTCGGTCCCGGGGTCACGATGGGGCACAGATAGGACTCGTCGACGACGAGGTGTCCGCCGGGAAAGATGCGCTTGACCTCCTGGTCGATGAACAGCGTGTCCATCGGGACCGGCGTCCGCGGCGATTGATAGAGGGTCTGATTGGAAGGGCCGTAGACGGTGAAGCAGCCGGCGCTGGACGCGCCCGGAGCGAGCGCGACCAGGAGGAGTGCGATCGAGTGGGCTGCGTTCCTCTTGGACATGATGGCTATTGCTCTGCGTCTTGGCGTGTATCGGATCAAGCTACGCAGGAAGGACCGCAGTCGCCATGGTCCGCTTGAACCAGCAGCCGGCGTTGCCGGCGGATGCAGCCCCCTCTAGATTGGGGATTGCCATGCGCCTGGACCGTTGCTACGACTTTCACGACTTCCGCGAATTGGCCAGGCGCAGGCTGCCGGGGCCGATCTTCAACTACATCGACGGCGCCGCCGACGACGAGGTCACCTATCGGCGGAACACCGCGAGCTTCGAGCGATGCGACCTGGTGCCCAATGTGCTGCGCGGCGTCGGCGAGGTGGATCTGTCGGTGACGGTGATGGGGCAGCGGCTGGCGATGCCGGTCTACTGTTCGCCGACGGCCCTTCAGCGCATCTTCCATCACGACGGTGAACGCGCGGTCGGGGCCGCAGCGTCGAAGTTCGGCACGCTGTTCGGCGTTTCGTCGCTGGGCACCGTCAGCATGGTCGAGCTGCGCAAGGCGTATTCGACGCCGCAGGTCTACCAGTTCTACTTTCATCGGGACCGCGGCCTCAATCGCGCCATGCTGCAGCGGGCCAAGGAGACCGGCGTCGACGTCATGATGCTGACGGTCGACAGCGTGACCGGCGGAAACCGGGAGCGCGACTTGCGGACCGGGTTCTCCATCCCGTTCAGGCTCACGCTCGCCGGCATGCTGCAATTCGTGCTGAAGCCCGGGTGGGCGTTGAACTACGTGACGCACGAGGGCTTCTCGCTGCCGCAGATCGAGGAGCACATCGACCTGCGCGGTACCGCCTTGTCGATCGGCCGCTACTTCACCGAGATGCTCGACCCCGCCATGGACTGGGACGACGTCGCCGAGATGGTGCGCGAATGGGGCGGGCAGTTCTGCCTCAAGGGGGTGATGTCCGTCGAGGATGCCCGCCATGCGGCCGAGATCGGCTGCACGGGCGTGATTCTTTCCAATCACGGCGGGCGGCAGCTGGACGGCTCGCGCGCCGCATTCGATCAGCTGGCCGAGATCGTCGATGCGGTGGGAGACCGCATCGACGTCATGATGGACGGTGGCGTGCAACGCGGGACGCACGTGCTGAAGGCGCTCTCGCTCGGCGCCAGGGCCGTCGGCGTCGGGCGCTACTACCTGTTCCCGCTCGCGGCGGCCGGCCAGCCGGGCGTCGAGCGGGCGCTCGGATTGATGAAGGCGGAACTGGAGCGCGGGATGAGACTGATGGGATGTGCGTCCATCCGGCAGCTGTCGCGCGGCAATCTTCGGTTCAGGTGAGCGCCCGATCCCGCGGATACGGGTATTCCGGTAGCCCGAATACCGGCACGCTGGTATCGAGTTGCAGGCGGATTCTGGGTAGCATCGATTTCCGCACTACAGGGAAACAGACGGACATGTATCGACTGCAGACACAAGCTCCTCCGGCGGTGGCCGGGGCCCTCCATGGCGACGATCAACGGGAAGAGGGACTCGGGGAGTTGTTCGGTCTGCTGGAGATGCTGGAGGCCGCGATTCGCGACGATAGCATGATCCGGATCTGCTACCTCCTCGAACAGCTGAGCGTCGCGGTTCAAGAGCATTTTGCCCGGGAAGAGCGGCAGATGCGGCGAACGGGTTTCCCGGAGGTGGCCGAACACGTTCGCGAGCATCGCGCGTTTACCAACGAGGTCTATCGCGTCCGCCTGGTCTATCTCGATCGCAGTCTCGCACCGCAGACCGTCGCGGCGTTGAAGGACTCCCTGTCGCGGCATGTCGTCGAGTCGGACAGCCGCCATGCCGCCTGGCGCGCCCGGAACGGCCGTCGCCAGGAGGCATGCGTCATGACTTTCATGCCGTCGCCCGAGCGGGATGCCGGGGTGGCGGCCGGGTCCTGTTAGCTTCTTTTGCGGCGGGGTATCGACATGAATTTCGTGCCGACCGAGCCATCCCCGGGCACCAAGATCCCGCGCTTGCCGGTGACGTGCGACGTGGATGGAAGGTCATACCGCGGCTCATACTGGATCGCGGGAAAGATCCTGACGGTGGCCACCCCCAGGGGAGGTCATAGCAGGCAGGTGGGATCCATGCCCGACGAGGCGCTTGCGCGCGCGCTGCTTGAAGACCTGGCGAGGAAGGGCAAGGCGTAGCGCCGGAACGCAGTTGCGCCCAGCCCATGGAATTTGCGGCTTCGCGCGAGGTCGGTACGAGAATCGCATAGGCCCCCGGCATGAAGCCCCTCCATCCTCATCCTTTGCATCGCGCGGCTTCTGGAGCGGACCGCAGGCGCGCGAAGGAGGTGCTTCGCTCCATCCACCGAGTCGGCAATGGGCCGCTCCCCTCGTGCGAGTGGACGACGCTCCTCGACCAGGCGCCCGAGCCGGTGTTCGTCCATGACGGCGAGCAGCGCATCCTGAGATGCAATGCCGCCTATGCGGCGGCCGCGGGACGCCCGATGAGCGACATCGTCGGCAAGCGCTATTGGGAAGTGCTGCCCCGCCTGTCCGAGGGACCGCCGCCATGCCCGGTTCGCTGCGGCGCCGAAACGCGCGCGCCGGCCAGTTTCGGGATCGGCGACAGGATGTTCGAAATCCGCGAAACCACCGCGCATACCGCGGATGGCCGGTTCTGGTATTGCCGCCACATCTTTCACGACGTCACCGAGCGCGAGCGGCTGCAGACTGCCCTGGCCGAAAAGACCAAGGCGCTGGAAAAGGAAAGGAGCATTTCGAACGCGGTCATCGACGCCGCACCGAACGCTTTCTTCCTCGTCGATCAGTACGGCCGGCTGGTGCGGTGGAACGGCCGCCTGCAGCAGGCCCTGAAGCTCGGCGGCGAGGCGATGCGGTGCTTTTCGGTCCTTTCGGTGGTGCACCCCGACGATCGCGCGCTCGCCGAGGCGAAACTGCTGGCGGTGCTTGCGACGGGAGCCGGCGAGGTCGAGCTGAGAATCGGGGCGTCGCTGTACCTGACGACGGTTCGCCGCGTGCTGCTCGACGACGTGCCCTATGTGGCGGGATTCTGCACCGACATTACGGCGCGCAAGCGAGCCGAGGTTGCGCTCGCCAAGGAAAAGTCCTTCTCGGACGCGATCTTCGACAGCATGCCGGGCATCCTCTGGGTCGTCGACTCGGAGGGAAACTATCGGCGCTGGAACAGCGACCTCAACCGGCTGATCGGGTTATCCGATCACGAGATCTATGGACGCAACTCGCTGCTCGCCGTGTCCGAGGAGGATCGGCCGCATGCGGCCCGCCGGCTCGCCGAGGCGTTGGAGCACGGATACGCGGAGGCCATCGTGCACGTCAAGACCTGCCAGCATGGGGTGCGCGCGTATCTGACGGCGAGGCGCCGCTTCGAGTTCGGCGGCGCAACCTACATCGCGGGAATCGCGCTCGACACGACCGAGCAGCTCGCCACGATCGCGGCGCTGCAGCAGGAGGCCCGTACCGACGCGCTCACGCGGGTGGCCAACCGGAGCTACTTCCTCGAGCGGGGAAACGACGAATTCCTGCGCTGCCGGCGCTACGGGCATTCGCTGTCGATCTGGATGCTCGATCTAGACCATTTCAAGCGCGTCAACGACTCGCATGGCCATCAGGCCGGCGACGCCGTGCTTCGGGCCTTCGTCTCGACCTGCCGGGAGGTCATTCGCGACTGGGACACCATCGGCCGCATGGGCGGCGAGGAATTCGCCGTGCTGCTTCCCGAGACCGATTCGACCCAGGCCACGCTGGTCGGCGAGCGGCTGCGCCAGGCGGTCCGAAGCACCGCGGTGGAGGTGGCCCCGGGCGCGTCCGTTTCGGTCACCGTATCGGTGGGCATCGCCAGCGTGCGGGAAGGCGATGACGACGTCTACGCCGTATTGGCGCGAGCGGACGACGCGCTGTATCGCGCCAAGGGCACGGGCCGCGACAAGGTTTGCGTCGCATAGCGCGTCATCGTTCCGATTTTTGACCCTGCTCGTCTCGCGTTCGCGGCGGAAGGACGAGCCTGTGCAACAATGGACGAGCGGTAATGCCAACCTGTTTCGGAGGTTCCTATGACGCGGATGTTGAGCTTATCGAGGGCGGCCCGCCTTGTCGGCGTCACGAGAGTGGCCTTGCAGAAGAAGATCAGCGAGGGATTGCTCGACGCATTCGAAGGCCAGGTGGCGGAAGAGAGCCTGCTGCAGGCCTATCCCCATGTATCGATCGAGGACGACAGCCGGATCGAGCAACTGGTGCCGACGCGAGCCCAGATACGTTCCGCCCGGGCGACGGAGCGAATGCCGAGCAGGGAGGTTCTGGCCGCGCGACTCGCTGCGCTCGGCAATGACCTCTCGGATGCGAAGGCATCTGCCGCTCGCTACCGCAAGGTCGTCGATGCGCTCGACGAGCGCCTGAGGCAATGGGACTCGGGCAGCGAAGAGCTTCAGGCGGCGGCCTTGTCGCTGCGAGCCTGGCTTCACGAAACCATGCAGACCACGATGGATCCCGTCGGGCTGCGGAACCTCACCATCCGGGACAGCTTCCTGCGCATCACCTCCTCGCAGATACGGCTCGAGCCGAGCGACCACGAGTTCTTCCTCGACGGCACCGACACGATCCTGGAAGCGGCGCTGCGAGCGGGGATTTCCCCGAATTACGGCTGCAGCAACGGAAGCTGCGGCCGATGCAAGGCGCGTGTGGTCAGCGGCCAGATCATGCAAACCCGCCCCCACGAATTTGCGTTGAGCGAAGAGGAGAGAGCGTCCGGATATGCCTTGATGTGCAGCAACACCGCGGTCTCGGACATGGTGATCGAGGCCGGCGAGGCGACTTCGGCCTCGGACATTCCGGTTCAGCGCATCACCGCGCAGGCCAAGACCCTCTCGCCCCTGGGAGACGGCATGATGCTGCTGCAGTTGAAGACGCCGGCGAACACCCGGTTGCGATTCCTCGCAGGGCAGAATGCCGTGCTTCACATCGGCGAGTCCTTGACCGCAGAATTGGCGATAGCCGGCTGCCCCTGCGACGACGGAAACCTTCCGTTCCATGTGCCCAAGCTGGTCGGCAACCATTTCTCGGAATATGTCTGGAACCGGCTTCGGGTTGGGGATTCCATCACGGTGGAAGGACCCTTCGGCGACTTTGCCTTGCGCACCGATCCCGCCCAGAAGCTGGTGTTCATCGTGTTCGGCAACAGCTTTGCGCAGATGAAAGGCCTGATGGAGCATGCCCTGACGCTCGACAAGGTCGGATCGATGCATATGTATTGGGTCGTCTGGCACGAGCCGGACCTCTACTTCGCCAACTGGCCGCGAGCCATGGCAGAGTCGCTGGACAACTTCAGGTACACGCCGCTCGCATCGAAGACGAACTTGGAGACGGCCGGTGGCCAACGCCTGCGATTGCTCGGCGCGCTCCTCGACAGGATCCGCCAAGACCATGGCGATCTGGCCGCGGCGGACGTCTATGTCACCGGCTCGGAATCCATGGTCGGGGCGGCGAGAGCGTGGCTGCTCGATCGCGGCGTGCCCGATGCAAACGTGAGGTCGGGTATTTGCGGGTAGGGCGGCCCCTTGTTTCCGGATTCGCCGGGTTACCCGACGGGACAGGAGGCCCCACGCGGCATGTCCGCTTCAGAGTGCGCTCTCGGGCGCATAGGCGCGAAGAAACGCCGTGACCGCGCTCTTTGCGGCCCTTGATATGGCCGCCGAAGAGGGTGGCGCCTCCTCGGCACCCAGCAGGCAGCGTTCGAGAATGTCGGCTTCGAGCAGGGCGCGGAACTGATAGGCGGCCTGCAGCGGATCGCCCTTGCGCAGGTCTCCCGCGTCCATGGCGCGACGCAGGAAGGCAGCGAGCTCCCGCATGTATTGCTGGGTTTTCTCGTGGAACAGCTTGCCGATGCCGGAACGCGCGGCCTCCGCGATCACCAGGCGCTTCGAGGCCAGCAGCTCGGGCGTGCAGAGAGCGCGCAGGGCGGTCTTGCCCAAGCTCAGCAGCGACGTCGGCACGTCGGCTTTCGGATCATCGAGTCCGGCGAATATGCCTTCGAGCAGATGGTCCGTGATGTCGACCATGCACGCTAGGAACAACTCCTCCTTCGACGGAAAGTAGTTGTACAGGGTCGCCTTGGAGCCACCCGCAGCGGCAGTGATCTCCGACATGGTGGTCTTTTCGAAACCGTTGCGGCGGAAGATCTCGTAGGCGGTATCGAGGATGTGCTGTCGTTTCTGATCGGTCTTTCGCATCCTGCTTCCTTCGAATCTATTCTGAACTGGTAAGTACAGTATCGTCCAGGCGGACGCTTGGGTCAAGCGCGTAGATCCTGAAGAACAGTGTGATCGCGTTCCGAGCGCTGCGCGAAAGGGTGGCGGAGGAGGGAGGCATCGCCTCCGCGTCGAGAAGGCAGCGATCGAGAATCTCGGCCTCGACCAGGGCGCGCAGGTGATGCGCAGCCAATTTGGGATCCGCCTTGCGCAGTTGGCCGCCATCCATGGCGTTGGCAAGAAACGCCGCGAGTTCCTCGATGTATTTCATCGTCTTCTCGTAGTACAGGCGGCCGATGCCCGATCGCTCCGCCTCGGCGATCAACATGCGCCTCGCCGCCACCATCTCCGGCGTGCACGTCAATCGCGGCGTCGTCCTGCCCAGATGGAGCAGCGTTGCCCCGAGGTTGGCCTTGGGGTCCTGCAAGCCCGCGAAGGCCGCCAGGAGGTAGTGATCGCAAATGCTCGTCACGCACTCGATGAAGAGCTCCTCCTTGGAGGGGAAGTAGTTGTAGAGCGTCGCCTTGGAGCCGCCGACTGCCTCGGTGACCTGGGACATGGTCGTCTTGTCGAAACCGTTCCTCTGGAAGAGGCGGTAGGCCGCATCGACGATCTGGCGACGCTTCCGCTCCGTCTTTTTCATCCTGAACTCCTCGAAAAATATTGTGAACCGCGCGGTACAGAATCGGTTGACATCCGATTTTTCCCGGCGTATAAACTGTACCGTACGGTACATTATGAGGAGCAACAATGCAAGCGACCCCGATTCACCTCACCCCGAAAAGCCGCCCGCTGAGGCTGCGGATGCTGGCGTCGGCGTGCCTGCTGGCGCTGGCTGGCTGCGCCCAGATTCCCGAACTGGGCAAGAACCTCGAAGCAAAGCCGGTCGAACAGCTTGGTACGGCGTCCTCGTTTGCCGCGCCGGCGGCGGCCTGGCCCCGAGACGCCTGGTGGAAAGCATACGGCGACCCGCAGCTCGATCAGTTGATCGACGAGGCGTTGCGCGACTCGCCTGACCTGGCCGCTGCCGAAGCGCGTGTGCGCAAGGCGCAGGGCATGGCCCAGGCCGCGGGCGCGCCGCTGCTGCCGCAGGTCACCGGCAGCGCCTCGGTCACCCAGCAGAAGCAGAGCTACAAGTACCTGACACCCCAGGAAGCGACGCCGCAGGGCTGGCACAGCTACGGCGTGGCGACGCTCAACTTCTCCTGGGAACTCGATTTCTGGGGGAAGAACCACGCGGCGCTCGCCGCTGCGATCTCCGACCGCGAGGCAATCCGCGCCGAAGCTGCGCAAGCCAGGCTGATGCTGACGACGTCCATGGCTGCCGCCTATGCCGAGCTGCAGCACCTGTACGCGGTGCGCGACACGGCCGCGCGCGCGGTCGCGGTGCGCCAGAAGACGGTGGAACTGTTCCGTCACCGCCTCGATGCGGGGCTCGAGACCCTGGGCAGCGTGCGTCAGGTGGAAGCGCGCGAGGCGGCCGCCGAAGCCGACCTGCTGCTGGTCGACGAGCGTCTCACCCTGCAGCGCAATGCAATTGCAGCCCTGATGGGGGCGGGACCCGACCGCGGGCTGGCCATCAAGCGACCCTACGCCGCGGCCGGCAGCTTCGGCCTGCCCCAGCATCTGGCGCTCGACCTGCTCGGCCGCCGGCCCGACATCGCGGCCGCTCGCCTGCGCACGGAAGCGGCCGCCCGGCGCATCGACCAGAGCAAGGCCGGCTTCTATCCGAGCGTGAACCTGATCGCCTACATCGGCTCGCTGGCGCTCGGGGTGAACAACCTCGCTCGCGCGGGTTCGTCGTTCGGCAGTGTCGGTCCGGCGGTCTCGCTGCCTATCTTCAACACCGAGGCGCTGCAGGGTACCCTGCGCGGCGCCCACGCCGAATACGACGCCGCCGTCTCCCTCTACAACGGCACCCTGACCAACGCGCTGCACGAGGTCGCCGATGCCGCGACCAGCCGCAAGGCATTGGAAGGCGAACTCGCAGCGACCCGCAGGTTCGTCGCGGCGGCCGCCGATGCCCATCGCATTACCCAGGACCACTACCGCGGTCAGCTTTCCAGCTACCTCGAAGTGCTCAATGCCGAAGACAACCTCCTCTCGGCACAGCGCGCCCTGGCGGACATGGAATCGCGCGCCCTGACCCTCGACATCGCCATGGTCCGGGCCCTGGGCGGCGGCTATGAGCTGACGCAGCCCCAACAACTCACCGAAGCCAATTGAAAGGAACGATCATGAGCATCGCACTCGCATCCAGCCCGGCGGACGACAGCGGAACGGGCAATCAGAGGCGCCGCAAGCATCTGTTCATCCTGCTCGCCGGAGGCCTGGCCGCGGCGGCCGGCGGCGGCGCGGCCTACTGGGAACTGGTCGGTTCGCGCTACGTCTCCACCGACAACGCCTACACCGCGGCCGAGGTGGCGCAGGTGACGGCCGAGGTCGATGGCCGCGTCGCCGACGTGGAGGTAGTCGACAGCCAGCCGGTCAAGCGCGGCGACGTCCTGGTGACCATCGACGACGTCGATGCGAAGCTGGCGCTGCGCCAGGCGGAGGCGGACCTTGCCCGCGCCTTGGCGCAGGTTGCCGCCGCCAAGGCCGACCTCGATCGCGCCGGCACCGACCTGAAGCGGCGCGAAGCGCTGGCCGATTCCGGCTCGATCTCGGGCGACGAGCTGACCCACGTCAGGAACGGCGCCAAGACGGCGCGCGCGGCGCTCGATGCCGCCATCGCGACGGAAGCGCAGGCGCAGGCGCGCCTCGACAAGGCCAAGGTCGACTACGGCCGCACCACCATCCGCTCCCCGGTCGACGGCATCGTCGCCCGCCGCCAGGTGCAGCTCGGCCAGCGCGTGCAGCCCTCCATGCCGCTGCTGGCGGTCGTCCCCGCCCAGGACATGTACGTCAACGCCAACTTCAAGGAAGTCCAGCTCGAGAACGTCCGGGCCGGCCAGGCCGTCGAGCTCACCTGCGACCTCTACGGCAGCGACGTGGTGTTCCACGGCGTCATCGACGGCTTCAACGGCGGCACCGGTGCTGCCTTCTCGCTGATTCCCGCGCAAAACGCCACCGGCAACTGGATCAAGGTGGTGCAGCGCCTGCCGGTGAGAGTGCGCCTCGACCCCGCCGAGCTTGCGAAGCATCCGCTGCGCGTCGGGCTTTCGATGACGGCGAAGGTTGACCTGCGCAGCAAGTCCTGATCGGGAGACCGCCATGTCCAACCCAGCGACCGCCCGTGACAACCCGCCCGCCCTCCACGGTCCCATGCTGTGGGTAGGCGCCATGGTCCTGGCGCTGGCGAACTTCATTGCCGTGCTCAACATGACGATCGCCAACGTCACCCAGCCCAACATGGCCGGAGCGCTCGGCGCCGGCCCCAGCCAGGGCACCTGGATCATCACCGCCTATGCGGTGGCCGAGGCCATCACCGTTCCGCTGACCGGATGGCTGTCCGCCCGCTTCGGCGCGGTCAGGGTGTTCTCGCTCTCGGTGCTCGCCTTCGGCGTGTTCTCGCTGCTGTGCGGCCTGTCGCCCAGCTTCGGCATGCTGCTCGCCATGCGCGTCATGCAGGGCGTCGCGGGCGGGCCGCTGCTGGCGCTGTCGCAGACGCTGCTGCTCAAGATCTTCCCGAAGGAAAAGGCGATGACGGCCATGGGCCTCTGGGCCATGACCTCGCTGCTGGCGCCCGTGGTCGGCCCGGTGCTCGGCGGCTGGATCTGCGACAACTACAGCTGGCCGTGGGTGTACTTCATCAACGTGCCGATGGCGCTGGCGTTCGCGGCGATCGCCTGGGGCTTGCTCAAGCGCTACGAGGATCCGATCGTCAGGAATCCGGTCGACAAGGTCGGCTTCCTGCTGCTGGTGGTCTGGGTCGCCGCGCTGCAGATCATGCTCGACGAAGGCAAGGATCTCGACTGGTTCGCCTCGGACGAGATCCGCATCCTGTGCGGCGTCGCCGTGGTCGGCTTCCTCGCCTTCCTGATCTGGGAACTCACCGAGGAACACCCGATCGTCGACCTGCGCGTCTTCCGCCACCGCGGCTTCGCCGCCAGCATGTTCGTGCTGGCGCTGGCCTTCGGCTGCTTCTTCGGCCTAAACGTGCTGACGCCGCTCTGGCTCCAGTACAACATGGGCTACACGACGACCTGGGCGGGCATCGTCGTCGCCTGGGGCGGCGTGCTGCAGGTCGTGTTCTCCCCGGTGGCCGGCAGCCTGTCGAACCGTTACGACACGCGCTGGCTGATCTTCATCGGCTGCTTCTGGCTCGGCGCCGACACGCTGTGGCGCGCGGTGGCTACGACCGACATGGACCTGTTCTCGATCTGCCTGCCGATCTTCGTCATGGGCGTCGGCATGCCCATGTACTACGTGCCGCTGACGGGGTTGGCGATGGGCTCGGTGGAGACATCGGAGACGGCTTCCGCCTCCGGCCTGATGAATTTCGTGCGGACTATCTCCGGCGCGTTCGCCACCTCCCTGGTCACGACCTTCTGGCAGGACAAGCGCTACATCGCGCACGACGAGCTCTCCAGCATCGTCGACCCGACCGGCCAGCTGGCGGCACAGGTGGCCGGTGCCCCTGCGCTGGCCGGGCAGGCGGCGCGCGAACTGTTCGACGGCATGGTCACCGGCCAGAGCCTGCTGCTGGCGACCAACGACTTGATGATCGCCATCGCCATCATCCTGTTCATCTCCGCCTTCGCGATTGCGCTGGCACCCAAGCCGTCGCACACCGTCGATCCGGCGACGATCGGGCATTGATCATGGCGACCAAGACCATTCTCCTTACCGGCCTCGGCCGCACCGCCACCGAAAACGGGATCCGCGACTGGATGCGGAATTTCGGGCCGGTGGTCCAGGTGGATTTCGTAAGGGACGGGGATGCCTCCGCTCCGCTCGCCATGGTGCAGATGGATGTCTCCGAGGCAGAGGCATTCTTCATCGTGTCCCGCATCAGCGGCTACTGGCACGACGGATCGCTGGTCAGCGCACGCAGGATGCCGCTTTGATGCCGATTCCGCCCTCCGTCTTCACCGGGCACGTCGTTGCGTTGGACCTGCGTGCGACCACCGTGCGCGGCTTCGACGGCATGGAGGCCCTGATTCCCAACGCCAACTTCGTCGAGAACCTGGTCGTCAATTGGAGCCATTCCAACCGGCGCTCGCGCCGCGAGATCCAGTTGGGCGTTGCGTACGGCAGCGATCTTGCCAAGGTGGAGGGCCTGCTCCTCGCGACGGCGATCTCGCATCAGCGCATTCTGCGCGACCCCGCGCCGGAGGTCTTCTTCGAGGACTTTGCCGACAGCGCGCTGGCGGTCGCCCTGGTGTACTGGGTGGAACTGGACGGTCCGGTGTCGCCGCGCCGCGTCGCCAGCGACCTGCGCTTCCAGATTTGTGCGCGCCTGGCGGCCGCCGGCATCGAGATTCCGTTCCCGCGGCGCGAAGTGCCGGCGAATTGCCCGGAATCGACCGCGATCTGCTCCGCCGATAGATGCGCAGGGGACGTCCATGCCCCCCGCTGAATCGTCCGTGAACTCCCTGCTGACGGCGTGCCCGCACTGCGACCTGCTGCTGCGTGAGGCCGGCGCCGACGAAGGCTTCAGCTACGTCTGCCCGCGTTGCGGTGCGCCGCTCCACCGCGGCGGGCGTGGCAGCCTCGAGAAGGCCCTCGCGCTGGCCGGCGCCGCCCTCGTCCTGTTCGCCGTCGGCAACACCTACCCGGTGCTCGGCCTGGAGATCAACGGCGAGCGCATCGAGACGACGCTGTTAGGCGCGGTCCTCCGCCTGCGGCAGGAGGGCATGCAACCGGTGGCGCTGCTGGTGCTGCTGACCACCGTCGTCGCACCGCTGATGGAACTCGGCGCCATCGTCTGGCTGACCTTGCCGCTTTGGCTGGGCCGGCGGCCGCCGGCCTTCGCCCAGGTCTTCCGCGCGCTGCAGTTCGCCCGGCCCTGGGCGATGCCCGAAGTGCTGATCCTCGGCATGCTGGTGTCGATGGTGAAGCTCTCCAACCTCGCCGATCTCCTGCCCGGGGCCGGCATCTGGTCCTTGGGCGCCATGATGCTGCTGCTCGCGGCGCTCGCCGCCGCGGTGGACCGGCGCGACCTTTGGCTTGCCTGGGAGGAGGCGCACGAATGAGCGCGATGCAGGCCTCCCGGGGAAACCTCGCCGTGTGCCGGACCTGCGGCCTCCTCGCTGCGTCGGCGTCTCGCTGCGCCCGTTGCGGCACGAGACTTGAGTTCCGCAAGGCCGACAGCATCGAGCGCACCTGGGCGCTGCTGATCGCCGCCTACGCACTCTACCTGCCGGCCAACATGCTGCCGATCATGGAGACGCGCTCGCTGTTCGGCATGCAGCAGGACACCATCATGAGCGGCGTCGCCTACCTTTGGCACAGCGGCTCCTGGGTACTCGCCGTGATCGTCTTCGTCGCCAGCGTCGCCGTTCCCTTGCTCAAGCTGCTGTCGCTCTCCTTCCTGCTCGTCAGCGTCCAACGCCGCTGGCAGCATCATCCGCTGCAGCGCGCCAGGCTCTATCGCTTCCTGGAGGCGATCGGGCGCTGGTCGATGCTCGACGTCTATGTGGTGACCATCCTCGTCGCCCTGGTGCATGTCCAGTCCCTCGCGGCGATCAGGCCCGGCAGCGGGGTACTGGCCTTCGCTGCCGTCGTCGTGCTCTCCATGCTGGCCACCCTGTCCTTCGAGCCGCGACTGATCTGGGATGCGCTCGATCCTCCCTCTGGAGAAGACCCATCATGAACGTCCATTCCGCAGAGCCGCGGGTTCCACCTCAGCCGCTCGCCGTCGCCCGCTTCCGTTCGCAGCTGTCATGGATCTGGCTCGTTCCCGCCGTCGCAGTCCTCGTCGCGCTGGGGCTGGCGATCCATGCCGTGCTGGCGCGCGGACCGGAGATCAGCGTGCAGTTCGCCTCCGCCGAAGGCTTGGAGGCGAACAAGACGAAGGTCCGCTACAAGGACGTGGCGATCGGCACGGTCACCGCCATCGCGCTCAGCGAGGACCGGCATGCCGTCAAGGTCAAGGTGGCCATGGACAAGCAGGCCGAGCCGCTGCTGGTCGAGGACAGCCGTTTCTGGGTGGTGCGTCCGCGCATCGGCGCAAGCGGCATCTCGGGCCTGGGCACGCTGTTGTCCGGGGCCTACATCGTGATCGATCCGGGCAGGAATGGCAAGGCCCGCGAAGAATTCACCGGGCTCGATGCGCCCCCGCTGGTGGTGAACGACATGCCGGGACGCCAATTCGTGCTCGCCGCCGACGACCTCGGCTCGATCGATGTCGGCGCTCCTGTCTATTTCCGCCGCGTGCCGGTCGGCCGCGTCGTCGGCTACTCGATGCAGGGGGACGGCCGCAGCGTCGATGTGCGCGTCTTCGTGGACGCGCCGTTCGACCGCTTCGTCACGCGCAATTCGCGCTTCTGGCACGCCAGCGGCATCGACGTGTCGCTCGGCGCCAACGGCATGAAGATGGAGATGCAGTCGCTGGCCAGCCTCGCCATGGGCGGCATTGCCTTCGCCGGGCCCGACAACGGCGGCGAGACCGGCGCCGAGGTGGCGGCGGCCGAAGCCCGATTCACGCTGTTCTCCGATCGCGCGGCAGCGCTGCGCGTGCCGGACAGCGTCGTCCAGAAGTACGTGGTGGTGTTCAACGAATCGGTGCGCGGGCTGGTGGTCGGCGCACCGGTGGATTTCCGCGGCCTGTCCGCGGGCGAAGTGTCGCGTATCGATCTGGATCTCTCGCCGCGCGGCTCGGAGGCAGCCATCGCCGTCGAGATCAACTTGTATCCGGAGCGGCTGGCGCGCCTGCGCCGAACCGGATTCACCGGCCCGCAATCCCCGACCGAAATGCGCAGTCTGATCGACGCTCTGGTGGCGAGCGGACTTCGCGCCCAATTGCGCGTCGGCAATCTGCTCACCGGGCAGTCCTTCGTGGCACTCGACTTCTTCCCGAACGCCAAGCCTCGTCCGGTGAAATGGAACAGGGCCATTCCGGAATTGCCGACCCAGCCCGGCTCGATCGATTCCCTGCAGCAGCAGCTGCAGCATCTGATGGAAACGCTGCAGAAGACGGTCGAGCACACCGACCGCCTGATGGCAAAGGTCGACGGACAGGTGGTGCCGGAGCTGACCGCGACGCTGCGCGACGCGCGCAAGACGATGACTGCGGCGAACGAGACGCTGGCCAGCGACTCGCCGACGCAGGTCGAATTGCGCGACTCGCTGCGCGAGGTCGGACGAGCGGCGGCCGCCGTGCGAGGGCTCGCAGATCTCCTGGAGCGCCAACCCGAATCACTTCTCATGGGAAGGAAGGCAAGCCAATGAAACCCACTCGACATCTGCTCTGCACATTGGCGGCGGCCGCCCTCGTCGGCTGTTCGGGTTCCGCACCGATCCGCTATTTCTCGCTCGACGACGGCGAGTCTGCGCCGCCGGGCTCTCCGAACGGCCCTCGCGTCGCGATCGTCCAAGTGAACCTGCCGGAGCTCGTGGATCGTTCCCAGCTGGTCGTCCGTGCGGCGGGCCACCGCCTCCAGATCTGCGACGAAGATCGCTGGGCCGAACCGCTGCGGCGCCAGATTCCGCGCCTGCTTGCCCGGGACCTGGGCGTCGCGCTCGATTCCGGCCGCGTCGTCACGCTGCCGATCGACGCGCGGAACTTCGAAGTGGATTTCAAGGTGAGCGTAGACGTCCAGCGCCTGGAAGCCGTGGTGGGGCGAGGCGTGGAGTTGGATGCGGTGTGGCGCGTTGAGTCGCGCGACGGCAGGACGTTCTTCGGACGAACGCGCGTCTGGGAGTCGGTCCTGCCCGCAGCCGACGTCCATGCGTCCATGGTCGCTTCGCAGCGACTGGCTTTCCTCGGACTGGCTCGCCGACTGGCGAAGGAACTCGTGAGCCGGTCCGGCAATCCCGGATCGCTGCGCGAAGGAGCCAACGAGGAGGGCATATCGGAGGGCGACCATCCCGTGCGCTCCCCGGATCGCGATGAAGAGCGGGGCTTTGTACCGATCTGACCGGAGACCGAGATGAGCGGAAAGTCGGCGACCCTGACGGAAGTACTGAGGGGGCTCGACCGGTGAAGGATGGACGCCGGCGGAATCGGCGCTGCAAGGAGACCCGCGCTGCGGAGCTGCTTGGCGCGGCGCGGGAGGTCTTCGTCGAAAAGGGATTCGCCGCCGCCCGGCTCGATGACGTGGCGGCGAAGGCCGGGGTGTCGAAGGGCACCGCCTATCTGTACTTCGCGAGCAAGGAAGCGCTGTTCCGGGCGGTCGTCGAATCGGGGCTGGCGCACGTCGTCGAAATCATGGAAGAACTCGACTCGCTCGGCAATGAGACTGACCGGCCGGCGCTGGATCTGCTGCGGCGGTACTTCGATGCCTGGAAGCGCCTGGCCGGCGAAGCCGCCATCGGAAGCGCACTTAAGCTCCTGGCTGCGGAATCGGGCAACTTTCCCGACGTCGCGACCCGTTTCGATAATGCAATCGTCCGCGTGGCAAGAAGAGCCCTGGTTCGGATCGTTGAGACGGGCATCGCCAGCGGAGACTTCCGACCCGTGGAGCCGGGCGTCATCGCCGACATCTTTCTTGGAGCGATCTGGCAATCCGAGATGGGAGCTCTTTCAGGCCTGCAGACGTCACCGGACCGGCTCATCGCAGCCATCTTCGACATCCTGGCTCTGGGCCTCCTGCAGCATGCCGCATGATGCTAGGTGCCGCTATTGCTTTGGTGATATTTACATTCGTCATAGGCGCCGCTACCCTTTGCGTCCGATAGCCACACCCCGTGGCTCGGCTGTACTCCTCGCTCTCGAGTGCCGCCCGAACTTGTGATCGGCCTCCTCCTCGCCGTATTCCCGAGCAACCCGGCGAGGTGGCGCAGATCCGCGCTGCCTGCATTTTTGTCAAGGCAAGAAGTTGAAGCAGCGCGCTATCGGCCAAGCCAGCCGTTCAAAGCATCTCCGCATCGCCCACTTATCCCTGGTTATTGTCGGCGTCTTCCTCTGCACCTCCGCTTGGAGCCAGGTTCCGGCCGCCCCTGCGCGGGCCGACGCTGAACTCATCCGCCAGCAGGAGCGCGAGCGCGCGCTGCGCGAGCAGAGCGAAACCCGGCCGGACGTCCACCTGCGCACCCCGGAAGGCGCCGTCGCCGAGCGGCTGCCGGCCGACGAGCGTCCCTGCTTCCGCATCGATCGCATCGAATTGCGCGACGATCCCGAGCGGCGCTTCGCCTGGTCGCTCGCCGCCGCCAGTCCGTCGGACGACCCCGCCCTGGGTCGTTGCCTCGGCGCGCAGGGCATCAACCTCGTCATGCGCCGCATCCAGAATGCCATCGTTGCGCACGGGTATGTCACCACCCGCGTGCTCGCGCAGCCGCAGGACCTGACCGGCGGCGCCCTGGCCCTGACGATCATCCCCGGACGCATTCGCGCGGTCCGCCTCGCCGCCGATTCCGATCCGCGCTCCGCGCTCTGGAATGCCATGCCGGCGCGCCCCGGCGATCTGCTCAACCTGCGCGACAT
This sequence comes from Rhodocyclaceae bacterium, assembly GCA_036391735.1. Classification (GTDB taxonomy): domain Bacteria; phylum Pseudomonadota; class Gammaproteobacteria; order Burkholderiales; family Rhodocyclaceae; genus Nitricoxidireducens. The sequence continues at coordinate 56,937 of DASVZI010000205.1, forward strand.
CGAGCAGGGGCTGGAGGACCTCCGGCGCCTGCCCACCGTCGAAACCGACATCCGGATCGTCCCGGCCGAAGGGCCCGGCGCCGCGCCGGGCGAGAGCGACCTCGTCGTCCGCTGGCGCCAGGTGTCGCGCTGGCGCGCGAATCTCGGCGTCGACGATTCCGGTACGCGGGCCACCGGCAAGGACCAGGGCAGCGCCACGCTGTCGCTGGACCACCCGCTCGGGCTCAACGACCTTTTCTACCTGACCTGGAACCAGAACCTGGTCGGCGATGCCGCCGCGCCGCACGGCACCCATGGCCACGTCGTCCATTACTCGCTGCCTTTCGGCTACTGGCAGCTCGCGCTGACCGGCAGCCGCAACAGCTACTACCAATCCGTCGCGGGCATCAACCAGACCTACCGCTACGCCGGCCGCAGCTCGAACGCCGAGATCAAGCTCTCGCGCGTCGTCTTCCGCGACGACGTGCGCCGGCTGACGGCCTCGCTCAAGGCGTGGCAGCGCACTTCCAACAACTACATCGACGACACCGAAGTGCAGGTTCAGCGCCGGCGCATGGGCGGATGGGAGGCCGGCCTCGAGGACCACGAAACCCTCGGCGGCATCGGCTTCGATGCGGCCCTCGCTTATCGCCAGGGCACCGGCGCCTTCAATTCGCTGCCGGCGCCGGAAGAGAACTTCGGCGAAGGCACGGCGCGGCCGCGCTTCTTCACGGCCAGCGCGCAGCTGGCCGTCCCGTTCTCCATCGCCGCACAGGCCATGCGCTACAGCGCCGCCTGGCGCGGCCAATGGAACCGCACGCCGCTGGTGCCGCAGGACCGCTTCATCCTCGGCGGCCGCTTCAGCATCCGCGGCTATGACGGCGAGAACATCCTTTCCGCCGAGCGCGGCTGGTTGATCCGCAACGATCTGGGCCTGGTATTTCCCGAAGCCCGCCAGGAGCTCTACGTCGGGCTCGACCATGGCGAAGTCGGCGGACCTTCCGCCGCCGCCCTCGTCGCAAACCGCCTGACCGGCATCGTCGCGGGCTGGCGCGGCGCCTTCAAGGACGTCTCCTTCGACGTCTTCGTCGGCCAGCCGGTCGGCAAGCCGCCGCGTTTCGACACCCCCGCCCGCACGACGGGCTTCAGCGTGAGTTGGTCGATATGAAGAACTACCTGCAGCGTTCCGCGCATCTGCGCCTCGTCGTCCTCCTGGCGTGGCCCTCTCTCGCCGTCCAGGCGCAGATCGTCGCCGATCCGGGCGCGCCCGCCAACCAGCGGCCCACCCTCCTGAAGGCGGCCAACGGCGTACCGCTAGTCAACATCCAGACCCCGAGCGCCGCCGGCGTTTCGCGCAATGCCTACAGCCAGCTGGACGTGCAGCAGCAGGGCGCAATCCTCAACAACGCGCGTACCAACGCGCAGACCCAGCTCGGCGGATGGGTGCAGGGCAATCCCTGGCTTGCGGCCGGTACGGCGCGCGTCATCCTCAACGAGGTCAATTCCAGCAACCCCAGCCAGCTTCGCGGTTACGTCGAGATTGCGGGCGACCGCGCGCAGGTCGTCATCGCCAATCCGGCCGGCGTCACTTGCGACGGCTGCGGCTTCATCAACGCCAACCGCATCACGCTGACAACCGGCACGCCGTCCTTCAGCGGCGACTCCCTGGCGGGCTATCGGGTGCAGGGCGGGACGGTGGCCGTCTCCGGCGCCGGCATGGACGCGAGCCAGGCCGACTACACCGATCTCATCGCCCGCGCCGTGCAGATCAACGCCGGGATCTGGGCGCGCAGCCTGAAGCTCACGGCCGGCGCCAACCAGGTGGACGCGGCGAACGTCGCTGCGACGCCCATCGGCGGCAGCGGTCCCGCCCCGGCCTTCGCCATCGACGTCGCGCAGCTCGGCGGCATGTACGCCGGCCAGATTTCCCTCGTCGGCACGGAGGCCGGCGTCGGCGTGCGCAACGCCGGCTTGATCGGCGCCAGCGCCGGCGAGGTCGCGATCGCCGTCAATGGGCAACTCTTCAACGCGGGCAGCATTTCGAGCAGCAGCCACAGCCGGATCGACGCGAGCGGCGACGTGGTCAACACCGGCACGCTCTATGCCGGCGGCAATGCCCGCCTGACGGCCGGCGGTACGCTCGACAACTCCGGCGTCGTGGCAGCCGACGGCGACACCTCCGTCGACGCTGCGCAGATCGCGAGCGGCAGCAATTCCCTTCTCGGCGCCGGCATCGCGGGCGACGGCAGCCTCGGCGCGAGCGGCACGCTGAGCCTCACGGCGAGTCAGGGCATCGCGGCGCAAGGCCGCAACCTGGCCGGCGGGAACGCCACGCTGACGGCGCGCTCGATCGACCTCTCCGGCAGCCTGACCGGCGCTGCCGACCTGACCCTCACGGCCTCGGCCGGTGACGTTGACGCCGGGGGCGCCACGCTCCAAGGAACCGGGACCCTTACCGTCACCACCCCGCAGGCGTTCCGCAGTGGCGGCGCCCGGGTCGCGGCGAACGGCGACGTCGGACTGACGGTCGGGCGGCTGCTGAACGCAGGCGGCCTCATCCAGTCCTTGTCGGGTGCCGTGCGGGTGACGTCCGCGGGCGCTATCGACAATGCCGGCGGGCGCATCGAGAGCGCGCGGCGGGCGACCCTGTCCGGCACCGCGATCGAGAATGCCGGCGGTGCCATCCTGGGCCACGCCGAACTGGGTGTCGTTGCGGATTCGGTCGGCAACCGCGGCGGCGCGATCCAGGCCCTCGGCGACGCGACACTGCGCGTCGCCGGCACCCTGGACAACCTTGGCGGGACGCTGCGCAGCGCCGCGCTGCTCGACATCTCGGCCGCCTCCGTCGCCAACGCGGCCACGCGCGCCGACGCCGATCTCGGCATCGACGGCACGGATATCGTCATCCGCGCCGCCACCATCGGCAATGCCTCGGGCGCCATCCGCGCAACGACCTCCGTCACGCTGACATCCGGCGGCAGCGTCGACAACAGCGCCGGTCTCGTCTCCTCGGGCGACACGCTCGCCATCGGCGATCCCGTTCCCGCTTCGCAGACGCTCGCCGTCGTCAACACCGGCGGCACGATGATCGCCGGCCGGATGCTCTCGATCGACAGCGCGAACCTGAGCGGCGACGGCGAACTGCTGAGCACGGGCGACATCGGCATCCGCCTGCTCGGCGACTACACGCATACCGGCCGGCTCCAGGCCGACGGATCGGCCAGCTTCCGGACGGCCGGAACCCTGGTCAACCGTGCCGCCATGCAGGCCGGCAATACGCTGAGCGTCACGGCGGCGACCCTCGACAACCGATCCGACGGAGTATTGCGCGCATCGCGTCTCGAACTCGCCGCCACGGACAGCCACACGCTCATCAACCGCGGCCTGATCGACGGCAGCGACGTCGTGGTCGATGCGATCGCCCTGCAGAATCTCGGTACCGGGCGCATCTACGGCGATCACCTGTCGATAGGCGCGACCACGCTCGTCAATGCGCGGGAGGGCGGCGCCTCGCCGGTGATCGCCGCGCGCAACCGCCTCGATCTCGGTGTCGGCACGCTGACCAACAGCGACGGCGCCATGATCTACAGCGCCGGCGACATGGCGATCGGCGGCGGGCTGGATGCGAGCGGCAACGCGATCGGACAGGCCGCCTCGCTGACGAACAGCAGCGCATCGATCGAGGCGGACGGCAATCTCAGCTTGGCCGTCGACCAGGTCCTCAACAAGCGCACCAGCTTCTCCGTCGCGCAGCAGGGCGGCGGTGCCGGGGAGGCGCAGTACGCCGTCCTCGAATTCCGCCCGGGCGGCCCCTGGGGGCTGTTCCTCGCCCAGTGGATCACGCATACCGATACGGTAATCACCGCCGACAGCGGCGCCGGCGTCATCTCGGCGGGCGGCAGCATGACGTTCAACGGCTCGGTCACCAACGACAAGAGCGACATCCTGGCGGGCGGCGACATCGTGTACGACCACGCGCGCTACAGCGGCATCGCCCAGCAGGGCCAGACCGTCTCCAGCGGCGTCGGCGTCACCGACTATTGCATCAGTTGCGCCTACGGCGGCTTCGGCTTCTTCAGCGGCTACTACGTGCTTGGCGACCCGTTCCAGGTGCCGGGCCTCGAAAGCCGCGCGCAGGACGGCGTTCGCGTCACGGCGAATTACGTCAGGTCCGTCGCGACGCCGCAGTTGCTTCAGCAATGGTCGGTCAGCGGCGTCCCGGCGCAGGTCGGGTACATCGCGGTCAACTCCACCGACGACTACGGCAATCCGATCGTCGTCTACATTCCGCCAACCGACGCCACCTTCACTGCCTATCGGTCCGGCCCGAGCGTCACCGCCAACTACGACCTCGCCCCGGCGCGCCTGACGGCCAACCAGGCGATCGGCGGCACCGCGTTGTCGATTTCCAACCTGAACCTCGGCGGCGGCATCGGACAACTCGCCTCCGGTGCGCAATCCGGCACCGTTTCGCGGGGCGCCGCGCCGGTCACCCAGGTGAACGTCTCGGGCATGGTGGTGCGCACCGGCGGCGTCTCGGTGGCGCTGCCCAGCAGCAGCCTCTACACCCTCGACCGCGGCGGCCGCTACCTCGTCGAAACGGATCCGCGCTTCGCCAACTACCGCAGCTGGCTCGGCTCGGACTACCTGCTGGGCCTGCTGGACCTCGATCCGGCGGCGATCGAG
>DASVZI010000206.1:0-5079 GCA_036391735.1 Rhodocyclaceae bacterium
CGTGAAGCGGCTCGGCTTGGGGTCTTAGGGCTCAGGGCTTAACCCGCCGCGGGCGACGGGGGATCGTCGCCGCTGCGTGTCCCCCGGCGCCGAAATGCAAGAGGCCGGCGCCTCCTCCTTTACCTCCGCGTCGACGATCCCCCGCCACCCGCGGCTGGACACCGTGCCGCCTTTGGCTTCCGCATCCCTGAACCGTCCTTCGCCGGGCCGGTGGGGTGCCCTGCTGCGCGGAGGTAAAGGAGGAGGCGGACGCCTTATCGCCTTTGTCCGCCGGGGGACACGGAGCGCAGCAGGGCACCCTATCGGCCCGCGCGGCCGCGCCCAATTGGCAAACAAGCGAATGCAGCAACGAACGGCGCATCGAAAGACGCGCCGTTCGCGTTTTGAGCAGGTCCAATAAATCACCACGATAAAAGGGGAGTAGCCATGTCCGCTGTAGAACGTTTCCTCGAAGCCCGCGATTTCCTCCTGGCGAATCGCACCGATTACGCCAAGGCCTACAGCGGGTTCCGCTGGCCCGAGCTGACTGAATTCAACTGGGCGCTCGATTACTTCGACGCCATGGCGCGCGGCAACGACAAGCCGGCGTTGTGGGTGGTGAACGAGGACGGCAGCGAGCAGAAGCTCTCCTTCGCGCAGATGTCGGCGCGCTCCAACCAGGCGGCGAATTTCCTGCGCGGCCTCGGCATCCGTCGCGGCGACCGCGTGCTGATGATGCTCGGCAACGAGGTGCCGCTGTGGGAGATCATGCTTGCGGCGATCAAGATCGGCGCCGTGCTGATCCCCGCCACCACGCTGCTGACGCCGGACGACCTGCTCGATCGCTTCGAGCGCGGCAACGTCAAGCACGTCGTCGTCGGTTCGGCCAACACCAGCAAGTTCGACACCCTGCCCGGCGCCTATACGCGCATCTGCGTCGGCGGCGAGGCGGCCGGCTGGACGCGCTACGCGATCGACTCGCAGAGCGCGAGCTACACACCCGACGGCCCGACCAAGGCCGACGATCCGCTGCTGCTTTACTTCACCTCGGGCACGACCTCCAAGCCCAAGCTGGTGCTGCATACCCAGACCAGCTACCCGGTCGGGCACCTGTCGACCATGTTCTGGATCGGCCTGCAGCCCGGCGACATCCACCTCAACATCTCCTCGCCCGGCTGGGCTAAGCACGCCTGGAGCTGCTTCTTCTCGCCGTGGAACGCCGGCGCCTGCATCTTCCTGTACAACTACGCGCGCTTCAACGCCAAGTCGATGCTCGGCGTGCTCGAGAAGTACGGCGTCACGACGATGTGCGCGCCGCCGACCGTCTGGCGCATGATGATCCAGGAAGACCTCGCCGCCTATCGCGGGCGCCTCAAGATTCGCGAATTGATCGGTGCCGGCGAGCCGCTCAATCCGGAAATCATCGACCAGGTGAAGAACGCCTGGGGCATCACGTTGCGCGACGGCTTCGGCCAGACCGAGACGACGGCGCAGGTCGGCAACTCGCCCAACCAGCAACTCAAGCCCGGCTCCATGGGCCGGCCGCTGCCGGGCTACCGCATCGTGCTGCTCAATGCCGACGGCCTCGAGGCGGACGAAGGCGAGATCTGCATCGTGTTGGACCCGAAGCCTACCGGCCTGATGGTCGGTTACATGGACAGCCCCGAGAAGACCGCTGAGGTCATGCGCGGCGGTTACTACCGCACCGGCGACGTCGCCAGCCGCGACGCCGACGGCTACATCACCTACGTCGGCCGCGCGGACGACGTCTTCAAGGCGTCCGACTACCGCATCAGCCCGTTCGAGCTGGAAAGCGCGCTGCTGGAGCATCCGGCGGTGGCCGAGGCGGCGGTGGTGCCGAGTCCCGACCCGGTGCGCCTGGCCGTACCCAAGGCGTTCCTGATCCTGGTGCAGGGCCAGGAGCCGAGCCGCGAGTTGGCCAAGGACATCTTTGCCTTCATGCGCCAGCATCTCGCGCCTTACAAGCGCGTGCGCCGCATCGAGTTCTCCGATCTTCCCAAGACCATCTCGGGCAAGATTCGCCGCGTCCAGTTGCGCGGCGTCGAGGCCGAGCGCCGCGCCAAGGGCGAGAAAGGCGAGTGGGAGTTCTACGAGGAGGATTTCCCCGAACTGAAGGGCTGAAGCTCGGAGCGGGTGTCAGGCAGCCATGTCTGCCTGACACGTCCGCCGACTTCCATCCTTGCGGTGCCGCGTTCGCCGCGCGGCAATTCTTGCCCGCCTCCGGCCGGCAAGGCGGAGGCTATTGCCGCAGCAGCGAGCCGGAATGCGCGCCGACGACATGCATGTCGTGGGCGAGCTCGTAAGGGTAGGGTACGTTGGGCAGTCCGAACACCAGCGACTTGACGTAGCGCATCGCCTCGTCGCGGCCGGCGCGCGCCTCGTCCGACATCAGCCAGGCTTCGAGGGCTTCGCGGTCGGCCGTGTTCCAGTCCGCCGCATAGCTTCGCCAGTCGGCGGCCACATAGCCGGCGAAGTAGGGCGTACCGTCCTGGACGCTGAAGTGCACGGCATCGAGCACGAACAGCAAGTCGTGGGCGTCCTGAATGTTCGCGGCAATCCGGCGTGCCTGGACGGGGTCCACGAGACGCAGGAGGGCATGAAAACGATCGGCGGAAAACTCGATGCGGCGGCCGCTGGGCAGGATGGGCATGATGACTTCCTCGGGAGTCGGTGTCCAACCCATAGCGAATAGCGTGCCTATGCGGAACGGCTGGGCCGGCATGGCTTTGGGATTTGCCGCTGCTCGGCTATGATCCGCGACTCATATCACGTTTGGAGTAGGAAATTCCCATGGTTGCCCGCCTGCTGGCGCTTTGCCTAGCCATCCTGAGCCTTGCCGCCTCCGCTCAGGGCTATCGGCCGACCGGGGCCGCTGCGGCACAGGAAACCTACGTCTTCGGCGTCCATCCCTATACGAATCCCCAGGATTTGTTCGAGGCCTACGCGCCGATCATGCGCTATCTCGAGCGGAAATTGCCGGGCACGCGCTTCGAGGTCGAGGCGTCGCGCGACTATCCCGACTATGAGGCGAAGCTTGCCGCGCGCCGCTTCCATTTCTCGCTGCCCAATCCCGCCCAGGCCGTGGCCAGCTTCGAGCACGGCTATCGCGTGATCGCGAAGATGACGCCCGACGACGATTTCCGCGGGCTGTTCGTCGCGCGTGCCGACGAGACGATCTCCTCGCCTGCGGCGCTCGCCGGCAAGCCGCTTTGCTTCACGTCGCCGACGGCGCTCGCCGCGACGCTGCAGCCGCTGATGTGGCTGCACGACCAGGGCGTCGACGTGAAGAGCCTGAAGATCCATTACGTCGGCTCCCAGTTCTCGTCGATCCTGAACGCCTGGAGCGGCGAGTATGCGGCCTGCGGCAGCACTTCGCGCTTCTATCGCAATTGGGCGCGCGCCAATGCCGACAAGGCGGCCCGGCTCAAGGTGCTCTGGCGCACGCCGCCGCTGCCGCACAACGCCGTCGTCGTGCGCGACGACGTGCCGGCGGACGTGGCCGCGCGCGTCGCACAGGCGCTTGCCGGCCTAGACAAGGACCCGGCGGTCGACCAGTCGCAATTCCGCATGGACCAGCAGCATTTCGAGTTGGCTGACAACGGGGCTTACAAGCCGGTCATCGATTTCCTGCGGCGCTACGATGCCGCGATCGGTTTGCCGCCCCAGATCAAGCCGCCGAGAGGGCGCCCGTAGGTCCTTCGCCCGCCAGCAGAACCTCTTCCCATGCCCCGCCGGATCCTGCCTTTCCTGTTGCACAGCATGCGCGGCCGCATCATCGCGGGCGTCGTCCTGCTGCATGCCGTGCTGATGAGCATGGTGGTGGCCGACATGGTGTCGCGCCAGCGCGAGTTCATGCGGCACCAGCTCGCGCAGCAGGCAGAGAGCATGGCGCGGACGCTCGCCGTCGGCGCGCCGTCCTGGTTGATCGCCAACGACGTCGCCGGCATGGAAGAACTGGTCGACAGCCTCAGCGAGACGCCCAATCTCCAGCTCGCCATGATCGTCGACCGCCAGGGCCGCGTGCGCGCAGCCAGCGACCACGCGCTGTTCAACCTGGTCCTCGACGACGGGCCGAGCAAGGCGCTGCTCAGCGGCGACAGCCCGCGCCATCTTTGGCACGAAGACATGGTGGACACGGCCGTGGACATCGTCGTCGCGGGTCAGGCGATCGGCAGCGCTCGGGTGATCCTCAACGCCACGACGGTGCGGGCGGAGCTTGCGGAGGTCACGCGCAAGGGCATTGCCTACACGATCTTCGCCATCGTGCTTGGCGGCATGGTGGCATGGCTGGTGGTGCGCACGATGACGGCCCGGCTGGCCGGGCTGTCGGCGGCCGCCGACCGCATCGCGGCGGGCGACCTCGACGTCGCGCTGGGCGCCGACCATGGGCGCGACGAGGTGTCGCGCCTGACGCGGGACTTCACCCAGATGGTGGCGTCGCTGGCCGAGGACCGGCGCAAGCGCGATGAGGCGGAGGTGCTGCTGTTCGCCGAGAAGGAGCGCGCCCAGGTGACGCTGGCGTCGATCGGCGACGGGGTCATCACGACCGACATCGCGGGCCGGGTCGAATTCCTCAACAGCGTCGCCGAGGAACTGACCGGCTGGAGTGCGACGGACGCCGCGGGCCGGCCGCTCGACAAGATCTTCCACATCATCAACGAGACCACCCGCGCCGTCGCGCAGAACCCCGTCGAGCTGGTGCTGCGCACCGGCGTCGTGGTCGGGCTGGCCAATCATACGGTGCTCATCCGGCGTGACGGCACCGAGCTCAACATCGAGGACTCGGCGGCGCCGATCCGGGATCGCGACGGCAACGTCGTCGGCGTCGTGCTGGTCTTCCACGACGTCACCAAGACGCACGAGATGGCCAAGCAGATGGGCTGGGCGGCGACCCATGACGCGCTCACCGGCCTCCACAACCGCGGCGAATTCGAGCGTCGGCTGCAGGCGCTGCTGGCGCGCGCCGCCGCCGGCAGCCAGCATGCGCTGCTTTATATCGACCTCGACCAGTTCAAGGTCGTGAACGACACCTGCGGCCACGCCGCCGGCGACCAGATGCTGTGCCAGGTGGCCGCCCGC
>DASVZI010000207.1:0-13207 GCA_036391735.1 Rhodocyclaceae bacterium
GCCATCCTCGGCGCCGCGCTGCTGGGCTTCTCCTGGGCAGCGTACCGCGCCGACCAGCGCCTCGCCGATGTGCTGCCGGAGGCCAACGAGGGGCGCGACGTCGAGGTGGTCGGCGTGGTCGTCGGCCTGCCGCAGCGCTTCGAGAACGGCCTGCGCTTCGAGTTCGACGTTGAACGAGCCGGTCTTTCCGTTCCCGCGCACGTCTCGCTCGCGTGGTACCGCAGCCCCTGGCGCGGCTCGCACGGCGAGGACGAGGCGACGGGGGCGGTGCAGGCGGTCCATGCGGGCGAGCGGTGGCGGCTGCTGGTCCGCCTGAAGCGGCCGCATGGCAACCTCAATCCCCACGGCTACGACTATGAGGCGGCCTTGCTCGAACGCGGCATCCGCGCGACGGGATACGTGCGGACCAGCGAGCGCAACGCCCGGCAGGACGAGTTCGTCTGGTGCTTCGACTGCGTCGTGGAGCGCGTGCGCGAGCGCATCCGCGACCGCTTCGAGCGCGTGCTGGGCGACGCGCGCTACGCGGGGGTGCTGGTGGCGCTCGCGGTGGGCGATCAGCGTGCCATCGATCCGTCGCTCTGGCAGACGTTCTCGCGCACCGGCACCACGCATCTGATGAGCATCAGCGGCAGCCACGTGACGATGCTCGCCGGGCTGGTCTGGTGGCTGGTGTCCTTCCTTTGGCGACGCTCGGAACGCCTTCCGCTGTTGCTGCCCGCGCAGAAGGCGGCGGCGCTGGGCGGCTTCGTCGGCGCCTTTGCCTATGCCCTGGTCGCCGGGTTCGAGGTGCCCGCGCAGCGCACGCTCTACATGCTGGCCATCGTGACCGCGGCGCTCTGGTCGGGGCGTCAGCTGGCCGGCAGCCGCGTCCTCGCCCTGGCGCTGCTTGCGGTGCTGCTGCTCGATCCCTGGGCGGTGCTGGCGGCCGGATTCTGGCTGTCCTTCGGGGCGGTGGCGCTGCTTTTCTACATCGGCAGCGGGCGCATCGCTCCCATCCATTGGATCGCCGAATGGGGCCGCGCGCAATGGGCCGTGACCATCGGCATGCTGCCGGCGCTGCTGGCACTGTTCCAGCAGATCTCGTTGGCGTCCCCGCTGGCCAATGCGGTGGCGATTCCGGTCATCGGCTTCGTGGTGACGCCGCTGGCGCTGGGCGGTGCATTGCCGCTCGGGGATCCGCTGCTCTGGCTGGCCCACGGGGCGATGACAGGGCAGATGTGGCTGCTCGACCGTCTGGCCGCGTCGGGGTGGGCGGTGTGGCAGCAGCATGCACCTCCCCCGTGGGCGCTGCTGCTGGCAGCGGCGGGCATCGGGTGGATGCTGCTGCCGCGCGGCTTTCCGGCGCGCTGGCTGGGGCTGGCGGCCTGCCTGCCCCTGGCGCTGCTGCCCGCGCCGCGCCCGCCGGCGGGCGCCGCCCTCGTCACAGTGCTCGATGTCGGGCAGGGGCTGGCCGTGCATGTTCAGACGGCGCGGCACGACCTGCTGTACGACACCGGGCCGCTGTTCTCGCCCGATGCCAACAGCGGCAACCGCATCATCGTTCCCTACCTTCGCGCCATCGGCGTGCGCCGGCTCGACGGCATGATGATCACGCACGAGGATGTCGACCACTCGGGCGGCGCCGAATCGGTGCTGGAGGCCGTACCCGTCGACTGGATATCGTCGTCGCTGCCCTTCGAGCATCCGCTGTCGGCGCAGCCCGTGCGGCAGCGTCCCTGCGCCGACGGCGACGCTTGGGATTGGGACGGCGTGCGCCTGGAGGTGCTGCATCCGCCGTCGGTCCAGTTCGCTGCACCGACGCGCAAGACCAACGACATGAGTTGCGTCGTCATGGTGACGGCCGGAGGAAGCCGCATGCTGCTCAGTTCGGATATCGAAGCCCTGTCCGAGAGCGCGGTGCTCTCGCGCCATCCCGGCGGCCTGCGTGCCGAGGTGATAACCGCGCCGCACCACGGCAGCCGGACCTCGTCCTCGCCCGAGTTCGTGGCGGCGACCGGCGCGCAGGCGGCGATCTTTCCGGTCGGCTACCGCAATCGCTTCGGGCATCCCAAGGAGGACGTGGTGGAGCGCTATCGCGCCGCGGGTGCGGCACTGCGGCGCACCGATCTCGAGGGCGCGTTGACCGTTCGCCTGTCGCCTGGGAACATCCGCATCGAATCGGAACGCGAGCGCGGCCGCCGCTATTGGCACGGGCGCTAGCGACGCGGCGGGAGTCGGGTGCATGAGGAGTTTCGGGAATTGGATGGCCGTCATCGCGGCGCTGCTGGCCGGCGCCTGCGCGCTGCCGCCCACGGCGCCGAGCACGACGGCGGAGCGCGAGCGCGCCGCGACCCTGGCGCTGCTGTGCGCCGACGTACTCGATCTGCGGCGCATGGAGCGCGCCCAGCCGCGGCAGCTGCCGGTTCCGCCTGCATGGAGCCATTTCGCGCCGGCCGGGCAGGGTGGCACCTGGGAGATCGTCGGCATCGTGACGGGCGAGGACGAGATGGACTTCCTCGGCCGCATGAGAGTGGCGGAGTCGGGGCCGGTGCTCTACGGGGTGCTGGCGGCGGAGCGCGCCCATCCCGAGCGCATGGTGCTGGCGCTTCGCGGCACCCTGGCGCCGCTGGAATGGGGCAAGGACCTGGAGATGATGCTCGATCCCGCGCCGTGGGCCGATGGGGCGCGCGCCCATCACGGCTTCCTCAGCATCTACCGTTCGCTGCGCTACCTGCCGCTCGGCGGGACGGCCGATCCACGGCCCGCGGCGCAGGCGTTCGTCGACGCGGCCAAGGGACGGTCGCTTACCGTGGTGGGCCACAGCCTGGGCGCGGCGCTCGCGACCTATCTGGCGCTCGACGTGGCGGCGCAGCGGCCCGTCTCCGCGCTGTTCTTCGCCGCGCCGCGGCCGGGCAACCTCGAGCTGGCGGCGGAAGTGGTGCGGCGAGTGCCCGGCTATCGCGTCTATAACGGCGAGCTCGACCTGGTGCCGCACTTTCCGCCGCGTGCGGCGTCCTACCAGGCGCTGACCAACGTGACGCTGCTGCCGCCGGCCAACGCCGCCCTGCGCCTCGACGACGACCGCTGGTGTCATCACCACTCGATCTCGTACGCGGCAATGCTCGATCCTGCGTTGATGTCGCTGTCGGCGTGGCAGCAGCGGCTGGAGCGGAGCACCCAGCCGCGCAAGTGCATCGGTTCCGCGGAGGAGCCCTGGGTGGCCCCGTGACAGACGGATGTCATAATGCCGGCCGCGTCGGCTCGTTGGGATGACAGGCAATGGGATACAAGATACTGATTAGCGGCACGCAGCCGAGCCATACGGAGGAGCAGGTCGCCGCCGCATTGTCGCCGCATCTGCGGCGCCCGGCCGAGGACCTGCTGTCGGCGCTGCGATCGAGGCAGATCATCACCCTGACGCTGCGGGGAGCGCCGCTGGCCGTGGCGAGAACGTTCAAGGAGACGCTGGACCGGACGGGCTGCGCGTGCGAACTGGACTCGACGGAGCCGCTGCCTGCCGAAGGGGTCGTGCTCCCGGGCGACTTCGGCGGCCTGAAGCTTCGGCCCTTCGCGAATCCCGCGGTCGGGCTGGTTCTCAATGCACCCCGCGACTGGCGCGACGGCAGCGACGAGCGATTCTTCAGGATCACGCATGCGGGCGTCGGCTCGGTATTCACCTCGAGCTTCAATCCTTCGCCGGGCGTGCAGCTCGCGGTGTGGGCGGAGATCCGCTTCGGTGCGATGGCCGAGAAGATGGACTGCCTGAAGCCCCATCGGGCGCCGTGGCGGCTGGAGACGGCCGCGGGCACGGGCATCGTCGGCGAGTTCCGCGGGCTGGTGCCGGGCGACGCGAAGCCCACCCATCAGATGGTCCTTTGCCTGCGGCCGCCGGCCGGCGTCGCATCGCTCAACATCACGGCATCCGTCGAGGACTTCGAGCGCCATCGCGCGCTTTACGAATGGCTGCTGCGCACACAGCTGCGCCTGCTCGATCCTGCGGAAGCCGCGGCGATGGCCCACGACGATCCGGAGGAGCAATTCGATATCGCCGTCAGGCACGCCGGCGCGGACAAGCCTCAGGAAGCGGTGGCGTGGTTTCGCCGCGCGGCGGAGCAGGGCCATGCCGATGCCCAGTTCGCGCTCGGACACTTCTATGCCCGCGGCGAAGGCGTCGCGCGGGACGATGCGCAGGCGTTCGCGTGGTGGCGCAAGGCCGCCGAACAGGGAATCGCCGGCGCGCAATACAACCTGGCCTCGATGTACGCCGAGGGCCTCGGCACGGCGCCCGACCCGGTACTGTCGTTCCGCTGGCGCCTCAAGGCCGCCGAGCAGGGCATGGCGCAGGCGCAACTTGCGGTCGCCGACGCCTACCTCAACGGCAAGGGCGTGGAGCCGGACCAGGAGCGGGCCGTCGGCTGGTACTGCAAAGCCTCATCGCAGGCCAACGAGACGGCGCGGCAAAGGCTCAAGGCCCTCGGGCTCGGCTAGCGCCGTTCCCAGCCGCGTCCCTCGCGGTGCCCCTCCCAGTGATGCTCGTGTTCGTAATAGCCGCCGTCGTACCCGTAGCCGTAGTCGGCCGGGACGATGACGCAGCCGGCCAGGGTGCCGGCCAGCAGCATTGAGAGAATGATCGATTTCATGGCTCGGCCTTTCGCGCGTGCGATGTCCGTTGGACAGGGAAGGCGGACCTTTGTCTCCGCCCCGCGACGGACTAATCGCCGACCGTCTCCAGGTATGCCTCGATCTGCCCCGACCACTCGTTAAGCAGGCGTTTGCCGTCGGCATCGAGCAGGGGCTCCATGGTCTCGCGGCGGCGTCCGATTTCCCGATCGAGGTCGCGGAACTGCCAGTGCACTTCGTCCAGGGCGGCGTCTAGCTCCGCGGCGACCTGAGAGTCTTCGTCGATGAGGTCGAGCAGCAGATCCTGGCTTTCGGGATCGAAGCCGAATTGCAGCAGCATGTGGCGCAGCGTCGCCATGCGCTCGACCAGGAAGGAAAACTCGGGCCGCATGCCGTTCCGTGCCAGCGCGGGACGGAAGTCCTTCCAGCGCTCGAGCAGTCCGGCGGCGGCGGTCAGCCGCACGAAGGCGGCCGGGCAGTGCCGCCCGGCGGGCGCGGCGCCGTGGTGCACGCCCTCGTGCAGCAACGCGAGCAGGCCGATGTCGAACTTCTGGCGGTTGAGCCGCATCAGCGCGTCGAGGCGCTGGTGGCTGGCGAAGCGCGCGAGGATCGCGGCGCTGACGTCGGCGATGGCGATGATGCGGGACGCCAGGGCGATACGCTCCGCGCGAAGCCCGTAGGGATAACCGCTGCCGTCGAGCCGTTCCTGGTGGTGCAGCACGGTCAGGGCGACGTTGCCGTCCAGCCCGGCGATCTCGCGCGCGATGAGGAAGCCGGTGATGGGATGCACGTAGATGTAGCGCCGCTCGTCGCCGTCGATGGTATGGCCGGGGTCGAGCAGGGCGGGATCGGTGTACAGCTCGCCGAGATCGTGGCCGAGCGCGGCGAGCAGCAGGTCGTCGATCTCCGGCGCCGACATCTCGCGGCAGAGCGCCAGGTAGTGGGCGATCACGGCGACGCGCAGCACGTGCTGGATCAGCTCCGGCCGCTCGCGGCGCGCGAGCGCAAGCAGGGCGGCGAAGGGCGCCGGCAGGTCGAGCCGGGAGATGGCGTGGCGCATCGCGAGCGGGTCGCTCGAACGCGCGGCAAGCTGCCGCAGGAATGGATCGGCGTCGATGAGGCGGGCCGCTTGCTGAGACAGCATTCCCGCGACGTCGGAGGGGGGAATGCGCGCGTGGTGGAACTGCGGTGCGTGTCGCAACAGCACTTGGCGCGCGAGGTTCTCGTAACGATCGTGTTCGCCGTTCATCGCCCATCTCCGTGTCGGCAGGTTGCGGGGCCGTCCGCGAATCTTATCCTCACCGGCAGTGCGCGGGTACACTCGGCCAAGGAGGAACAGCGATGAGTGAGATGCGCGAGCGCAGCGTGCGCTGCCTGAGCCCGGCGGGCTTCCACGACATGACGTACATCGACTGGGGCGAGGCTCGCAATCCGCGCGTGCTGGTCTGCGTGCATGGCCTCACGCGCACCGGGCGCGACTTCGATTTCCTGGCGCAATCGCTGGCGCGCGAGTACCGCGTGGTCTGTCCCGACGTGGTCGGGCGCGGACGCAGCGACTGGCTGCGCGACAAGTCGCTCTACGCCATCCCGCAGTACGCCGCCGACATGGCGACGCTGCTGGCGCGGCTCGACGTCGAATCGGTGGACTGGCTCGGCACCTCGATGGGCGGGCTCATCGGCATGGCGTTGGCGGCGCAGCCGAAGACGCCGATCCGGCGCCTCGTGCTCAACGACGTCGGGCCGGTGATTACCGGTGCGTCCATCGCGCGCATCGGCGAGTTCGTCGGCAAGGGCCCGCGCTTCGATACCCTCGAGCAGGCCGACGCCTTCACCCGCTTCGTCTCGGCGCCGTTCGGCGCACTGACGGACGCCCAGTGGCGGCATCTCACCGCGCATTCGGTGCGCACCGCGGCCGACGGCAAGATCGAGTTCTGCTACGACCCCGGCATCGCCGAGCCTTTCCGCAAGGAGGTGGGCGAGGGCGCGAAGGACGTGGAGTTGTGGCCGATCTACGACGCGATTCGCTGTCCGACGCTGGCGATCCGCGGTGCGCAGTCGGACTTGCTGCGCCGCGACACTCACGTCGAGATGGGAAAGCGCGGGCCGCAGGCCGCGCTGGTGGAGATTCCCGACGTCGGACATGCCCCGATGTTCATGGACGAATCCCAGGTCGCGATAGTGCAGACCTTCCTGTCAGGAGGGCTATGAATATCGCTTGACGCTCCGCGACAAAGCGATTGACGGTTTGCGACGCCTGCATAGAATGGATCATCGCGTACCTCAATGACCCTGGAGTACGCGCAAACAAGGAGGATGACAATGCAGAAATCGCTCCATATCGACCCGAACAAGTGCACGGGTTGCCTGCAGTGCGAGATGGCCTGCTCCTACGAGAACTACGGCCAGTTCAACCTCGCCAAGTCCCGCATCAAGATCTTCAGCTTCGAACATGCCGGCCGCAAGGTGCCGTACACCTGCACCCAGTGCAGCGACGCCTGGTGCATGGCGGCCTGCCCCGTCGAGGCGATCAAGGTCGACGAGGCGACCGGCGCCAAGATCGTCCTGGAATCCGCCTGTGTCGGCTGCAAGGTATGCACCATCGCCTGCCCGTTCGGCACCGTCAACTACGTCCATGAGACCGGCAAGGTCCAGAAATGCGACCTCTGCGGCGGCGACCCGGCTTGCGCCGCGGCCTGCCCGACCGGCGCCATCACCTATGTCGACGCCGACTGGACCGGGCTCGACAAGATGCGGCAATGGGCCGAGAAGACCGACACCACGCCGCGCGCGGCGGCCTGAGCGGAGGAGACGATCATGGGATGGACACGCAAGGTTCTCCGCGTCGACCTGACGAACGGCACCGTCAAGAGCGAGCCGCTCAACATGGAATGGGCGCAGCAGTACCTCGGCCAGCGCGGGCTGGCCACCAAGTACCTCGTCAGCGAGATCGATCCCAAGGTGGATCCGCTCTCGCCGGCGAACAAGATGATTATGGCGACGGGGCCGCTGACCGGCACCATCGCCTCCACCGGCGGCCGCTACTCGGTCATCACCAAAGGGCCGCTGACCGGCGCCATCGCCTGCTCGAACTCGGGCGGCTACTTCGGCGCCGAGCTGAAGATGGCCGGCTGGGACATGGTGATCCTCGAGGGCAAGTCGCCCAAGCCGGTGTACCTCTGGATTCAGGACGACAAGGCCGAACTGCGCGACGCCGCCCACTTATGGGGCAAGACCTCTTGGGAGACCGAGGAGACCATCAAGAAGGACCACCAGGATCCGCAGATCCGCATTTCCTCGATTGGCCGCGCCGGCGAGAACGGCGTCCTGTTCGCCTGCATCATGAACGACCTGCACCGCGCCGCCGGCCGTTCGGGCGTCGGTGCCGTGATGGGCTCGAAGAACCTCAAGGCCGTCGCGGTGCGCGGCACCGTGGGAGTCTCGGGCATCCGCGACTTCAAGGCATTCCTGGCCGCGACGAACGCGGCGAAGAAGGTGCTTGCCGACAACGCGGTGACGGGCCAGGGCCTGCCGAAGTACGGCACCCAGGTCCTGATGAACGTCATCAACGAACTCGGCGCGCTGCCGACGCGCAACGGCCGCGACGTGCAGTTCGAGGGGGCGCGCAAGATTTCGGCCGAGGCGATGTACGAGAAGCGTCCGACCGACGGCAAGGCGCATTTGGTGACGAACAACGCCTGCTTCGGCTGCACCATCGCCTGCGGCCGCATTTCGCAGGTCGACAAGACCCACTGGAGCGTCGAGAACAACCCGAAGTACTGGGGCGCTTCCGGCGGCCTCGAGTACGAGGCGGCGTGGGCCTTGGGCGCCGCCGACGGCATCGACGACCTCGAGGCGCTCCATGTCGCCAACATGATGTGCAACGAGGATGGCATGGACCCGATCACCTTCGGGGCCACGGTCGGCGCGGCGATGGAACTCTACGAGATCGGCGCGCTGACGAAGGAGCAGATCGGCGTCGAGGCGCCGTTCGGTTCGGCCCGGGCGCTGATCGAAATGACGCGCATGACGGCCGAAGGCCGCGGCTTCGGCAAGGAACTGGCGCTCGGCTCGGCGCGGCTGTGCGAGAAGTACGGCCATCCCGACCTGTCGATGACGGTGAAGAAGCAGGAGTTCCCGGCCTACGATCCGCGCGGCGTGCAGGGCATGGGCCTCACCTACGCGACGTCGAACCGCGGCGCCTGCCACCTGCGCTCCTACACCATCGCGTCCGAAGTGCTCGGCATCCCGGTGAAGACCGACCCGCACGTCACCGAGGGCAAACCGGCGCTGGTCAAGGCCTTCCAGGATGCCACCGGCGCCTTCGATTCGTCGGGCACCTGCATCTTCACGACCTTCGCGTGGTCGCTGGCGGATCTCGCGCCGCAACTCGACGCGGCCTGCGAAGGCGGCTGGACCGTCGAGAAGCTGGCCGAGGTGGGCGAGCGCATCTGGAACCTCGAGCGCCAGTTCAACCTGGCCGCCGGCTTTACCGCCAAGGACGACGACTTGCCGAAACGGCTCAAGACCGAGCCGGCCAAGACGGGCCCCGCCAAGGGCCTGGTCTCCGGCATCGACAAGATGAAGCCCGAGTACTACGAGGTCCGCGGCTGGGATGCTGCCGGCGTTCCGAAGGCGGAAACGCTGAAGCGCCTGGGGCTTTGACGGCTGGAGCCTGAATGCCGGGACGGCGGCGTCCGTCCCGGCATTTCTCGTCAACGAGGATTCCATCATGAAACACCTCATCATCGGTGCCGGCCCGGCCGGCATCACGGCGGCGGAAACGCTGCGCAAGAACGACCCCAGCGCCCGCATCACGGTGCTCGACGGCGAGGCACAGACGCCCTACGCGCGCATGGCGATTCCCTATCTGCTGTCGGATCAGATCGGCGTGGAGGGCACGCGCCTGCGGCGCGACCCGGAGCACTACCGCAAGCTCGACATCGAGCTGGTGACGGGGCGCGCGGCGGCCGTAGACACCGCGAGCCGGACGGTCAAGCTGGAGGACGGCAGGACGCTCGGCTACGATCGCCTGCTGATCGCCACGGGCTCGCACCCGTCGCGCGAGAAGGTCGAAGGCATCGACCTGCCGAACGTGCATGCCTGCTGGACGCTGGACGACGCGCGCGCCATCGTCGAGAAGGTCAAGCCGGGCACGCGCGTCGTGCAGATGGGCGCGGGCTTCGTCGGCTGCATCATCATCCAGGGATTGGTGGCGCGCGGCGCCGACCTCACCATCCTGGTCCGCAGCGGCCGCATGGTGTCGCGCATGATGCCGCCCAAGGCCGGCGACATGATCGCCCGCTGGTGCCGTGCGCGCGGCGTCAAGATCATGGGCAAGACGCAGACCGCGCGCATCGAGCAGGACGGCGCCGCACTGAAGGTCACCACGACCACCGGCGAGGTGCTGCCGGCCGACGTGTATCTCAGCGTCGTCGGCGTCAAGCCGGGCGTCGACTTCCTCGCCGGCAGCGGCATCCAGATCGCCAACGGCATCGTCGTCGACGCGGGCATGCGGACCAACGTGCCGGGCATCTATGCGGCCGGCGACGTCGCCGAGTCGCGCGATGTCCTCTACGGCAAGCCGCTGGTCAACGCCATCCAGCCCAACGCCGTCGAGCAGGCGCGCATCGCGGCGCTCAACATGGCCGGCGTCGATACGCGCTTCGTCGGCAGCCTCGCCATCAACGTACTGGACACGCTGGGCCTGATCTCCTGCTCGTTCGGGCAATGGCAGGGCGAGGAGGGCGGCGAGAGCGTCGAACTGGTCGACGAGGAGCACAGCCGCTACCTGTCGCTGCAGTTTTCCGGCGACCGCCTGATCGGGGCCACTGCGGTGGGGCGCACCGACCACATCGGTGCGTTGCGCGGGCTGATCCAGAGCGGCGCGCAGCTCGGCGCCTGGCGCGAGCGCCTGCTCGCCGATCCGTCGCAGTTCATGCCCGCATACGTGGCCATGGTGGAAGGCATCGCGTGAAAGTGACCTTCAAGGCCTACGCGATGCTGTCCGACTACCTGCCGGCCGGCGCGCGCGCGACCAATGCGATGGAGGTGGAGGCGCCCGAGGGCGCGACCGTCTTCGACCTCATCGACCGCTTCGGCCTGCCGCGCAAGATGTGCCACCTCGTGCTGGTGGACGGGCATTTCGTGCCGCCCGAACTGCGCGCCGCACGCGCCCTGCGCGACGGGGAAACGCTGGCGATCTGGCCGCCGATCGCCGGCGGATGATCCTGCCGCGCCGCTTCGATGCGACCATCTCGCGCGCCGAATTCCTGCGACTGCTGCCGGCGGCGGTGAACGGTGAGGCGTTCCGCGACGAGGGTGGCACGCTGATCGGCGCATCGGGATGGCGCATCCACCTGAAGGACCTCCCGGCGCGCGGCTTCGGCGGCGTGGTGCTGGAGCGCCAGCAGGTGGACATCGAATTCCCGGGCTGGGAGGAGGGCGCGGCCGAGCGCTTCCTCGCGCGCTTCTCGCTTTTCTTCCAGCGCGGCGGCGGGTGAGCGGCGCGGCCGTGCTAACATTCGCGGCGGCGGGCCTCCCCGCATTGCGGGGTGGTGAACCTGGTCAGGTCCGGAAGGAAGCAGCCACAGCCATTTTCCGCAAGTGCCGGGGGTAAGGCTCGCCACCCCCGCCTCCCGCCCCTCCCCGATACAAAAAGAAACAAACTTCCATGGCGGGGACATACGTGCGTCAACTAACCTGGGTCTAATGCGTGCAAACGGCATTCACTCAAGGAGAGACCACGATGAACATCAAGACCAAGCACGTCGCCGCGCTCCTGGCGGTCAGCGCCATGTCCTTCGGCATCACCGCGAGCGCCCAGCCCGGCCCGGGCGCCGGCCGGGGACCGGATGGCGGCTGCCCGATGATGGGCGGGCGCATGATGGGCGCCGACCATGCGGCATGGGCCGACAAGCAGCTCACCCGCTTCAAGGCCGACCTCAAGATCACCCCGCAGCAGGAACCGCT
Organism: Rhodocyclaceae bacterium; assembly: GCA_036391735.1. GTDB lineage: Bacteria > Pseudomonadota > Gammaproteobacteria > Burkholderiales > Rhodocyclaceae > Nitricoxidireducens. The sequence continues at coordinate 11,569 of DASVZI010000207.1, forward strand.
GTGGCAGGCCTTCGCCGAGAAGGTCAAGGAAAGCGCCAACATGCGCCAGAAGGCCATGCAGGGCATGCAGCAGCCGCCGGCCACGGCGCCCGAGCGCATGGACCGCATGGTCGAGCACATGAAACAGCACACGGCCGCGATGGAAGCGGTCAACGATTCCTTCAAGCGCCTCTATGACGGTCTGACCCCCGAGCAGAAGGCCGTCGCCGACAAGTTCCAGCCGTTCGGGCACATGGGCGGCAAGCCCGGTCCGCGCGGCCGCATGGGCGGCGGTCCCGGCATGGGTCCGGGGGCCGGGATGGGGCCTGGCGCGGGCATGGGCCCCGGCGCAGGCATGGGACCGCAAGGCCAGCCGCCCGCCGCGACGAAATAGTTTGCCCCCTGGGATTCACCTCCCTGTTGGCGCTCCGGCTTCGGCCCGAGCGCCTTTTTTATGTGCGCGGGGCCGCCAGGGCGCGCTGAACGCCTTTGGTAGAATTGGCCGATGAGCTATCAGGTCCTCGCCCGCAAGTGGCGCCCCAAGTCCTTCGCGACCCTGGTCGGGCAGGAGCACGTCGTCAAGGCGCTGACCCATGCCCTCGACCAGCAGCGCCTCCATCATGCCTACTTGTTCACCGGCACGCGCGGCGTCGGCAAGACGACCATCGCGCGCATCATGGCGAAGGCTCTGAACTGCGAGACCGGCGTCACCTCGACGCCCTGCGGCACCTGTTCGTCCTGCCAGGAAATCGACGGCGGGCGCTTCGTCGACTACGTCGAGCTCGATGCCGCCTCCAACCGCGGCGTCGAGGACATGACCGGGCTGCTGGAAAAGGCGACGTATGCGCCGACCCGCGGCCGCTACAAGGTCTACGTCATCGACGAAGTGCACCAGCTCTCGGGGCACGCCTTCAACGCCATGCTGAAGACGCTCGAGGAGCCGCCCGAGCACGTCAAGTTCATCCTGGCGACCACCGATCCGCAGAAGATCCCCGTGACGGTGCTGTCGCGCTGCCTGCAGTTCAACCTCAAGCAGATGCCGATCGGCCACATTGTCGAGCACCTGACCAACATCCTCGGCCAGGAGAACGTGCCGTTCGAGCCCGCCGCCCTGCGCCATATCGCCAAGGGCGCCGCGGGCAGCATGCGCGACGCCTTGTCGCTGCTCGACCAGGCCATCGCGCACGGCGCGGGCAAGGTCGAGGAGGCCGGCGTGCGCGACATGCTCGGCACGGTCGGAGACGACTACCTCTACAGCCTGCTCGACGCGCTGCGCGCCGGCGACATCGCGGCGCTGATCGGCGTGGCGGACGCCATGGACGAGCGCAGCCTTTCGTTCGATTCCGCGCTGCAGGAACTGGCCACGCTCTTCCATCGCATCGCCATGGCGCAATTTGCGCCGCAGGCGATCGCCGACGATGCCGAGCGCGCCAGGCTGGCGCCCTACGCGGCGGCCTTCGATCCGGAATTCCTGCAGCTTTGCTACCAGATCGCCATCCACGGCCGCGAGGACCTCGGCCTCGCGCCCGACGAATACGCCGGCTTCACCATGACGCTGCTGCGGCTGCACGCCTTCAGGCCCGACAGCGGCGGTGCGCAGCGCGCGGCGACGCCGGCCGCGGCGGCACGCCCGGCAGCGGCGCCCCAGGCGCCCGCGGCG
>DASVZI010000208.1:0-13063 GCA_036391735.1 Rhodocyclaceae bacterium
CTGATCTTCGCCGCCGCGGTCAAGCAGGCGAAGAGCGCCGACACCCACAAGGTCAAGGCCGCGCTCGAGGACCTCAAGGATCCGGTGGGCGGCGTCATCGCCGTGTGGAAGCATCCGTACAGCAAGTGGAACCCGATGGACGAGCAGACGCACGAAGCCTTCCGCCGCCCGCAAGTGGTGATGGGCGAGGTCCAGGACGGCCGCGTCGTGTTTGCCAACGCGGCCGACCGCGCGCGCCTCATCAAGGAGGCGGGCGGCAAGTAATTGCCGGACTTCCGGGGGGCGTGGCCCCCCGGGTTCTTTGCAGGCCATGGATCTCTCCATCATCGCGCAGATCGTCGTCAGCGGGGCCCTCATGGGCCTCGTCTACGCGCTCGTCGCCTACGGTTTCCAGCTGACCTTCGCCACCAGCAAGAGCATCAACTTCGGGCAGGGCGAACTGGTCATGCTGTCGGCCTTCTTCAGCCTGACGCTGATGAACTGGGGCCTGCCCTACTGGGCGATGATCCCCGGCGGCATCGTGTTCGGCGCGCTGATGGGGCTGGTGGTCGAGCGTGCGGCGGTGCGCCTCGCGCTCGAGCAGAAGAGCGAGGGCTGGATCCTGCTCACCATCATCCTCGGCCTGCTGTTCTTCTCCTCGGCAGAGAACATCTGGGGCCGCGACGACCGGCCCTTCCCGACGCCGATCCCGTCGGACCCGATCAACATCCTCGGCATCGACGTCACCCCGGTGGAGATCTCGGTCGCCGTCGGCGTCTTCGCCATCATGGGCCTGATCGAGCTGTTCAAGCGCAAGACGCTGCTCGGCAAGGCCTTCGAAGCGGTCTCGGCCGACCGTGACGCCGCCGAGCTGATGGGCATCTCTGCCACCGGCACGGTGAAGCTCTCCTATGCGCTGTCGGGCGCCGTAGCGGCCGTCGCCGGCATCCTGGTCTCGCCGATCACCACCGTCGGCCCGACCATGGCCTCGGCGCTGATCCTCAAGGCGTTCTCGGTGGCGGTGGTCGCCGGTCTCGACTCGGGCTTCGGCGTCGTCGTCATCGGCCTGTTCCTCGGCGCACTGGAAGGGCTGGCGAGCCTCTATCTCGGCAGCGGCTGGCGCGAGGCGCCGGGGCTGGTGCTGCTGATCCTCGCGCTTGCCGTGCGGCCGACCGGCGTGTTCGGCAAGACGGCGATTCGCAAGGTATGACGGCCGCCGACTGGAAACGCTTCCTGCTGGTGCGCGGCGCCGAGATCGCCGGGCTGGCGCTGCTCGCCGCCGTGCCGCTGTCGGTGACCAACCCGTTCGCGCTCGGCCTGCTGACGCTGCTCGCCATTTACGGCATCCTGCTGGTCGGGCTCGACGTCACCGTCGGCTACCTCGGCCAGGTGAACCTCGGCCAGGCGGCCTTCCTCGGCATCGGTGCATATGCGGCAGGCATCACGGTGACTTCGCTGGGCGGCGGGATGCCGGCCGCGCTGGTCATCGCGGCCGCCGTCTGCTTCGTCCTCGGTGGCCTGCTGGCGCTGCCTGCGCTGCGCCTCGAGGGCCCGCAGTTCGCGCTCGCCACGCTGAGCTTCGGCGCGCTGACGACGACGGTGCTCAACGAATGGGAAAGTCTCACGCAGGGCGCGCAGGGACTGCAGGTGCCGCGTCCGCCGCTGCTGGGCGTGACGATCGACGCCGCCGCGTTCTACTGGCTGTGCCTGGCGCTGCTGGCGATGGTCTGGATCTCGATGCGCAACCTGCTGTCGTCGCGCTGGGGCCGGGCCTTCGAGGCGCTGCGCGACAGCCCGATCGCCACCGACGCCATGGGCGTCTCGGCCTACGGGCACAAGGTGATCGCCTTCGCCATCGGCTCCTCGCTCGGCGGACTGGCCGGCGGACTCTACGCCTTCAACTTCCAGTACCTGCAGCCGCAGAGCTTCACCTACGAGCTGATGGTGATCCTGCTGCTCGGCGTCGTGCTCGGCGGCCGCAAGAGTTTGTGGGGCGCCTTCCTCGGTTCGGCGCTGATCGTGCTGCTGCCCAACCTGCTGTCGAACCGGCTGCTGTTCCAGCTGTTCTCCGGCATCGGCCTGGCGGTGGCCGCGTTCGCCGCCGTACAGGGCCTCAGGAAGAAGACGGCACAGCCCTTCCAGGCGCTGGCGCCGGTCGCCGCCATGGGCCTGCTGCTGGTCGGCAGCCTGGTGGTGACGAACACCGAGGATTGGCGCAAGGCGATCTTCGCGCTGATGCTTTTCTCGGTGGTGGTCGGCCTGCCCGAAGGCGTGATGGGCTTTGCCGCCGGCTGGCTGTCGAGGCTGTTCCGCGTCTCGCCGCCGGCGCTGCCGGCCCCCGCACCGCTCGACGCCGTCCTGCCGGCGCGCGCCACGGACGGCTCGCCCTTGCTCGAACTGCACAGTCTCGAGCGACACTTCGGCGGCGTGACGGCGGTCGATGGCGTCACGCTGACCGTGCGTGCCGGGCAGGTCCACGGCCTTATCGGTCCCAACGGCTCGGGCAAGTCGACGGTGGTGAACGTGATCTCCGGGCTCTACGCGCCGGGCGGCGGCGAGATCCGGCTGCACGGCAAGCCGCTGCCGCGCGGCAGCCTCTACCGCGTCGCCGGCGCCGGCATCGCGCGCACCTTCCAGAACCTGCAGCTGTTCGGCGAGCTCTCGGCGCTCGACAACGTGATGGTGGCGCTGAAGGGCGTGTTCCATACGCCGCTGCCGCTGGTGCTGCTCGGCTTCGCGCGCCTCGAGGAGCGTCGCGCGCAGGCGGCGGCACTGGCGCTGCTTGAACTTGTCGGCCTCGCGCAGCAGGCGCGCACCCGTGCGAAGGACCTCACCTACGGCGCCCAGCGCTTCCTCGAGATCGCCCGCGCGCTGGCGCGCCAGCCGGAACTGCTGATCCTCGACGAGCCGGCCGCGGGATTGTCGCATCCGGATGTGGTCGCGCTGACCGGCATCATCCGGCGCGTGCACGAGCGTGGCGTGACCATGGTGCTGATCGAGCATCATATGGACGTGGTCAGCGAACTCTGCGACGTGGTGACGGTGCTCGACGGCGGCCGCATCATTGCGGAAGGCGATCCCGAAACCGTCAAGCGCGACCCGCGCGTCGTCGAGGCCTACCTCGGGGCGTCGCCGGAAGCCGCGCATGAAGCCGCGGCGGCAGGAGGCTGACATGTTGAGGGTAGACGACCTCCACGCCGGCTACGGCACCGCCGAAGTGCTCACCGGCGTCTCGCTCGAAGTCGGCGCCGGCGCGGTGGTGGCGCTGATCGGCGCCAACGGCGCCGGCAAGACCACCACCATGCGCGCCGTCAGCGGGCTGCTCAAGCCGCGCCAGGGCCGCGTGCTGCTCGGCGGCGAGCCGGTCGAAGGGCTGCCGGCGTCGCGCATCGCCCGGCTCGGCCTCGCGCATTCGCCCGAGGGCCGCAAGGTGTTCGGGCCGCTGTCGGTGGAGGACAACCTGCTGCTCGGCGGTTATCCGGGGCTGCCGCGCTTCTTCGGCTTCAAGGCCAAGGCGGACGCCGAACTCGCGCGCGCCTACGAACTCTTCCCGCGGCTGAAGGAGCGGCGCCGCCAGGCGGCCGGCACGCTGTCCGGCGGCGAGCAGCAGATGCTCGCCATCGCGCGCGCGCTGATGGCGAAGCCCAAGGTCGTGCTGCTCGACGAGCCGTCGATGGGCCTGGCGCCGGTCATCGTCCAGGAGGTGTTCGCCACCATCCGGCGGCTCAAGGCCGAGGGCATCACGCTGCTGCTGGTCGAGCAGTTCGCCCAGAGCGCACTCGACGTCGCCGACTACGCCTACGTAATGGAGCGCGGCCGCATCGTCACCGCCGGCACGCCGGCCGAGCTGCGGCGCGACGAACGGGTGTTGGCAGCTTATCTCGGCTGAGCCTATCTTGACGGGAGTAGTATTCGGACTCGCATCGAGCTCGGTCGGCAGACGCGTCGACGCCCTGCAACCTCACCGAGCCTGCTATTCCATCTTGGACCCCGATGGCTAACGATCCTTCCTCCGCAACAACGATCGTCGTTCCTGAAACGGAAGAGCGATCTTCCGCGGTGGCGGTCGTCGACTTCGATCTCGGCGACGGCAGCGCGCAGGCGACCGTGCGGGTCGAGGAGCCCCGGCCGCAGGGAGCGCCTGCGTCGGGAAACCACGTCGCGCTGACCGTCGGCACCGAACTTCTCGAATACACCATCGAGCGGGTGCTGGGCAGCGGCGGCTTCGGCATCGGCTACCTCGCGCGCGACCGCAACCTGCAGTGCCAGGTCGCCATCAAGGAATACCTTCCCAGCGACCTGGCCGTGAGGCTGAGCGGCAACACGGTCTGTCCGCGCACCGACTCCGATACCCACGGCTACAACGAAGGCCTGCAGCGCTTTCTGGCCGAGACCCGCGTGCTGGCCGGGTTCCGGCATCCGAACATCGTCCGCGTGCTGCGTTTCTTCGAGGCGAACAACACCGCCTACATGGTGATGGAGTACGAGAAGGGCGAGTCGCTGGGCAAGTGGCTGCCGGGTCGCACGCCGCTTCCCGAGGCCGAGTTGCTGCGCATGTTCCTGCCGCTGCTCGAAGGCCTCGAGGTGGTCCACAAGAGCGGCATGCTGCACCGGGACATCAAGCCGGGCAACATCTACGTGCGCGACGGCGACGGCAGCCTGGTGCTGCTCGACTTCGGCGCCGCGCGCTCGGTTTCGGGTGCCGCGAGCCGCAGCCTGACCAGCATGGTGACGCCGGGCTACGCGCCCTTCGAGCAATACCAGACGCGCGGCGAGCAGGGCCCTTGGTCGGACATCTACGCCATGGGCGCCGTGCTCTACTGGGTCGTCACGGGCGAGAAGCCGCTCGACGCGCCCAGCCGCATCAAGAAGGACGAGATGCGGGCTGCGGTCGTTGCCGGCAGCGGCCGCTACAGCGAGCCCTTCCTCGCCGCGATCGACCGGGCACTGTCGATGGACGAGACGCGGCGGCCGCGCAGCGTGGCCGAGTTCAGGGCGGCGCTGCTCGGCGCAGCTGCCGCTCCGGCGCAGCGGGCACCGCGTCCGGCGGCGGCCGCCGATACCGAGGACAGGACGGTGCCGCTGGCGCAGGAACGGCCGCGGCGGGGCCTCCTGGTCGGCGGCCTCGCTGCCGCCACCGCGGCTGCGGCGGTCGGCGCCTACCTGGCCCTGTCTTCGGAGCCTCCGGTTGCCGAGCGGAATGCTCCGCCGAAGACGGACGTTGCGGAGGCCGCCGCTCCGGCCGTCGCCGCCCCGCAGGTCCCGGCGCCGCAGGAGGTCCCGCAGAAGGCGTCGCCGCACCCCGCAGCCGCGACCCGCAGCGCTCCCGCCGCCCCGGCGCGCGACAAGGCAAAGGCCGCCGTTCCCGATCCCGCGAAGCCGGTTCAGCCGGCGGCTCCGGCAATCGAGACGGCGATGCTGAGCTTGACGGTCCGACCATCGGCGGCGAAATGCGAGTTGCGCGTCGACGGCGTCGACATGGGCACGGTGGAGGCGTCGCGCGACGTCAAGGTGGCGCCGGGAAAACACAGGATCGAACTGAGGCGCCTCGACTGGCCGGGAAGCTACATCGACTGGGTCGAGCTCAAACCGAAAGAGAGCAGGAAAGTTCTAGTGACGCTGCCGTCGCTGTGAGCAGGCGAGGCGCCGGCCGGCGCCCCGCCGCTGCAATTCTTCCGTTCAGTTGTCCTCGGCCAGCGCCAGCACCTCGTCGCCGAAGGCGTCCTTCACCGTGTGGTCGACGTGCAGCAATTGGTACCAGCGGCGGAAGGTCTCGACGAAGACGATCACCATCAGCACCATGACGATGACCGCCAGGGTCACCAGCAGGTAGAGTCCCTTGGGCAGGAAGTTGTTCACGACGTTGAGGTAGCCGGCGCTCATCACGATCGGCACCATGAAGAGGCCGGGTGCGCCGGTGACCCATGCGTACTTTGCCTTGCCCATGCGGATCAGCATGGTCGTGCCGACCAGCAGCGCGCAGGTGGCCAGCAACTGGTTGCTCATGCCGAACAGCGGCCAGATGGTGGTGATGTCGCCCGTATAGACGAGATAGCCCCAGGCCGAGGTGAATAGCGCGCTGGTGACGGCGACGCCGGGCACCCAGCTGTTGTCGGAGAAGGGCTTGTAGACCGTGCCGAGCATCTCCTGCAGCATGTAGCGGCCGACGCGCGTCCCGGCATCGACGGCGGTCAGGATGAAGACCGCCTCGAACATGATGGCGAAGTGGTACCAGTAGCCCATCATGCCTTCGAGGAAGGGCACCGACGAGAAGATGTAGGCCATGCCGACCGCCAGTGAGACGGCGCCGCCGGGACGGCCCTGGATGTTCTCGCCGACTTCCTGCGCCAGTTGCGGCAGGTTCACCGGCGTCATGCCGAGCGCTTCGAAGGCCTTCGGCGCGGCGTTGATGGCGAAGTAGTCGGCCGGCACCAGCACGCAGGCGGCGATCAGCGCCATGATGCCGACGAAGCCTTCCATCAGCATCGCGCCGTAGCCGACGAAGATGATGTCGCGTTCGTTGGCGATCATCTTCGGCGTGGTGCCCGAACCGATGATGGCGTGGAAGCCGGAGAGCGCCCCGCAGGCGATGGTGATGAACACGAACGGGAACGCCGCACCCGGAATGATCGGGCCGCCGCCGGAAATGTAGTCGGTAAGCGCCGGCATCTTGAGGTCGGGATGAATGAAGACGATGCCCACGGCGAGCAGCACGATGGTGCCGATCTTCAGGTAGGTCGACAGGTAGTCGCGCGGCACCAGCAGCAGCCAGACCGGCAGCACCGAGGCGGCGAAGCCGTAGACCGGGATGATGACGGCGATCTCCTTCTTGGAGAAGGTGAACATCTTGGCGAGGGCGGGATCGGCGGCCACGTAAGGCCCGGCGATGATCGCGAGCAGCAGCAGGACGACGCCGATGAGGCTGCCGCCCTTGATGTCGCCCGGCCGCAGCTTCTGCATGTAGATGCCCATGATCATCGCGATCGGGATGGTGGACAGCACGGTGAAGGTGCCCCAGGGGCTGTTGAACATCGCATTGACGACGGCGATCGAAAGGCCGGCCAGCGTCAGGATCAGGATGAACAGGATGGCGACCGAGGCCACCTTGCCGCCCACCCGGCTGACTTCCGACTCGGCGATCACCGACAGGCTCTTGCCCTTGTGCCGCACCGAGGCGAACAGCACGATGGCGTCGTGAACCCCGCCGGCCAGCACGGCGCCGATGAGGATCCACAGCGCGCCCGGCAGGAAGCCGAACTGGGCCGCGAGCACCGGCCCGAGCAGCGGGCCGGCCGCGGCGATCGCGGCGAAGTGATGGCCGAACAGCACGAACTTGTTGGTCTTGACGTAGTCGTGCCCGTCAGCGAGCGCGACAGCGGGCGTCACGCGGTCCTCGCGCAGGTTCATCACCTTGCTGCCGATGAAGATCCCGTAGAACCGGTAGGCGATCGCGAACACGCAGAGTGCCGCGAAAATCAGCGTTAAAGCATTCATTCAGCTTTCCCCCTGGACGATTAGTCGAATCGCCTCCTCCGCGTCTTCCTCGATCGTTGCCGGGAAGCTTCTGCTATGTCTTGAGTTGTAGCTCACAAAACGCCGACCGCAATGCCTGGCGTCCGATGCGCCAGGCATTATCACGCGCTCCATAACGCTGTCGCATCGCGGTAAACCGCATTGCCTGGGCGGTGGCGACTTGATATTCTTGAGGCTTTTACATCCCGCCAACCGCAAGAGGGTCAGCCATGAGAGTATCGAAGATCGCCGTTTTCGCCGCCGCACTGGCTTCCGCCTCCGCCTTCGCCGCGGATGTGAAGATCGGCGTCGCAGAAGCACTGACCGGCGGCGCCGCGCAGTACGGCGTCGCCATCCGCAACGGCTTCCAGCTTGCCGCCGACGAACTCAACGCCAAAGGCGGCGTGAACGGCAACAAGATCCAACTGCTTATCGAAGACGAGCAGGGCAAGAAGGAAGAGGCCATCAACGTCTTCAAGAAGCTCATCTTTCAGGACAAGGTGCTGATGATCTTCGGCCCGACGCTGTCGAATTCCATGTTCGCCGCCGGCCCGGTCGCTAACGCCGCCAAGACGGTCGCCTTCGGCACCTCCAACACGGCCAACGGCATTACCGACATCGGTCCCTACATCTTCCGCGACTCCGTGATGGAGTCCGACGTGCTGCCGGTCACCGTCGCCTCCGCGGTCAAGCACTACGGCATCAAGAAGGTCGCGGTGATCTACGGCAACGACGACGCCTTCACCAAGAGCGGTTACGACGTCTTCAAGAACGTGCTGGAAAAGCAGAAGATCCCGGTCACCACGACGGAAACCTACGTCAAGGGTGACGTCGACTTCAAGGCGCAGCTCACCAAGATCAAGGCGGGCAATCCCGACGCCGTCGTCTGCTCGTGCCTGGCAGAGGAAGCCGCCAACATCATGCTGCAGGCGCGCGGCCTGGGCATGAAGCAGCCCTTCATCGGCGGCAACGGCTTCAACTCGCCCAAGCTGTTCGAGGTCTCCAAGCTCGCCGGCGAAGGCACGTTCGTCGGCAGTCCCTGGGCCAACACCAACCCTGCGCCGGCCAACGTCCATTTCGTCTCGGCCTACAAGCAGAAGTACGGCGCCGACCCCAACCAGTTCTCGGCCCAGGCCTACGACGCCATGTACATCGTCGCCGACGCGCTGAAGAACGTGAAGCTGTCGGGCAACGTCGAGGCCGATCGCCAGGCGCTGCGCGAAGCGCTGCCGAAGGTGAGCATCAACGGCGCCACCGGCCCCTTCAGGTTCCGCCCGGCTGCCGGCAAGGACGGCAAGCCGGCCGGCTTCGATGCCGACCAGAAGCCGTTCATCTATATCATCCAGGGCGGCAAGTTCACCCTCTACGCCGGCAAGTAGGCCTTGCCCGCCGGCCGCGGCGCGCCGCGGCCGGCCGTCTCCAAGCATGCTCGAACAGCAACTCCTCAACGCCCTTACGCTGGGCAGCGTCTATGCGCTCTTCGCGCTCGGCTTCACGCTGGTGTTCGGCGTGCTCGCCGTCATCAACCTGTCGCACGGCGCCGTCTTCATGGTCGGCAGCTATGCCGCGCTGATCGTCGTTACGCGCTTCGATGCGCCGCTGTGGCTGGGAATGCTCGCCGCCATGGCCGTCTCGGGCACCATCGGCCTGCTGGTCGACCTGCTGATCCTCAAGCCGCTGCGCGCCCGCAACGCCCCGCACCTGATCCCGATGATCGCCACCATCGGCGTGACGATTGTGCTGACCAACGCCGCCCAGGGGCTGTTCGGCGTCGAGGTGCAGCGCTTCCCGGACGAGATCCTGCCGGCTTGGGACTTCAATATCGGCGACGTTCACGTGCGCGCGCTCGAGTTGGGCATCGTCGCCATCTCCTTCCTGCTGATGGCTGCGCTGTTCGCCGCACTGCGGCGCACGCAGCTCGGCCGCGCCCTGCGCGCCATCGCCGAATCGCCGAAGGCCGCGGCGCTGCTCGGCATCAACGTCGAAGGATTGTTCCACCTGACCTCCTTCGTCGCGGCCGCGCTCGGCGGCGTGGCCGGGGTGCTGATCGGGCTCGACTTCAACGCCATCACGCCGTTCATGGGCCAGCCGATCCTGCACAAGGGCATCGCCGTCATCATCCTCGGCGGCATGGGCGACATCCGCGGCGCGTTGATCGGCGGCCTGTTCCTCGGCTTCGCGGAAGTTTTCGCCAAGGGCTACATTTCCTCGCAGATGGGCGACGCGGTGGCCTTCGGCCTGCTGTTCCTGATCCTGCTGGTGCGTCCGTCCGGTCTGTTCGGTCGCGTACTCGAACGGAAGGCATGATGGACTTCGAAGCCTTCTGGGCCACCTACAACTCGCTGATCTACACCGTCGGCATCCACATGCTGCTGGCGCTGTCGATCTGGCTGACGCTGGCCTGCGGCCTGTTGTCGCTGGCCAATGCGGCGTTCATGGGCATCGGCGCCTACACGGCGGCGCTGCTGACGCTCAACCTCGGCTGGCCTTTCCCGGTGGTGCTGGCCGCCGGCGCGCTCGCGCCCGCAGCGGTGGCGCTGCTGATCGGCGTGCCGACGCTGCGTCTTTCCGGCGTCTATCTCGCCATGGCGACGCTGGCCTTCGGCGAAGTGAGCCGCGTCACCATCCTCAACCTCGACATCACCGGCGGACCGGAGGGCCTCAACGGCATCCCGCTGCTTACCGAGTGGTGGCATATCGCGCTGATCCTGCTGGTGGTCGGCTATGGGCTGGCGCGGCTGCGCCGCTCGCGCACCGGTCGCGCGTTCGAGGCGATCAAGGAAGACGAGGTCGCGGCGCGCCTCATGGGCATCAACGTCGACCGTCACAAGCTGGTGGCCTTCACCCTCGGCGCGGTCATCGCCGGCCTGGCCGGGGCGCTCAACGCCCACTACACCTTCTTCATCAGCCCGCGCGAGTACGGCTTCGAGAACGCCGTCGACATCCTCACCATGACGGTGCTCGGCGGCATCTCCACCCTGGTCGGCCCGGTGCTCGGCGCCGCCATTCTGACGCTGCTGCCCGAACTGCTGCGCTTCCTGCACGACTACCGGCTGGCGGTGAACGGCGTCATCCTGGTGCTGGTGGTGCTGTTCCTGCCCACGGGCCTGTGGGATTCGCGCCGCATCCGGGCGTGGTTCAAGCGGAGGGATGGCGCATGAGCATGCTGTCGATCCGCAACGTCGGCAAGCACTTCGGCGGCCTGAACGTCCTCGAGGACGTGAACTTCGAGGTGCCGGGCGGCAGCATCTTCGGCCTGATCGGCCCGAACGGCGCCGGCAAGACGACGGTGTTCAATCTCGTCACCGGCCTGTTGCAGCCGTCGTCCGGCAGCATCGCGCTGCAGGGGCGTGACCTCGCCGGGCTGCCGCCCCACCTCATCACGCAGCTCGGCATCGCGCGCACCTTCCAGAACATCCGCATCTTCCGCGACATGACGCTGCTGGAGAACGTCATGGTCGGCATGCATCATCTCGTCGACTACGGTCCGCTGGCGACCTTCTTCGCCACGCGCGCCTGCCGCGACGCCGAGCGCCAGGCGCGCGAGCGCGCGTTCGAACTGCTGTCCTGGGTCAAGCTCGACCACAAGGCGGAGATGACCGCCGACAACCTTTCCTACGGCGACCAGCGCAAGCTCGAGTTCGCCCGTGCGCTGGCGACCGAGCCCAAGCTGCTGCTGCTCGACGAGCCGGTCGCCGGCATGAACCCGGCCGAGAAGACGGTGCTGATGGATGAGATTCGCAACATCCGCGACCGCGGCTACGGCGTGTTCCTCATCGAGCACGACATGCGCTTCGTCATGGGGTTGTGCGACCGCATCGCGGTGCTGAACTTCGGCCGCATCATCGCCGAGGGCGAGCCGGACGAAATCCGCAACCACCCCGACGTCATCGAGGCCTACCTCGGCAAGGAAGACGAGGTCGCGGCATGACGGTGCTGCTGCGCGTCCACGAACTCGCCGTCGCCTACGGCCACATCGACGCCGTCAAGGGCGTCTCCTTCCATCTCAACGAGGGCGAGATCACCGCGCTGGTCGGCGCCAACGGGGCAGGCAAGAGCACCACGCTGCTCGCGCTGTCCGGCCTGCTGCGCGCCAAGGGCGGCAGCGTCACCTTCGAGGACGAGGAGATCTCCCATTTGCCGCCGCATGAAATCGTGCGGCGCGGCGTGGTCCAGGTAGCGGAAGGCCGCGCCATCCTGACGACGCTGACGGTGCGCGAGAATCTCGCGCTCGGCGCCTACACGCGCAAGGACAAGGGCGGAATCGACGCAAGCCTCGATGAAGTTTTCATGCTGTTCCCGCGCCTCAAGGACCGCGCCGGGCAGTACGCCGGCAACCTGTCGGGCGGCGAGCAGCAGATGCTTGCGATCGGCCGCGCCTTGATGGCCAAGCCGCGTCTGCTGCTGCTCGACGAACCGTCGATGGGCCTGGCCCCGATCCTGGTGCAGGAGATCTTCCGCACCCTGGTCAAGATCAACAAGACCGGCCTCACCATCCTGCTGGTCGAGCAGAACGTGCGCCAGGCGCTGAAGATCGCGCGGCACGGCTACGTCATCGAGACGGGCAAGATCGTCCTCGCCGACTCCGGCGAGAATCTGCTCGGCAACCCCAAGGTCATCGAGGCCTATCTGGGGGCCTGAGGTCCGCAGGAACCTCAGGCCCCCAACCTCGCTCCACGCATCATGAAGCAAGCCACCCGCATCTGCATCGTCCGACATGGCGAGACCGACTGGAACGCCGCGCGCCGCATGCAGGGCCAGATCGACATTCCGCTCAATGCCGCCGGCCAGGCGCAGGCGGCCGCTACGGCGGCGGGCTTGGCCGAGCAGCGGTTCGACGCCGTCTACAGCAGCGACCTGCTGCGCACCTGGCAGACGGCCAGGCCGATTGCCGCAGCCGCCGGCCTCGAGGTCACCGCCGCGCCGGGCCTGCGCGAGCGGCATTACGGCCGCATGCAGGGCCTTACGGCCATCGAGGCGCAGAAGCTCTGCCCGGAAGTCCATGCCGCCTATGCGGGGCGCGATCCGCATCATGACCTCGACGGCGGGGAAAGCCTGACCGTGTTTGCCGCGCGCATCAGCGCCACCCTCGGCGAACTGGTCGAGGCGCACACCGGCGAGACCGTGCTGCTGGTGGCCCATGGCGGCGTGCTGGACATCGTCTACCGCATGGCCACCGGCCGCGACCTTTCCAGCCCGCGGGATTTCCCGATTCCGAACGCGGGGTTGAACTGGATCGAGCACGACGGCGCGAATTGGAAGCTGACAGCCTGGGGCGATCGCACCCATCTCGAGGGCTCGCTCGACGAGGTGGCTGGGTAGTTAAGGTCGCTGTTCGGGACGGTCGTCGGGCCGGCAGGGTGCCCTGCTGCACTCCGTGTCCCCCGGCGGACAAGAGCGATAGAGCGTCCGCCTCCTCCTTTACCTGCGTGCAGCAGGGCACCCTATCGGCCCACTGTGGCGCCCAACAGCTTCCGATCGCCGTGACGCCAAGCCGCGGGTGGCGGGGGATCGTCGACGCGTAGGTAAAGGAGGAGGCCCGGGCTCTTGCTTCATCCGGGCCGGGGGACAC
>DASVZI010000209.1:0-9918 GCA_036391735.1 Rhodocyclaceae bacterium
TTCTCCACGAGATCGAGTCCCGGCTTCCCGTACCAGAAGCCGTTGCACCAGTCGCCGGGAAGCTCGGCCGCTTCGCCGTCGAGCGCGCGCCGATAGGCGGCGATGACGTCGGCGAGGCCTTGCGACTGCGGGCTGATGCGCACGATGTCCACTCCGGCGGCGGCCAGCTGGGGCACTTCGCGCAGCAGATTATAGGTCTTCGCGGACATCGTCTGGATGCCGTTGATGACGAGGAACTCCTGGTGCTCGCGCGTCTTCACCGTCATGCCGTCGGGGAATTCGATGCATTTGAACTCGCAGGTGTCCTTCTGCAGGTTGAAGCGGCGCGCCGTGAAGCAGCGCGCCGACCAGGCCAGCGGCAGCCGGCCGAAGGCGAAGGCCTCCGTCTGCATGCCGGCCGGCTTGTCCTCCAGGATGCCGGCGAGCGTCTCGCGTCCCGACTCGGGCGGCATCACCCAGCGCGTGGCGCCGTTGTCCGCCAGCAGGCCGAGGGTGTGGGCATTGAAGACGTTGAGCGACATGCCGGCGACGAAGGGCAGTTTCTTCTCGGCCAGCAGGCGCACCGCGCCCATCTCGTTGGCCTCGATGGCGAAGTCGCCGTTGTCGAGCAGGCGGCGCAGCGCCTTGAGGTCGGATTCCGATTCGATCAGCGCCTGCGAGGACATCACCACTTCCTTGCCGGCATCGGCGAGCATCCGCGCGATGTCGAGCCAGTCCTCGGCGCGCAGTTCATGGCGGCGCGAGCAGGTGGTTTCGCCGAGGTAGACGATGTCGACCGGCTGCTTCGCGATGCCGGCGTAGAAGTCCTGCGTGGCCTGCTTCGGCCAGTAGAAGAGATTGGGGCCCAGCGACAGCTTCATGTTCACTTCCACGGTCGGTTGTAGGCGCCCAGCGTGTTCGACTGGCCTTCGGAAACCTTGTTGAGTTCGGCCATCCAGGCGGCCTTCGGCGCGAAGTGCGCGGCATCCTTGCGGCAGGCGTCGATCGCCTCGCGCCAAACCTTCGTCACTTGGGCGACGTAGGCGGGGCTGCGCTGGCGGCCTTCGATCTTGATGGCGCGGATGCCCATGGTCAGCAGCTGCGGCAGCAGTTCGAGGGTGTTGAGGCTGGTCGGCTCCTCGATCGCGTAGTAGGTCTCGTCGGCAACCTCGAAGCGGCCCTTGCAGAGCGTCGGGTAGCCGGTGCGCTCGCCGTCGGCGAAGCGGTCGATCAGGATGCCGTTGAGGCGCGTCTCCATGCCTTGCGGCGTCTGCTCCCAGCGCACCGCCTTGCCGGGCGAGCAGGCGCCGTTGCAGTTCGGCGAAGTGCCGGTGGCGTAGGCGGACAGCGCGCAGCGGCCTTCCACCATCACGCACAGGCCGCCGAAGCCGAACACCTCGATCTCCACCGGGGTGTTCTTCACCACCTGCTCGACCTGCGCCAGCGACAGCACGCGCGGCAGCACGGCGCGCTGGATGCCGAAGCGCTCGCGGTAGAAGTTGATCGCCTCGTAGCTGGTCGCCGAGCCCTGCACGGAGAGGTGCAGCCGCAGGTTGGGGTGGGCCCGCCTCGCGTAGTCCATCAGGCCGATGTCGGCCAGGATGATGGCGTCGGCGCCGAAGTCCGCGGCCTTGTCGACCGCCGCCGTCCAGCGCGGCCAGTTCTCGGTTTGCGGGTAGGTGTTTAGCGCGATGAGGACCTTGACGCCCCGCGAGTGCGCGTAGCGGATGCCTTCGCGCAGGCTGTTGTCGTCGAAGTTGAGGCCGTTGAAATTGCGCGCGTTGGTGTCGTCCTTGAAGCCCGTGTAGACGCAGTCGGCGCCGTTGTCGACGGCCGCCTTGAGCGCCGGCAGGCCGCCGGCCGGGCAGACGAGTTCTATGGAGGGAGCGGACATGACGGTTGCGGAGGGCAGATGAGGCGGCGCCTAGTTTAGCCTAAGGCGCCGCCGGCCCTGTTGACGCCGGACAAGTCGGCGGGCCCTCAGGCCATCTGGTCCTCGATGCTGGCGAACAGCTTGTCGTAGATGTCGACCAGGGTGTCGCGGTCCTCGCTGCCCTTGATCCACTTGCGCGCGCCGGCGATGGTCAGCGCCTTCTTCTCGAGATCGGAAAGGCTGCCGACGGCGACGTCCTTGCCGTACAGGATGGCCGTCACGTCGGTACGCGCGCGCTGGGCGAAGGCGACCAGGCGCATCGATTCCTCCATCGAGCGCACGCCCTCGCCGATCGAGAGCGCCAGCTGGCCCACCACGCCGGCCGATTCCGAAGAGGCGCCGAGGCGCTGGCGGAACTCGTCGGCGGTGTCCCGCGCGCCGGACATCGAGGTGCCCAGTTCGGCCATCTGGTCGAGCACGCCGTGCATCGCGTCGGTCATCGCGGCGATGGCGGCGGCGATTTCCTCGGCCGCCTTCTGCGCCTGGTCGGCGAGCTTGCGCACCTCGTCGGCCACCACCGCAAAGCCGCGGCCGGCTTCGCCGGCGCGCGCTGCCTCGATGGCGGCGTTGAGCGCCAGCAGGTTGGTCTGCTTGGCGATGACGTCGATGTGGCCGGTCAGGCTCTTGATGGTGTCGGCCTTGGCCGAGAGGTCGCTCAGCGAATGGCTGCTGCTTTCGGCGGCCACCATGGCCTTGCCCAAGGCGCCGGACATGTCGTCGGCGGCGTTGGACATGTGCTGGGCCGTCTGTGCGTATTCGTTCGACAGCGATTCCGATTGCGTGGAATGGCCCGCCACTTCGGAGAGCGAGCGGCTGACGTGCTCGATGGCCAGCGACAGGCCGCGCTCGGAGCGCAGGAAGATGCGCGACAGCAGCGATTCCCGCGCCACCGATTCCTGCGCCGCGTTGAGCTGGTCGATCATCACCTGCACCTTGGCGAGCACGTCCTTGAAAGTGCCATGCAGGCCCGTCATCTGCAGCCGCCGCCAGGGATGCGCGTCCGACACGGCCTGCATGCCGCCGAGGATCTCGCGGAAGGCGGTCTCGGTCTGGTCGAGCACCGAGTTGAGGTTGCGGCGGATCGATTCCAGCGTCGGGTCCGCGACCGTATGCGGCAGCCGCCCGACCAGATGGCCGTCGCCGGCCCGCTTGAGCAGTTCGTCGAGGCCGTGCACCGAGGCGCCGCCGCTGCCGCCGCCGGCGATGAGCAGCAGCAGCATGGCGGCCAGCAGCGCCGGCATCGCCGCCCAGGGCGTCCAGAAGGCCAGCCCGAGCCCCAGCGCGGTCAGTCCGACCGCGGGGTAGCGCGGATCAAAGGGAGAAGACGAGTTCTTCATACGATGTCCCGGTCTGCTTCATCAAGTCGGCCAACACGGCCGTGCCTGCCGCGATGGCGTCGCGCGCGCCCGCCGCCCGTTCTGCATCCAGCATCTTGCGATAGACGGGAACGATCTTGTCGATCGCGTCCCGCCGCGGGCAGCGGCGCACCGACGTATAGCCGACGATTTCGCCGCCCGGCCCGAAATCGGGCGCGATGTGGGTGAACACCCAGTAGAAGCCGCCATCCTTCGACATGTTCTTGACGTAGGCGAAGACTTCCTTGCCTGATTGGATGGTGTCCCACACCAGCTTGAACGCCGAGCGCGGCATGTCGGGGTGGCGGATGATGTTGTGCTGCGTGCCCAGCAGTTCTTCTTCGCTGTAGCCGGAGAACTCGATGAAGATGGGGTTGCAGTAGGTGATGATGCCCTTGCGGTCCGTCTTGGAAACGATGAAGTCGTTTTCCCGCATGAGGCGCTCGCGCTGGGTCGGGGCGATGCTGCGGTCTTTCATAAGCGGAACTCCGGCGAAAGATATACGGATTATATGCGTCGGCGGCGTCAGCGAACCTTGATTTCGGTCCACATGCGCGACAGCGCCCGGCGCATCTGCGGATCGAAATCCCGCAGCATCTCGAGGCGCTTCAGTGCCGCCGGGGGCGGGAAAATGCCCGGTTCCGACGCGATCTCGGGCCGTATGTGCGGCATCGCAGCCTCATTCGGGTTGCCGGCGCCGATCAGGTTGGAAACATCGGCCGCGTTGGCGCCGTCGAGCA
Organism: Rhodocyclaceae bacterium; assembly: GCA_036391735.1. Taxonomy (GTDB): domain Bacteria; phylum Pseudomonadota; class Gammaproteobacteria; order Burkholderiales; family Rhodocyclaceae; genus Nitricoxidireducens. The sequence goes on from DASVZI010000209.1 coordinate 4,008, forward strand.
TGAAGTCGATGAAGCGGTGCGCGAGGTCGGGGTGGCCACCCGACTTGTGCAGCACGAAACTGTCCACGGCCAGCACGGCGCCCTCCTTCGGCGTCTCGAAGGCGATGTTGAACGGGCGCCGGGCCGCCCGGGCGTCCTCGCGTGCCCGGAACATATCGTTCGAGTAGCCATGCGCCACCCAGATGTTGCCGATGGCGAGGTCCTTGATGTAGGTGCTGTTGGAGAAGGTCGCCCAATAGGGCTTGGCGCGGATGATGAGCCGCTTCGCGCTTTCCCAGCGGGAAAGGTCGCGGTCTTGCACGGAATGGCCGAGGTACTTCATGGCTGCAGCCATCAGTTCGCGCTGGCTGTTAAGCACCGTGACGCGGCCCTTGATCTTCTCGAGGTGGCGCGGCTCGAAGATCAGCGCCCAGGTGTCCGTCGGAAGATCGCGCTCGCGCAGCTTCCCGACGTTGTAGCCGATCAGCGTGATCGTCGTGGCGTAGGGGACCGAGTAGCGGTTGCCGGGATCGAACCAGAGGTTCATGAACTCGGGCTTCTCGTTGACGAGGTGCGGCAGCAGCGCCTTGTCGAGCGGCCGCAGCGCATCGCGGCGGATCAGCGACTCCACGGCGTTGCCGGTCGGCACCAGCACGTCGTAGCCGACCGCGCCGGCATCGAGCTTGGCCAGCATCTCCTCGTTGTCCGAGTAGTAGTCCTGCTTGACGCGGCAGCCGCAGGCCGCCTCGAAGCGCGCCATCGTCTCGTCGCCGACGTAGTTATTCCAGTTGTAGAGATGGAGGACGTCGTCGGCGCGCGCTTCCGCGGCGCGCCAGAGGGGCAGGGTGAGGGCGCCGGCGAGCAGCAGCCGGCGTCGGCGGGAGGGAAGCGTCCGGATCATGTTGATCCAATGTAGCAGCAAGGGCGGAGGCGGATGGAAGCCCGCCGGCCTCACGGCCTTTACTTTGCAGGATGGAGCCGCACCAGGCGGCTCATGAAGCCATCATGATCTCGTCCTATGCGGGATGAATCATGGCGGGCGAGGTGGCGCGCGTCTTCAATGGCGCTACCTATCCTTCTTCAGGAGCCCGCTCCATGAACATCGCTTACCGGCTGGCGTGGAACTCGTTGCGCAGCGCCCTCGTTCCCGTTCCCGAATTCGCCCGGCGCACCTGCAATGCGGCCGGTCCGCGCCTGCTGGCGGCCGTCGTCCTGGGAGGGGCGTCGTGCGCTGCGCTGGCGCTCCCCTCAGGCGGCCAGGCTGTCTCCGGCACGGCATCGATCGGCCAGGCCGGCAGCACGATGACGGTGACGAACTCGGCGAACGCCATCCTCAATTGGCAGAAGTTCGGCATCGATGCCGGCGAGACGGTGAGGTTCCTGCAGCCCTCCGCATCCAGCGCCGTCCTCAACCGCGTCGTGGGGCCGGACCCGAGCGCGATCTACGGCCTGCTCCAGTCCAACGGCAAGGTTTGGCTCATCAATCCGAACGGCATCATGGTCGGGCCGGCGGGGCGCATCGAGACCGCGGGCTTCGTCGCTTCCACGCTCGGCGTCAGCAACGAGAACTTCCTGGCCGGCCGGCTGCTGTTCGAGCAAGGGTCCGCCTCGGCGGGGAGCGTGGTCAACCAGGGCGTCATCAGCACACCCAGCGGCGGACAGGTCTATCTGGTGGGCCCGGAGGTGCGCAACGAAGGCAGCATCCATGCACCCGGCGGCGAAACCATCCTGGCCGCCGGGCAAAGCGTCCAGCTCGTCGACACCGGCACGCCCGGGGTGAGCGTCGAGGTGACCGGAGACGGAACGGCGAGCAACCTCGGCAGCATCGTGGCCGAAGCCGGACGCATCGGCATCGCGGGGCTGCTGGTGCGAAATGCCGGCGCGCTCAACGCGAGCAGCGTCGTCGCCGAGGGCGGCCGCATCTTCCTCAAGGCCGGGCAGGACATCGCGCTGGCCGACGGCAGCAGGATCGCAGCCGACGGCACCAAAGGCGGCAACGTCAGCGTGCTTGTCCAGGACGGCGGCGGCCAAGTCACGGGCACCTTGACGGCGCGCGGATCGATCTCCGCGCAGGGCGACGGATCGCCGGGCAGCGGGGGCTTGGTCGAGACCTCGGCCGCCCACGTCGACCTCAACGCCCTGACGGTGAACACCAACGGCGGCACCTGGCTCATCGATCCGGCGGATTTCCACATCGCTCCCAGCGGCGGCGACATCAGCGGCAGCACGCTGGCGGCGCAGCTTCGATTCAACCGCATCACGATTCTCAGCAGCGGCGGCACCGCCGCCGGCGCGGGCGACATCTACGTCGACGACGAGGTGAACTGGAACAGCGGGTACGGCCTCACCCTGTCGGCCCTGCACAGCGTCGAGGTCAGGGCGCCGATCAGCAATGCCGGTAGCGGCGGGGTGACGCTGCGCGCGGACAATTCCGGCGCCTGCGTCGCCGGGGCCGCCAACTGCGGGACGGTTTCCTTTTCGGGCGCCGGGCATGTCACGCTGAACGGAGGCAGCCTGAACATCTACTACAACCCGGTCGGCAGCAATGCCGCGGCCGATCCGAACGGCAACGGTCCCAGCTATGCAAATCCGACGAACTACAGCGGCAACGTCACGCTCGGCAACGGCGGCACGGCAAGCGCGTGGATGCTGGTGAACGACGTCTACCAGCTTCAGGCCATGGGCACGAACCTGGGGGGCGACTATTACCTCGGGCGCGACATCGATGCCTCGGGCACGGCGGGCTGGAACGGCGGGGCCGGTTTCGTGCCCGTCGGTTCCCCCGACACGATCGCCTTTTCCGGCCAGATCGACGGTGGCGGACATGCCATCAGCGGGCTCGCCATCAACCGCCCGACGGCGAACGGGGTGGGGCTGCTGGGCGCCACAAGCTTCGGCGCGCGGGTAAGCCACCTGAGTCTCGTAGGGGGAAGCATTTCCGGCAATCAATATGTCGGGCAACTGGTGGGCGCCAATTCCGGGGTCGTGACGGACGCTTCCGTCGCGGGACTGGTATCCGGCCTGAAGGACGTCGGCGGCTTGGCCGGCTCCAACAGCGGAACGATCCTGAGAAGCCGCAGCAACAGCGTGGTCCAGGATAACGGGGCGGCGGGAGTCGGCGACATCGACGCCGGCGAAAACGGCAACGTGGGCGGCCTGGTGGGCTACAACGCGGGCAGCATCGGCGACGCGAGCAGCAGCGGAACCGTGTCGGGCCCGAACGACGTCGGCGGCCTGGTGGGCTACAACCGCGGCAGCATCATCAACGTCCAGAGCAGTGCGACGGTGACCGGCACGAATGACGTCGGCGGCCTCGCGGGCGACAACGACGGCACCATCGTCGATGCGCACAGCAGCGGCAGCGTCAGCGGGACCTCGGTTGTCGGCGGCCTGGTAGGAACCAATGGCAACGCCGTATCCGAGTCCGACGCCTCCGGCAGCGTAGCGGGCACGCTCTCGGTCGGCGGCCTGGTGGGCCACAACATGGGCAGCGTCCGCAACGCCCACAGCAGCGGCAATGTCAGCGGCGCCTCCAGTGTCGGCGGACTGGTGGGAAGCGACGACCCCGGCGATCGCTCCGGTCCCGGCGTCGTCGGCGGCACCATCGAGTCCAGCTATTCGACCGGTGCCGTGACCGGCCACGAACTCGTCGGCGGCCTCGTCGGCTACGACTTGCTGGGTCCGATCAGCGGCAGTTGCAGCAGCGGAGCCGTCAGCGGCATCGACAACGTCGGCGGCCTCGTCGGCTACATGTCGGGCGGAAGCATCGGCGGCAGCCATGCGACCGGACAGGTGACGGCCTGGTGGAACTTCGGCGGCCTGGTCGGCTGGAATTCCGCGGCCATCGACAACAGCTACGCCACCGGCAATCTCGCCGGCCCGGTCGATGTCGCAAACATCATGGGCGGCCTCGTCGGCGAGAACCATGGACCGATCACCGACAGCTACGCGACGGGCAATGTCATCGGCTACGACCAAACCGGCGGCCTGGTCGGCGTGAATTACTCCGGAGCGACGATCACCCGCAGCCACGCGACGGGGACGGTCTTGGGGCGCGGCTCGGGCGGGCTGGTCGGCTCGAATGCCGCCGAGATCGTCGACAGCTACGCGACGGGTCTCGTCGGCGGGGAGAGCGGTTCAGGCGGACTGGTTTCCTTCAACACCGGCAACATCCTCCGCAGCCATGCCAGCGGCACGGTGAACACCTCGGCAATGGGCGGCGGGCTGGCCGGCTACAACAGCGGCACCATCAGCGAGAGCTACGCGACGGGCAACGTGAACGGCGGCGACCAGATGGGCGGCCTGGTCGGCGTCAACGGCGGCACCATCAGCGAGAGCTACGCGACGGGCGACGTCGTCAGCCGCGGCGGCAATCCGTACGGCGTCGGCAATGGCGACGACATCGGCGGCCTGGTCGGCTTCAACGCGGGCATCATCACGGCGAGCCACGCGACAGGCAACGTCAGCAGCTTGCATGGCAGCAATGTCGGCGGGCTGGTGGGTCTCAACGCCACGGGGGAAAGCCACCCGACGCCAACCGGCGTACAGGCCCAGCCCGGCGTCATTTCCGACAGTTATGCGACGGGCAGCGTCAGCGGGGTGGACAACGTGGGCGGCCTGGTCGGAAGGAACGAGGAAACCCTGGCCGGCCTGATCGGCCTCGATGACGGCCGCGCGGCCATCACCGACAGTCATGCGACGGGCAGCGTGACGGGTAACGGCAACGTCGGCGGCCTCGTCGGCTGGAGCAACGGCATCATCACCGGCAGCGATGCGACCGGCGATGTCGGCGGACGCGGCACGCTGGGCGGCCTGGTGGGACACAACGAAGGCCACGTCTACGATTCCTACGCGACCGGCGACGTCAGCGGCTCGGCCACCGGCGGCGGCCTGGTCGGGGACAATGCCTCGGGCGGCATCGTTTCAGGCAGCTACGCCACGGGCGACGTGTACGGCTTGTACGGCGCGGGCGGCCTGGCGGGGACGAACGAGGGCCTGATCGAGGATTCCTACGCCACGGGCGGCGTGAACTCGCAGGAAGACGGCTCGTTCTCCGGCGGGCTGGTGGGGCAGAACACGGGCACCATCGTCCACGCGCACGCCACCGGGAACGTCATCAGTTGGGACACCGCCGGCGGCCTCGTCGGCATCAACGGCGGCACGGTCAGCCATGCCTACGCGACCGGGAACGTGCAGGCCTACAAGGGGCCCGCGGGCGGCCTGGCCGGCTCGAACTCGGGAACGATCGGGGTCGCCTACGCCACTGGCCGGGTGACCGGCTCGCGCAGCGCCAACGGCGGCCTCGTCGGATTCAACAGCGGCACGCTGGAGGAAGTCTTCGCCACCGGCAGGGTGATCGCCAACAGTTTCTCCGCGGCTAGCCGATACAACGGCGGGCTGGTCGGCTTCAACTCGGGCAGCATCGAGAATGCCTATGCAAGGGGCAGCGTGAGCACCGCGCCGGGCGCCACCGCGGACTACAACGCGGGACTCGTCGCCTACAACACGGGGACCATCGCCCACACGTATTCGACGGGCGCCGTCAGCGGCGCGCTGCACAACGGAGGACTGGTGGCGTTCAACAGCGGGACGGTCGTCGACAGCTACTGGGACGTCACGACGTCGGGGTTGAATATCAGCGCCGCAGGCACCGGGCTGAAGGATCGGAAGATGAGGCAGCGCAAGAGTTTCGTCGGGTTCGATTTCCAGAACGTCTGGACGATTCGGCAGGGACGGGGGTATCCGCAGTTGCGGGCGTTTTGAAGTCGCGTTAAACCCGCAGACCAAGGGCATGGCCGCCGCCTCATGACCGACCGCCCCGCCTGCGGCGGGGTTCCCGCGCCATCGACGCGCCGCCCGGCCGGCCGCGAAACTCGCTTCGCTCAAACATCGCGGCCGGACACCCCCGGCCGTCGCGCCGCTGCCGCGGCGG
>DASVZI010000210.1:0-3007 GCA_036391735.1 Rhodocyclaceae bacterium
TCCTTCGTCATCATCGAGAACTCCGACATCCCGCCGATGCCGGCGAGGATGTTGATCGGCATGAACACGATGCTGATCGCGGTCAGCTTCGACACGCGCTGGTTCTGGTTGATGTTGATGAAGCCGACGGTGGCGTCCATCAGGAAGTTGATCTTGCCGAACAGGAAGCCCGTGTGGCCGTCTAGCGACTCGATGTCGCGCAGGATCTGGCGCGCATCGTCCTGCTGGTCGTTGGAAAGGAACTTGCCGCGCATCAGGAAGGACAGGGCGCGCCGCGTGTCCAGCACGTTACGGCGGATGCGGCCGTTCAAGTCCTCGGCGCGCGCGATCTCCGAGAGGATCAACGCGGCTTCCTCGTCGGTGATGCGCGGGTTCAGCACCTTCTTGCCGACCGCTTCGAGGTCGGCGTAGATGTCCTCGAGCGCGTCGGCGGAGTATTCGACGTCGGCGGCATAGAGGTCGAGCAGCACGTCCTTGCCTTCGGTGACGTAGCCCGGCTGGTTGCGCGCGCGCAGCCGCTGCAGCCGGAAGACCGGCAGCTCCTCGGCGCGCACCGAGAACAGGATATCGTCGTGCAGGATGAAGGCGACCGCCACGTTGCGCGTCTTGCCGCCGGTATCGAGCAGGAAGTCCGAATGCAGGTGGATCTCGCCGTTCTCCTCGACATAGAAGCGCGCGCTGGCCTCGAGGTCGGTGAGGCTGGCGGGATCGGGCAGTTCGATGCCGAAATGGGCGCCGACCCAGAAGCGCATCTCGGCGGACGGCGCGACGAGGTCGACCCAGATCGGCTTGATGTTGGCGAGGTCGGCGCGATTGGACACCTTCATCTGCCGCAGCCGGCCGTTGTGCAGTTCGAAGGCATTGAGCGAAATCTTTTCGCTCTCGTGGCGGGCGGCGTTGACCAGTTCCTCGCGCACGTCGTCGAGTACCAGCAGCAGGATGGGATCGAGGCGGTCCTCGGCGACCTGCTCCCAGGCCAGCAGCCGGTCTTCGGGCGACAGGGCCTCGAGGATGCGCGCGACGTCGACGGCGTCGAGCCCCGCCAGCAGCTTGCGGAGTTCGGCCAGATTCTGCTTGTGCACGAGGTTCTCCACCATCTCGTGCTTGGGCATCTCCTGCCGGTTCACCAGGCTTTCGACGAGGCGATGGCGCGACAGCAGGGTCTGAACCTCGTTCAGCTGCTGCGTCAGTCGGTCGAATTCGGGGGTCGGCTCGCTCACGGCTGGCCTCGGCGCTGGAAACCCCGCGATTCTATCCCGGCTATGGCACTTCCGAATATTGCATGCGACCCAGGATGACCGCCGTGCGGCCGTTCATGAAGGGCGAATAAGGATTCTTCTCGTAGCGGCGCGGCGCCGGCAGCATCACCGCCAGGCGCGCCGCCTGCTCGGCGCCGAGCGACGCGGCGGAAGTGCCGTAGTAGCGGCGTGCCGCCGCCTCGGCGCCGAAGACGCCCTCGCCCCACTCGACGACATTGAGATAGACCTCGAGGATGCGCCGCTTGTCCCAGAAGGTCTCGAGCCAGACCGTGATGATCGCCTCCTGCGCCTTGCGCCAGGGCGTCTTCGACGGCGACAGGAAGAGGTTCTTGGCCAATTGCTGCGAGATGGTCGAGCCGCCCGCCACCACCTTGCCCTTCCGCTGGTTCTTCTCGATCGCCTTCTGCATGCCTTCCCAGTCGAAGCCCTCGTGGTCGACGAACTTGTCGTCCTCGGCCGCGACGACGGCGCGCTTCAGGTGCACCGAGACCTTTTCGTAGGGCACCCACTGGTGCCGCAGTTCCGCCTGCGGATTCTTCTGGCGCAATTCGTCGAGGCGCAACGACATGAAGTGCGTCGTGCCCGGATCGAAGTGTTTCCACCAGAGCACCCAGGCGACATACCAACCCTGCCAGAGGAGCACCAGCAGCAGGAAGCCGAGCAGGCCGACCTTAATCCGGTGCAGCGCCGACTTGCCCATCAACCGTGGCGCAGTTCGAACAATACGGGGCCCGTTTCCGGCCGCACGCCGCGCCAGACGGCGAAGGCCTCCGCCGCCTGCTCGACCAGCATGCCGAGTCCGTCGGCGACGCGCGCGCCGGCATCGAGCGCCTGGTTGATGAAAGGCGTGTCGCGCCCGTAGACCATCTCGTAGGCCTGGCAGCGGCGGGCGAACAGCGATGCCGCGAGCGGCAAGGCCGCCGATTGCAGCCCCGACGAGGTGGCGTTGATGATGAGGTCGAACTGCCGGCCGGCCAGCTCCGCGAAGCCGCCGCCCTCCGGTCGCACCTGGCCGGTCGCGTGCTGCGAGAATTCCAGCGCGAGGCGCGCCGCCTTGTCCGCCGTGCGGTTGGCGATGAACAGCTCCGCCGGCGCCTCCTGCAGCAGCGGCAGCACCACGCCGCGCGCGGCGCCGCCGGCACCGAGCAGCAGCACGCGGCGCCCCGCGATGTCGCAGCCGAGATTGGCCTTGAGGTCGCGCACCAGCCCGGCGCCGTCGGTGTTGTCGCCCAGGACGGCGTCGCCGTCGAAGCTCAGCGTGTTCACAGCGCCCGCGGCGGCCGCGCGCTCCGAGAGCGTCGTCGCCAGGCGGAACGCTTCTTCCTTGAACGGCACGGTGACGTTGGCGCCGCGTCCGCCGGCGGCGGTGAAGGCCTGCACCGCCCGGGCGAAGCCGTCGAGCGGCGCCAGCAGCGCCTCGTAGCTGATGTCCTGCCCGGTCTGGCGCGCGAATAGCGCGTGGATGCGCGGCGACTTGCTGTGGGCAACCGGGTTGCCGAACACTGCGTAGCGATCGGTCATCAGTTGCCGCCCTGCAGCCGATCGTCCTTGGTGAAACTCCACATCCGCGTGATGACGATCTCGTCGGTGTCGCGGGCGATGTTCGGCGGGAAGGCGGCGTAGGGCGCAGCGAGGCGGATGATGTTGCGCGCCGCCTCGTCCAGCACCTTGAAGCCCGAGGGACGATCGACGATGACATCCTTGATGCTGCCGTCCGACTTGATGGTCACGGTGACCACCAGGCTGCC
>DASVZI010000211.1:0-2172 GCA_036391735.1 Rhodocyclaceae bacterium
TCGATCGACAGCGGAAACGGCGGCGCCGGCATCGGCTCGTTCGGCAGCATGGCGTCGGGGGTTCCCTTGGCGGGGAATGCCTTGATCGCATCCGGCGTCACGATCAACGGGGGAGGCAACATCGACGTCACGGCCAACCAGGACATCGTCGTGGCCGGCACCCTGACGACTTCGCCGTCAAATTACATCGCCTTGAGCCCGTACACCGGAACGCTCACGATCACATCCAGCGGCAACGTCAGCGCCGGCGACTACGTTTCCGTAAACACGGGTGGCGCCGTGACCATCAACGGCCGGTTGTCGGCAGGAACGACGTTGGACATTTACGCCGACGGCGGAGACATCCTCCTCGGCAGTACCAGCCAATTGAGCAGCGGCCAGGACATGACCCTCGTCGCCTGGACGGGAGGCAGTGCCGCAGGCAACGTCATACAGCAGGCGGGAGGGTCCATCGTGATCGGGAGCGGCACCGGCTCCTCCGTCTCGGCCGATGGCGACGCAATCCTGGCCGGCACCATACAGTTGAACGGCGCCACGCCCCTGTCGATCTCGGCCGGCGGCACGGCCGCAGTCGAGGGCCTCTACGCCAGTTCGCCCAGCACGATCGGCATCCAGGCGGGGAACAACGTCCAGATCGGCTTGATCGTCGACGCCGGCGGCCAGGTAGCCGTCCAGGCCGGCTATTCGATCCTCGACGACAACGGCGCCGGCGCCCTCAACATCCTTGCCGGCACCATCGATCTCGTCAGCCAGAACGGCGCGCCGTCGCCGGGCATGCACGCGATCGACCTCGACACCGCCGCGACGACCTCACTCGCGGCAGCCGTCAGCACGGGCTCCTACGGCGGCATCGCCATACGCAACTGGACTGCGCAGCCGGCATCGATCGTCCTGGCCGACGCCTCGGGCAGCGGTTTCGTCAACTACATGCAATATGGCGATTTCGCGCTGACGTCCGGCGACAGCTTCGCGGTGAGCGCGGGAGACCTGCTTATCTTCGCCACCGGCTCGCTTTCCTACAACAGCGGCGCCTCGCTGACCGCCAGCGGCAGCATCATCCTTTCAGCGGGAGCCAACCTCGACATCAACAGCGCCCTGAGTTCCTCCGGGGCGCTCGCGCTGACCGCGGGCGGCACGCTGACCATCAACTCGCCGGTGTCTTCCTATAACGGCGGCATCCTGCTATCGGGCGGCAACATCGACGTTGAAGCGCCCGTCGAGGACATGGCCGCGGCCGGCTACGGCGATATTGCGATCATGACGACCGGCGATTTCACGGCGGGCACGACGGCGGGATCCGGCGCTTACCTGATGTCGGCCAACAACAGCATCTACACGCTGTCGCTGGATGCGCTGTACGGTGGTGCGACAGCTACCGCTACGCTGACCACAGCCTCGGGCGCCAACCCGCTGCTTAGCGGCATCGGCGGCAACCTGTCGCTGGTCAACGGAGCCTTCTTCGAAGCTGGCGGCGACATCTCGCTGGCGTTTTCCGGCGGCGGATCGCAGATCTCGCTGACCGGCGCTCCCGGATATCCGTCCTACATGCTGGCCGGCACCGCCGGCCCTGGCACCATCAGCCTGGCCTTCAACGGACGGGCGAGCGGTGGCGTCGTCATCGACGGCGCCGCGACCACGACGTCGGCGAGTGGCGGCAGCGGGTTCTTCATCGGCGACCTGATGACGCCGGCGGTCGACGGCTCGACGTTGTTGATTACGTATGGAGCTGCGCAGAATCCGGTAATGAGCAGCGTGATCGGCTCGCTCAACAACACGACGACCAACCCGGGGACCTCGGACAGCACTAGCGTGACGGACCTGATCGCGAACACCCTGGGCAGCACCACCGGCGGTACCTCCAGCACCGGCGAAACCACCGGCGGCGGCACGGACCAGTTCGGCGGGACCTCCTCCAGCGACGAGGACAAGGACAAGACAGGCAGCACTTCGGGAAGCAACCAGGATGAGAACAAACCAGCCGAGAAGAAACCCGTGGGGCGCTGCAATGCGTAAGGCCCTCGTCCTCCTCGCCGCCCTTGGCCTCGCCTTCGCCGCGCAGGCCGAGCAGGCCGGCACCGTCACCCACCTGTCCGGCACCCTCTCCGTCAAGCGCGCCGACGGCGCCGCCAAGGTCCTCTCCGTCAAGTCCGAGGTCCGCGAAGGCGACGTGCT
>DASVZI010000212.1:0-1946 GCA_036391735.1 Rhodocyclaceae bacterium
GCTCGACGAAATGGTGCCCTCGATCAAGAAGACCTCCGACCTCGTGCAGGAGATCGCCGCCGCCAGCCAGGAGCAGTCGCAGGGCGTCGGCCAGATCAACGGCGCCATGGGCCAGCTCAACAAGGCCACACAGCAGAACGCTTCGGCCTCCGAGGAACTCGCCGCCACCGCCGAGGAGATGGGCGGCCAGTCCTCGCAACTCCAGGACCTGATGGCATTCTTCAAAATACAACAGGAAGGCGCGCGCCCCGCGAAGCCGGTCGCCAAGGCGCCGCCACGCGCGGCCGTCGGGAAACCGGTCGCGAAGCCGGCGGCGGCTCGGGCCGCCGACCAGGACTTCGAGCGCTTCTGAGCGGAGGAACGAGATGGAAAACATGATCCAGACAGGAACGGCCGCAAACCTCGCCGTCGTTCCGCCGTCCGCAGCCGCAGCCGAAGCCAATCAGTTCCTGACGTTCACCTTGGGCGGGGAAATGTTCGCCGTCGGCATCCTCAACGTCAAGGAGATCATCGAGTACGGCACGCTGACCGCCATCCCGATGATGCCTGCCTTCATCCGCGGTGTCATCAACCTGCGCGGCGCAGTGGTGCCGGTCATCGACCTCGCCGTCCGCTTCGGCGGCAAGCCCACCGAAGTGGCACGCCGCACCTGCATCGTCATCGCCGAGGTCCGGCAGGACGAAGGCCGCCATGACATAGGCATCATGGTCGACGCCGTCTCCGAAGTCCTCGAGATCGGCGCCGCCGACATCGAGCCGCCGCCCGCTTTCGGCGCCAGAATCCGCACCGACTTCATCGCCGGCATGGGCAAGGTCAACGCCAATTTCGTCATCATCCTCGACATCCTGCGCGTACTTTCCGTCGAGGAGATGGCCGCCATCGCAACCATGGATGCCAGTACCGCCCATCAGGATTAGGCCTGGAATTCCGCCCCTCGCAATTGGGAAAGGAGAAGCGCCATGCTCGAAAACGTCACCATCCGCACCAGGCTGATCGCCGTGCTGTCCCTGCTCGCCATCCTGCTCGCCATCATCGGGATCCAGGGAATCCTGGCCATGCGGGCCACCAACGCGAGCCTCAATACCGTGTACGTCGACCGCATGATCCCGACCGGGCAGATCGCGCAGATCAACGAACTGATGCAGGAGAACATGCGCCAGCTGCACCTCGCCTCGATGCACGATCCGCGGCTGCCCGAAAGCAAGCTGCACGACCATCCGATCGGGGTGCATCTCGACAAGGTGGCCAAGAACATCGACGCCATCTCCGATGTCTGGAAGGACTACATGGCCAGCTACCTGACGCCCGAAGAGAAGCTCCTGGCCGACGAGTTCGCCGCCAAGCGCGCGACCTTCGTGCAGGATGGCTTGAAGCCGGCGGCGAAACTCTATGAGGCGGGCCAGTTCGTCGAAGGCAACAGCGCCATGGTGAAGATCGTCGGTCCGCTCTACGCCAGCGCCAAGGATGGCGTGGGCAAGCTGCTGCAGCTGCAGCTGGACGTCGCCAAGAGCGAGTACGACAAGTCCGAAGCCTCGTATCGGAAGACTTTTGCGGTCGCCACTGCCGTCATCGTGGCGGGCATCGTCCTGGCCGCCGTGCTTGGCACCTGGATCGTGCATACGCTGTTCGCGCAGCTCGGCGGGGAGCCCCGCTACGTCGCCGAGACGGTCAACCGGGTGGCCGAAGGCGATCTCAGCGTCAAAGTGCGGATCGCCCCGCGCGACACCTCCAGTGCCTTGTACTCGATCAGCCACATGATCGCCCGCCTGTCGCAGATCATCGGCGACGTAAATGCCGCTTCAGGAGCGCTCAACAATGCCGCCGGCCAGGTGTCGGCGACGGCGCAGTCGCTGTCGCAGGCCTCCAGCGAGCAGGCGGCCTCGGTCGAGGAGACCACCGCCTCGATCGAGCAGATGACCGCCTCCATCACCCAGAACACCGAGAAC
>DASVZI010000213.1:0-16026 GCA_036391735.1 Rhodocyclaceae bacterium
GTACCAGGCCTTCATGAGGAAGCCTTCGGACGCCGACAGGCCGTCGCAGAACACCAGCGCGAAGGTCCGCTCCGCCGACAACGGCAGCCGTACCTGGATGCCTTCGAGCTCCTTGCGAATCGCCGCGACGCGCTGCCGCGCGGTCTGCGTGTCCTTGACGTGCAGGTCGACGGCGTGGATCTCATGCGCGGCGATCAGCGACTGCGGCAGCCACAGCCAACTGCCCTGGCGACCCTCCATGTCGCAATAGGCGGAGCCGCCCGCCTGCGCGCACAGCGCGCCGGTGGAGGAGATGGCGAGCACGCTGCGGCCGGCGCCGGCGAGCCGCTGCCAGGCGTCGTTCACGCGGGCGAAGTCCGCCTGCGGCGGCACGAAGGCGAGCAGCAGCCCGGATGCGTCGGGGAGCCCGAGTGCGGCGATGCTGATGGGGATGGCGCCGCAGTCGAACACGCCGCTGGCGGGGCGGCCGGGGGCGCTGGCCGGGGGCGTCGTGGCTTCTCTGTGCCGGAACTTGAGCAGGCTCATGGGGCTCCTCCTTGGTATAGGGACTGCCGCTTGAGATCAGCGAGCCGGCGCGTACGCGTTCGCCCTCACCGGCCGCCGCTTCGCCGCCCGGCGCAACGCCAGGGCGTCGGAAAGCCATTCTATCCATCCGTCGAGGCCGCGGCCGCTCTTCGCGGAGACCTCCATCACCGGCAGGTTGCGCCGCACCGCCGCCACCGAGGCGCGCGCACGGCCGACGTCGAACTCCTCGATGTAGGGCAGCAGATCGGTCTTGGTGATGAGCACCTGGTCGGCGGCGCGCACCATCACCGGATACTTGGCCGGCTTGTCGTCGCCCTCGGTCACCGACACCAGCAGCACGTTGCGGTGCTGGCCGATGTCGAAGTTCGCCGGACACACCAGGTTGCCGACGTTCTCGATGAACAGGATGTCGATGCCGTCGAGGTCGATGGCATGCAGGGCCTCGTGCACCATGTGGGCGTCGAGATGGCAGGCCATGCCGGTGGTGATCTGCACGGCAGGCACGCCATGGCGGCGGATGCGCTCGGCATCGTTCTCGGTCTCGAGGTCGCCTTCGATGACGGCGACGCGCAGCCATGAAGGCAGCGCCTTGATGGTCGCCTCGAGCAGGCTGGTCTTGCCGCTGCCGGGAGAAGACATGAGGTTCACGGCCAGCACGCCGCGGCTGTCGAGGTGCTCGCGGATATGTTCGGCCTGGCGGTCGTTGGCGGCGAGCAGGTCCTCGAGCACTTCGATGGTGCCCCGCTCGCCCACCTGGATCAGGTGGCGGTTGGCGTCGGTGACGTTGCAGCCGCAGTTGTCGCACATGGTCGTCTCCTTTGACGATGACCGGTGAGATTCGGTTCAGCCGCCGACCTGCCACATGCGCGTCTCGGCGGCCGGCCCGTAATTGCGGCCGAACTGGTGCTCGAGCGGCTTGAGGGCGACGCCGGCGGCGATGATGTCGGCGATCGCCGCGTCATCGGCGCCCTGGCGCAGCGGATGGCGCAGGTCGATGCCGCCTTCGCGCGCGAGGCACAGCACCAGCTGGCCGGCGCAGGTCAGGCGCACGCGGTTGCAGCGCAGGCAGAAGCGGTGGCTCATCGGGGTGATGAAGCCGAGCCGGCGGCCGGTTTCGGCGATGCGCAGGTAGCTGGCCGGACCGCTGCCCGACGCTTCGGCCGGCGCCAGCGTCCAGCGCCGGGCAAGGGTACGGCGCACGGCGTCCAGCGCAAGGTAGTTGTCCGCGCCCGGCTGGACGCCGCCCAGCGGCATGAGCTCGATGAGCGCCATGTCGCAGCCGCGCTCGCCGCTCCACGCGATGAGATCGTCGAACTCGTCGTCATTGACGCCCTTCAGCGCCACCGTGTTGATGCGCACGGCAAGGCCCGCGGCGCGTGCCGCTTCGATGCCGGCAATGACCTGATCGAGGCCGCCGTGGCCCGTGATGCGCTGGAACTTGCCTTCGTCCAGCGTATCGAGCGAGACATTGATGCGCCGCATGCCGGCCGCGGCCAGGGCGTCAGCCTGCTCGGCCAGCAGGCTGCCGTTGGTCGTCAGGGTCAGTTCCTCGAACTCCCCGGCCTTCAGTCGCCGCCCCAGGCGCGCGATCAGGCCCATGATGCCGGGGCGCGCGAGCGGCTCGCCGCCCGTCAGGCGGATCTTCTTCACGCCGAGCTGCGCAAACACGGCGCACAGGCGCTCGAGTTCCTCGAGGCTCAGCACTTCGGCGCGCGGCAGGAAGCTCGCGTCGCTGCGCATGCAGTAGAAGCAGCGCAGGTTGCAGCGATCGGTCACCGACAGCCGCAGGTAGCTGATGTCGCGTCCGAAGACGTCCGACAGGCAGCGGCTGCGCGTCTGGCTGATGGCATCGAGTTCCATGGTGCGCTCCCCCCGAGGGCGGCATCCGGCCGCCGTTTGACCCGAGTATTCGCGGACGGGCGCCCCCGGACAAGGTCTACCGCCCCCATCCGTATGCGGCTGTGTCAAATCGTGACAGGGGATCAGGCGGCGGGCGGCCCGGCCTCGAAGCTTTCGACGAACAATTCCTGTCCGGCGATGACGTCAACCTCCCCGCCGCCGCAGCCCGGGCAGTCGAAGCGGAATTTCGGCACTTCGAACTCGGTGCCGCAATCCTTGCAGCGAGCGCGCACCGCGACCGGCGCGATCACCAGCTCGGCGCCCTCGGCCACGGTCCCCTCGGCGAACATCTCGAAGCAGGCGACGAGCTGCGCCGGCTCGACGGCGCGCAGGCGGCCGACCTTGACGGTGACGCGCAGGATGCGCTCGACGCCGTGGGCGGCCGCCTTCTCCTCGAGGATGCGCATGAGGCCGGTGACGATGGCGGTTTCGTGCATGGCGGATGGAATTCCCGGATTGCCGACGCTTGCCATGGTAGGCGCGCGCGAACCGCAACGCAGCGTCCACGCGCCCATCCGAGGGCGCGTGTCACGAATTGACACAGCCGTTTCTTCGATTGCCCACTTTGCATTGCGGGTCACTCGGCGCGACTCCGATACTGCAAGCAACGTGCGCCGAGGCGCGCAACCGCATGCGGATACTCAAGGAAGGAAACCGTCATGATCGCTGAAGCACCCCTGGACTCGAGCCTGCTGGCCTGGCTCGGCGCCATCATCCTGCTGGTCGGCGAGACCGTCGCGCTGCTGGCGCTGCGCAATCTCGCCGCACTGATTGCCGTCTCCACCGTGGCCGAGATCGGCTACCTGCTGCTCGCCGTCGGCGTCGGCGGCGCCACCGGCGACACCGGCGCCTGGATGCACCTGGGCTACCAGGCCGTCATGCGCGGCCTGATGGTCTTCACCGCCTGGTGGCTGATCCGCCGCACCGGCTCGGCCAGCCTCGACGCCCTCACCGGCAGCGGACGGCGCATGCCGATCGCCTCGACGCTGTTCGGCTTCGCGCTTTTCTCGGTGATGGGCCTGTCGCCGTTCAAGGGCTCCTACAGCAAGTTCCTGATCCTCTACGCGGCGCTCGAGGGCGGCCACTGGCTGCTGGCCGCCGCCGGCACGCTGGCGAGCATCATCGCCGCCTTCTACTACCTGCGCGTGATCCAGCGCGTCTGCCTCGAGCCGCCGCTCGAGCCGCGCGAGCTGAACGCCGAACCGTGGTGGCTTGCCTTCCCGATCGCGCCGCTGGCCGCGCTCACCGTCGTCATGAGCCTGTGGCCCGAGCCCTTCCTGCGGCTCGCCGCCGAAGGGGCCGGCGCGCTCGACCTCGGCCGCGTTCCCGAATTCGAGTCGCCCTGGTCGCTGCTGGTGCTGGTGCCCTACGTCGGCGGCTTCGCGCTGTACATCGTCGGCCTGCACACGCGCCTGATGCGCGAGCTCAATGCCGTGCTGCTGGCCGGCCTCACGCTCGTGCTGGCGGTCGTCGGCAACGGGCTCGACCCGGCGTCGCACCTGTTCGCCGTGCTGTTCGCCGGCATCGGCTTCCTCGTCGTCCTCTACTCGTGGGGCTACATGGCGCACGAGGGGCACGGCAACCGCTACACCTTCTTCCTGTTCCTGATGATCGGCTCGATGCTCGGCCTGGCGACCGCGCATGAGTTCGGCAACTTCTACGTGTTCTGGGAACTGATGACCTGGACGTCCTACTTCCTGGTCATCCACGAGCAGACCCCGAAGGCGCTGCGCGCCGGCTTCATCTACTTCGTGATGTGTGCCGGCGGCGCCTATGTGATGAACTTCGGCATCCTCCTCACGCACGCGCAGGTCGGGAGCTTCGAGTTCGCGCATATCGCCGCCGAGGCCGGCAACATCGATCCCGCGGCCGGCATGGTGATCGCGCTGTGCTTCCTCGTCGGCTTCGCCGTCAAGGCCGGCTTCGTGCCGCTGCATGCCTGGCTGCCGCTGGCCCACCCGGAAGCGCCGTCGTCGATCTCGGCGCCGCTGTCCGGCATCCTCACCAAGGCCGGCATCTTCGGCCTGGTGAAAGTGCTGTTCGTGATCTTCGGCGCCACCCAGCTCGCGCGCTTCGCGCAATCCGGCGTCGACGTCGGCACGCTCATCACCGTCCTCGGCTGCCTGACGCTGATCTACGGCGAGGTGATGGCGCTGCTGCAGAAGGAACTCAAGCGGATGCTCGCCTACTCGACGCTGGCGCAGATCGGCGAGATCGCCGCCATCCTCGGGCTCGGCTCCTCGCTCGCCACCACGGCGTCGCTGCTGCACGTCACGAACCACGCCGTGATGAAGACCCTGCTGTTCTTCGCCGCCGGCGCCTTCATCCTGCAATCCGGGCGCCGGCAGATCGCCGACCTCGCCGGCCTCGGCCGCCGCATGCCCTTCACCGCCGGCTGCTACGCGCTGGCCACGGTCGCCATCATGGGGCTGCCGCCGTTCTCCGGCTTCGTAAGCAAGTTCCTGATGATTACCGCCGCGGCCGCGGACGGCCGCGTCGACGTCGCCGCGCTGATCCTCGTCGGCAGCGTCATCGCCGCGTTCTACTACCTGCGCATCGTGCGGCTCCTGTTCTTCCATCCATACGAAGGCCCGCTGGTCGAGGAAGCGCCGCTCACCATGCGCGTCGCCATCGGCACGCTGGCCGCGCTGATCGTCGCCGGAGGCATTGCCCCGCAACTGCAACTCGACGCCGTCGCCGCCGTCGGCAACATGGTGGCCGCGGCCGGCAGCCTGCCGCCGGTGGAACTGCCGAACCTCACGCTGATCTGGCCCGCCGCGACGCTGATCGCGACCCTGGGCGCCCTGGTCGTCTGGCTGGTCGGCAAGAACTCCGTCGTCGTCGCCGGCCGCCTCGCCATCACCGTGGTCGCCGCGAGCTTCGTCGCCGTACTGCTGCAGGCCGACCGCTACGACAGCCTGTCCTTCGCCTTTGCCCTGCTGGTCTCCGGCGTCGGCACGCTGAACATGGCCTACGCGACGGGATACATGGCGCACGGCCACGCCCAGGCCCGCTTCTACGCCGCCTTCACGCTGATGATGGCCGGCCTGATGGGCATGGCGGGCAGCCACGACTTCTTCAACTTCTTCGCCTTCTGGGAATTGATGAGCAGTTGGGCGCTCTACGTCGCGCTGGTGCATGAAGAGACCAACGACGCGCGCCGCGAAGCCTTCAAGTACTTCATCTTCAACACCGTGGGCGCGAGCTTCATGTTCCTCGGCATCGCGATGTTCGGCACCGGCGCAGGGAGCTTCGAGTTCAAGGCCGTCGCGCTGGCGGCTCCCGAAATGTCCACGCCCTGGTTCGGCGGCGCCCTGGTGCTGGTGTTCATCGGCATGCTGATGAAGGCCGCCATGCTGCCGGTGCGCATCGACTACCAGATGCACCCGGCTACCGCCCCGACGCCGGTCTCCGGCTACATCTCGGCGGTGCTGCTGAAGAGCGGTCCCTACGGCGTGCTGAAACTGTTCGCGCTGTTCGGCGGCGCCACGCTGCTGAACCGCCTCGGCGTCATCCAGGGCATGCCCGCGGTGATGGACGCCGTGGCGATCATCGGCGGCGTCACCGTGCTCTACGCCGGCGCCATGGCCGTGGTGCAGAACGGCATCAAGCGGCTGCTGATCTACTCGACCGTATGCCAGCTCGGCTACATCACCATGGCGCTGGCGCTCGGCACCACGCTCGGCGTCGCCGGCGGCCTGATGCACTTCGTCAATCACATGATGGTCAAGGACCTGCTGTTCCTCTGCGCCGGCGCCATCATGGTGGCGAGCCACGCCAAGACGCTCGACGAACTCGGCGGCCTGGGCCGCAAGATGCCGATCACCTTCGCCATCTTCCTGTTCGCCGGGCTGTCGCTGGCCGGCATCCCGCCGCTCAACGGCTTCTCGTCGAAGTGGCTGATCTACCAGGCCTCGTTCCAGTCCGGCCACTACGTGCTCGGCATCTTCGCGCTGATCGGCAGTCTCTTCACGCTCGCCGCCGTCCTCAAGTTCGCGCACGCCGCCTTCATGGGCGCGCCGGGCCAGGCCGCCGAGCATGCCGAGGAAGCCCCGGCGATCATGCTGGTGCCGATGATGCTCCTGACGGCCGGCTGCTTCGTCGTCGGCATGATGCCCGGCGTGCTGCTGGTGCCGATCGCCGCGATCCAGCAGCAACTCGGCCTGACGCCGATAGCCGCGACCTGGATGGGTCCGCTGCCCGGTACCGGCGGCTGGCATCCGGGCGTGCTGTCGGTGCTGCTGCTGGTGCTGGGTAGCGTGAGCTGGCTCTACCTGCGCCTCGGCCGCGCCGGCGCGCCGATCATCCGCTCGCCGATCCACCTCTGCGGCGTCGGCACGCTGTCGCCCGCGGTCGCCAACACCGGCGCGCTCAACCTGTACGAATCGGCCGACGCGGCTATCCGCGGCGCGCTGCACGCCAAATACGACACCGGCTACGACCCGGACGAGCCGTCCGATCACGTCGAAGCGAACCCGGCTTAAGGAGAAACACCATGACCGAACTCGCCTACCCGCTCGCCGTGATGCTGTTCCCCGGCGGCCTGTTCGCCATCGCCCTCGGGCTGGCGTTGAAGGGCGCCGACCGGCGCCTGGCGGCCCGCCTGCAGGGGCGCGTGGGCCCGCCGCTGATGCAGCCCTTCTACGACCTCGTCAAGCTGGCGCGCAAGCGCACCATGGCCCCCGACATCGCCGCGCTGCCGGTGTTCCTCGGCGCGCCGCTGGTCGGTGCGATCTCGATGATGCTCGGCGCGGCGATGGTGCCGATCCCCGGCGTCTATGCCCCCGATCCGATCCTCGGCGACCTGCTGGTGCTGCTGTACCTGCTGGCGGTTCCGGCGGTGGTGCTGATGGTCGCGGGCTCGGCCTCCGGCTCGCCCTTCGGCGCCATCGGCTTCTCGCGCGAAATGGCGCTGATGCTCGCCTACGAAGGTCCGCTGGTGCTGGTGGTCGCCGCCGTCGCGCTGCGCACCGGCAGCTTCTCGCTGGCCGACATCGTCGCCTACCAGCAGGCGCACGGATCCTTCCTGTTCGACCCGGTGATGTGGCCGGCGCTGGCCGCCTTCATCGCCTTCTACCCGGCCAACCTGGGCATCGTGCCCTTCGACATCCCGGAAGCCGAGACCGAAGTGCTGGAGGGCCCGCTGCTCGAATACTCGGGCCCCGCGCTCGGCCTGTTCAAGCTGATGTCCGCGCTCAAGGCCGTCGTCGTGCTGAGCCTCGGCATCGCGCTGTTCTTCCCGCTGGCACCCGAGGGGCTGCCGGGTCTCGTCGCGCACCTCGCCAAGCTGCTGGTGCTGATGCTGCTCGGCGTGACGGTGGTGCGGGTCTCGATGGGCCGCATGCGCATCGACCAGGCGTTCTTCTTCTTCCTCAAGTGGCCGCTGGTGCTGTCCGTGCTATCGCTGGCCGCCGTCGCCCTTGCCTGAGGAGTTCCAAATGACCATCCTGCAAACCCTCACCGAAAAAGCCCGCAACATCGCGGTGCGCTCGCCGTGGATCTACCGCATCAACGCCGGCTCCTGCAACGGCTGCGACGTCGAGTGCGCCACCACCGCGCTAATCCCGCGCTACGACGTCGAGCGGCTCGGCTGCCAGTACTGCGGCAGCCCGCGCCACGCCGACATCGTGCTCATCACCGGCCCGCTCACCGCGCGCATCAAGGACGACGTGCTGCGCGTCTTCGCCGAGATCCCCGATCCCAAGGTCACGGTCGCCGTCGGCGTCTGCCCCATCTCGGGCGGCATCTTCCGCGAAAGCTACGCCGTGCATGCACCGATCGACCAGTACCTGCCGGTGGACGTCAATGTCCCCGGCTGCCCGCCGCGGCCGCAGGCGATCATCGAAGGCGTGGCGCAGGCGATCGCGATCTGGCGGGAAAGAATCTGAGGAGCCATCATGAACTTCCTGAAAATCTTCGCCCGCAACCTCATCAACGGACCGGCCACCACGCCCTTCCCGTTCGGCCCGGCCTGGACGCCGGAACGGCTGCGCGGCCGCATCCAGTTCAAGTTGCCGTCCTGCACCGGCTGCCGCGCCTGCGAGCAGGTGTGCGCGCCCGGCGCCATCCGCTTCGACAAGACGCCCGAGGGGCTGCGCTTCATGATGTGGCACAACACCTGCGTCTTCTGCGGCCTGTGCGAGTTCTACTGCCCGACCGACGCCATCACCAACAGCGACGACTGGCACATGGCCCACGCCTCCGGCGAGAAGTTCGGCATGGCGATCCGCGAGGTCATCCCCTATGTCGCCTGCGCCGGCTGCGGCAACAAGACCCTCTCCAGCGCACCCAACCCGGTCGGCGTCGAGCCGCCCTTCACCGCTGCCGAGATCGAGCAGCATCGCAACCTTTGTCCCGCCTGCCGCAAGAAGGCCCTGGCGGAACGTGGAGCCGCATCATGAGCATCCTTGCCGACGACCTCGAGCAGCACCTGCTCGCCGCCGCCCCCGCGGGCATTCAATTCCGCACCACCACCGACGCCAAGAGCGTCACCACCGGCTGGTGCACCCTGGCCGACAAGGAGCAGCTGGTCACCGCCGCCGCGCTGCTGAAGGCGCTCTGCGCGCGCCTGATGACCATCACCATCTTCCAGCCCAAGGCGCCGCCGGCGCCGGCCGTGAAGGAGGGCGAGACGCCGCCTCCGCCGCCGACGTTCTTCGGCGGCCTGGTCAACGACGGCAAGGCCTACGAGGTGTCCTACCATTTCGACGTCGACGGCGACGCGCTGACGCTGACCATCCACGTGCCGGGCGGCGGCGACGTCGAATCGCTGACGCCGCTGTTCCGCAACGCCGACTGGCCCGAGCGCGAGCTGATGGAGATCTACTCGATCAAGGTGCGCAACCACCCCGATCCGCGCCGGCTGTTCCTCGATCCGCGCATCGACGGCGCCGTGCTGGAGCGCCTGATCCCCTTCTCGACCATGGCCAACAGCGCCAGCACCAAGGGCCTGTGGGAAAAGATCATGGCCCAAACCGGGAGCAAGTCATGAGCAACTTCACCATCCCCGTCGGACCGCTGCACGTCGCGCTCGAGGAGCCGATGTACTTCCGCATCGACGTCGAGGGCGAGACCGTCAAGCACGTCGACATCAACGCCGGCCATGTGCACCGCGGCGTCGAATACCTCGCCACCAAGCGCAACGTGTTCCAGAACGTGGTGCTGACCGAGCGCATCTGCTCGCTGTGCTCGAACAGCCACCCGCAGGCGTACTCGATGGCGATCGAGCAGATCGCCGGCATCACGGTGCCGGAGCGGGCCGAATACCTGCGCGCCATCGCCGACGAGATCAAGCGGGTCGCCTCCAACCTGTTCAACACGGGGATCCTGGCGCACCTGGTCGGCTTCGAATCGCTGTTCATGCAGATGATGCAGGTGCGCGAGCGCATGCAGGACATCAAGGAAGCGGTGTTCGGCAACCGCATGGACATCGGCGCCAACACCATCGGCGGCGTGCGCTACGACATCGACGCCCCGCGCGCCGAGTTCATGGCGCAGCAGCTCGACCTGATGGTGCCGGAGGTCGATGAAGTCATCGAACTGTTCAAGACCAACCGCTCGATCCTCACCCGCACGCGCGGCGTCGGCGTCCTGACGAACGAGCAGGCGCTCGACTGCGCCTGCGTCGGCCCGGTGGCGCGCGCGGCCGGCGTCAGCTACGACGTCCGCGTCAAGGCGCCCTACGCCTGCTACGACAAGCTCGAGGTGCCCGTGCACACCCTCCCGGACGGCGACGTCTGGTCGCGCGCGATGGTCCGGCTGCTGGAAGCCCGCACGGCCATCGACCTCATCCGCCAGTGCCTCGCCGACCTGCCGGAAGGGCCGACCGTCGCGACCTCGGAACGTCCCCCGATCCCGGCCGGCGAAGCCATCGCGCGCTGCGAGGCGCCGCGCGGCGAGCTCATCTACTACGTGCGCATGGCCGACTCGCCCAAGCCGGAGCGCGTGAAGTGGCGCGTGCCGAGCTTCATGAACTGGGATGCGGTGCGCATCATGATGCAGGACGCCAAGGTCGCCGACATCGCGATCATCGTGAACAGCATCGACCCCTGCATTTCCTGCACGGAGCGCTGAGCGCGCCGCCTATCGATTGATGGTTGTCTCCTCCTCTGGCGTTCTGCCAGATTCGCGTCCGGCGGGCCACCGCCGGACGCTTTTTTTCCCGGAACCCGTTTGCCACTGTACCCGGAATGCGGAATTCACTGCCTATGCCGGTAGGAGCCGGAGAGGACCCGGCTTTTGCCGGGATGCGACGCTACTGCAGCCGCCGGTTGAATTCCTTCACGCGCTGCTGTGCGGCCTTCTCTTCAGCCAAGGTGAAGCGCCGATAGTGCTCGACGTGATCGTCGAATTGCAGCGTGAGCCGCTTGCCGTCGATGCGATAGGCTGCCTTGCTGACCGCGCCGTTCGTGGCGGTCATGGTCAGTCTCCCGGCAACTCGCCCGCCGTTCCGTTCAGCCGTATAGTCGTAATTGGCCATGATCGTTGCTGCTCCCAGCGGAGTGAGAACGACCTTGCGGGTCTTCGCGTCGAACTCGATGGTTCCTGGCCAGCTCCCTTCGACTGCGTGCCACTTCTCTCCTGAAAACGGATCCGCTTGTGCGCCGTTCCGGCTGCCGGCTTGGGCCGGCACATTGACTGCGGCAAGCGCCAGGAGCCCCAGCAGAGGCCATGTTCTCAGGATTCTCAGCAGGGATCCCATCATCGCGCCTTCGACAGCGAGGCCATGAAATCATCTACGGCGGCGTCGAGTCCGCCTTCCTGTTGCGCGCCGTTATCGCGAATCTCTCGATTGGCCTTTCGCACCAATTCTTCAAGTTCGAGAAAACTGGGCTTCAGTCCCGCTGGAATCGCCTGGCGACCGAATTCGACTGCCGCTTGCGGCGCATAGCCCTTCATCGAAGCCCAGAGCGTCAGCCAAATGGTGCGAAAGATCGTCGCATCCGGCGCGCCGGACGTCGAGCCGTTGCCTGCGGTCGCGCCGGATATGTACGACTCCGCATATACGGACATGTCCTCGGGACTGTCGGTGCCGTTCAGCATCATTCTCAGGACATCGGTCGCGAACTCCAGGTAGGGTCCTTGCTGCACCTGGGGAAACCGGCCGAACAGCGAGGTGGGCTGCTCCGCGTTCTCCACGTCCCCTTCGATCGACATCAGCCCTTCGCGGCGAACCCTCCATGTCGCGATGTAGAGGCACACGAGCCAGGCGACATGCGCGTTGGTGTAGGAATGGCTGTTCACCTTCTCTCCCATGTTCAGTCTCCTTGGTCGACACCGAATACGTCGGGTATCTGCCCCTCCCGGATCAGGCGGCGGGCGATGGAGATTATTGCCTCGACCGCGTCTCGCCCGCGCTTGGCGCTGACCGCCAGGGTCCTGTCCGGATCCTTGCCGCGCCAGCATGAATTCAAGTCGTCCATGAGCATTTCGGCGGCGCGCTGGGACATGTTGCGCATGAACGCCTTCATGAGTTCGGCGTCCTTCATGTACCAGAGAAAGTCGATCACATATTCGAACTGGCATTCGCGCAACAGCGTTTGAATCGAGCGGTCGTCGAGTTCCTTGAATATCTGCGCCGGCATGCGGAACGCCTGCTCGACGCTGGCAACGCTCAGCTGAGGCGCGATGGCCGGCATCAGGGCAACGCATTGCAGGCCGAGCATCTGCAGCGTGCTCGGTGACAGGAGCACGGCGACCTGGTCATTGCCGGCGTCGAACTGAAGCCGAAACATCTCGCCCTCCTTCACGACGCTGGGGACGGCTTCCTTCAGCGATACGCTGAGCCGGTTTTCATCCTTCTCGATGGTCAAGTGGGCCATGGTGGTGAGTGCCTGAGTCGTCAGGGGAGGGAAGAGCGGCGGCCGGATCAGTGCCGGTTGCGATTGGGCTGGTAGCAGGCCTTGCTGGCGAATCCGGAATAATGAAGGTCCATGACGATGCGCGCCTCGTCGACGGGAAAACCGTTCTTGCCGATGTTCTTCAGCGCCGCGTCTCGCGAGCGAGCGTCCAAGCTTTGAGCAACGATATATCTGCTGCCGGGGCGCCCCAAGGCGACGACCGCGTATCCGCCTTCTTCCGACCATCCCCATACCTGGCATTTGCCCTTGATGACGACATTACTCGACTTCTCGTCCGTGAGCCTTTGTTTGCCTCCGATCTCGGCGAGCCCCTGCTTGGGATCGATGCCATATCGAGCAAAGCATTTGTTCAGGGCACAGACGGCGGCATCTTCCGCATAGCCGTCCTCCACGCAATAGAAGACCGAAGCGTCTTCACCGGCCTTCAGCAAAGGCAGTCCGTCCTCGGCCCAGGTATGGTGGCCTATGACGGTCGCAATGGATTGGCAATCGCTACGCTGCTCCGCCTCGGCCTCTGGCTTGCAGTCGTGCTCGCCGGCGCATGGGTCGACGGCCTTGATGACTGCGCCGATACCCAGAGCTATAAGGAAGACAAGGACCATGCCTTCCCTCGGAATGCGTCGCGGCGAAAAGCGGCCGGGCAGGCCCTTCACCCGCTTTTGCATGCTTTCGTCCGGTACGTCTCCGCTCTTCAGGCAACGCCGGATGAAATCGATGCTCGACAGCTCCGGTACATCGACGTGCTTTTGCAGCGTCTTCAGCGGAGCCTGGTTGAGCCGGATCGTCAGCCGGTTCATTCGCCGCGCCATCCACCCCAGGATGGGTATCCGGTAGACCGCGTCGGGCAAAGCAAAGAAATTGGGATCGGCTGGGGGGATATCCGCAACCACGCCGAATTCCCAATTCAACCCGGCCCGCTTGACGCCGACCACGGCAGAACGCGGAATGCGCAGCGCTCGACCGAATTCGTAGTTCCCGGCGGCATGATCGCGACGAACTCCGTCGATGAGGAAGTGATACTTCTCCGACACCGCATAGATGTCGGGTGCGCTGCTCGAACGGCCTCGCAGCCATTGGACCAGTTCATATACCGCGAAGCCCGAGCCGACCGCGATAACGATGATGCCGAGCCAGAGTTTCAAGATAGGGCCAAGCTTCATCACGACGGCTAGCCCGATCACAATGACGCCGACCACGGCCAGCTGCTTGGGACTGATGCGCCATGTCTTGCTCTTGATCCTCTCCGAGATGATTTCCCAAAGCTTCCGCGTCAGCAGCGTAACCAGGAAAGTCTTGAGCGACATCTCGTGTCCGGTCGCCACCTCCGAGTCGCCGCCGCAAACATGCTGCAGCTTGTCGTCCCCGTCGAGCATGCCGCGGAGGAAGCCGTCGAGGCGCGTGGGGCGCGTTTCGCTGCCGCAATAGGTGAAGCCGCGCCATGGACTGCCGCTCGGCGCGGCATCGGCCGATTCCGCCATGACCGCACCGGTATCCGTCGCCGGCTGGCTTGCCAAAGGCGGCGCGGCCGGCGTCGCACCCGCGGCATCCTCGTGCCCGTCATCGGCGACAGCACGGCGCGAGGGAAACAGGAATCGCCCGACCATCGCAAGCGCGATGACGACCACAGCCGCAAGCCCCAGGAGCAGCGCGACGTCGTTCCAGTAATCATCGCGGGCCAAGAAGTCGTCGATGGCGAAAGCGAGGGGCACGAGCGGCACGACAGCCGCGAGCAACAGCAGGAGGCCAAGCCAGGCGCGACCGCGCAGCGCCCATCTGGCCAGCACCAGGGCCGCCGCATCGACGATGACGCACCCGAGCAGTGCCGTGAGGCAGGCATCGAGGGCGTCGCCTTCCGACGCGACGAGGCCGAGTGCGAGGCAGACGACCTGGAAGGCCGTCAGTTTCGTCCATTGCCGGCGCGGCGTCCTGTTCCGCATTCCCGGCGCATCCGATGGCGACAGGGCCGACAGGGGCACATCCCAGAGCAATCCGCCGAACAACGCAATGGCCAGGCCGCCCAAGCTGCCGAGGGAAAAGCCCTCGAGCCCGAGGGTTGCGCCAATCGTCGCGGGGCCCAGTATGACAAGACCCGCCAGGATCAAGCCGAGACGGGACTGTTTGCGCCAATAGCGCTCGGACTGCTCCGCCGACAGGGCACGTCGCCTCGCCAACAGCCATGCGCCCGCCAGGAGGAAGATGACCGCAAGGACCGCAACGACGACGACCAGGGCCATCGCCCCCCAAAATCCGGCATCGGACCAGACATTGCCCGATGTGGCAGGCGACGCCGACACACCGCCCGATGCCACGGGGCTGGCCTCGACCGCCGTCGGCGCCGGCGCGGGACGCTGTTCCGCCGTGGGGAGTTGATCGGCCTTCGGCTCGTCCGGCGGAGAAACGCTCTCGGCGGCCGGCGGCTCCGCCGGCCTCGGCACCGGCTTGCTGCTGGCCGGCTGTCTGGCCGGCCTCGCCGCCGGAGCTTGTTCCACGAGATGTTCCGTCTTCTTGCGGCTGCCGCCGCGCTGAAGCTGGTCGAAGTCGTACTGTGCGGCCGCCATGCCGCACATCAGCCAAAGGCACGTGAAGACGATCTTGTTCTTCATTGCAGGCGCTCGATTCGCGATACTTGGAGGTCGATCTTTTCCGACAGGATGGCCGGCTGGCCGAATGGCCGCAGTCTTTCCGAAATGGGACCCCGCAACTGGGACAGTCGCAGCTCCTCGACAGCCGAGTAGCCTGGCGGACCGATCGTCAGCGCAAGCGGCAGCGACACCGGAACGAAACTGCCGGGAACCTTCTGCGCGGCATCGAGAGATGCGTAAAAGCGCAGATCGATCAGAAGATGGATGCGGTAGCTACCGTGACTGAGCCGGACGGCAGCATCCGCGGGCTGCCGGATCCTCACGAACAACGGTATGTCCCGCGTGGTCGAAATGCGCTGGAAATCCAGCAAGGTCGTGCCTGGAATGGAGAGGGTCGCGGCTTGGCCCGAATCCACCGCGAGCGACGGAGAAATGACGTCATAAGGATCTGGAACGGTAAGTAGCGCCATGTGCTCGAGCGCCCGTTTCTCGTCCGCGGAGACCGCCAGGGCCTGGGCGTGCTTCGCATCCGTAACCGACCGCGATACGGCATATGCGACGTAGTAATCCTGAAACCGGCCGCTTCGGCGCAACAGGTCGAGATTGCCGCGCACGCGCGCCATGTTTTCGCGCGAAATGTTCAGTTCGCGTCGTATCCGCAGATCCGCCAGCGCAAGCGCTCGCTGTTTGAGGACGGCCTTGTCGCTCAGCGCCGCCCGGATCTTCCTTGCCACGGCTTGATTCGTAGTCAAGCGCAATTTAGCCTGGACCTGTTCGAGGTCGCCGTCTGCTCCATTGACGAACAGAAGGCGGACGACCTCCAGGCCCTCTGCGTCGATGTCGGGCTTCTGCAGCGCGGCATCGATGGCGATGAAGAAGGCCGTCTGACCGCGTGCATCGCGTACATCGACGTCCTCCGCGTCGCCCAGCGCGACGGCGAGACGTCGCGCGTCCAGCGAGGACGCGTAGTCGCAAAGGGATTGGCACAAGGCGCGGCCGGGCAGAAGAGCCAGGGTGGCCAACAAGCACCACATGGCCCCTCTCATGCGCCCGCCACCCGGATAAGACGGCACCGCCGCGCCTTCTCCACCTCAACCGGGGCGGGGCTACTTGAATACGCTCTTGATGGAACCCAGGGTGTCGTCGATCAGGCCGTTGAA
>DASVZI010000214.1:0-12696 GCA_036391735.1 Rhodocyclaceae bacterium
CTGGTGGCGCCGGACGTCGAGCATCGCTACAACCTGCCCGAAGGGCTCAGCTACGAGCAGGGCCGCGGCGTTTCGGCCGCGCCGCCGGCCGCCGGCGTCGACGGCGTCGCGGTGCCGCGTCCCGCGGACGCCGCGCCGGGGACGCCGGGGAGCTTGCCGTGAAGGCCGCGTGGAGGACCAACCGCTGGCTCGTCCTGCGCCGCCTGTCCCAGGCCGGCATCCTGCTGCTGTTCCTGGCCGGCCCCTGGTTCGGCCTGTGGCTGGTCAAGGGCAACCTGAACTTCAGCCTCACCCTCGGCGTGCTGCCGCTCAGCGATCCCTACGTGCTGCTGCAGAGCCTGCTGGCGGGCCATCTGCCGCAATCGAAGGCGCTGCTCGGCGCGCTGCTGGTCGTCGTCTTATATGCGCTGGTCGGCGGCCGCGCCTATTGCGCCTGGGCCTGCCCGGTGAACGCGGTGACCGACTTCGCCGCATGGCTGCGTGCGCGGATGGGCCTGCGCGGCGGCGTCTACCTCTCGCGCCGCGCCCGCTACTGGCTGCTCGCCGCCACGCTGCCGCTGGCGCTCGCCACCGGCAGCGTGGCCTGGGAGTTCGTCAATCCGGTCTCCATGCTGCATCGGGGCCTCATCTTCGGCTTCGGCCTGGCGTGGAGCGTCGTGCTGGCGGTCTTCCTGCTCGACCTCTTCGTCATGCCGCGCGGCTGGTGCGGGCACCTGTGCCCGGTCGGCGCCTTCTACGCCATGCTCGGACGCGCCAGCCGGCTGCGCGTGGCGGCGTTGCGGCGCGACGCCTGCGACGATTGCAACGACTGCTACGCCGTCTGCCCCGAGCCCCAGGTGATCCGCATGCCGCTCAAGGACGCAGCCGCGAGCCCGGTGGTCCTTTCCGGACTGTGCACCAATTGCGGCCGCTGCATCGACGTCTGCAGCAAGGACGTGTTCGCCTTCGGCGGCCGCACGATCAACGTTGTTCCCCCTGTGAGGAGCGCATCATGAAGAGCATCGTCAACCTCGTCCTGGCCGGTCTGCTGACCTCGATGATCGGCTGTTCGCCCACCCTGCCCGTGAAGTCGATACGCGGTGCCGACGTCACCGCCGCGGACAGGGCGCCCGACGAGAAGCGCTACGCGGACCGCCTGCCGGACGCCGACCTGAAGGTATTGATCCCCCGCGCCTTCACCGGCCAGCCGCCGCTGGTGCCGCACACCGTCGCCAAGTACGAGCCCATCACCGTCGAAGAGAACGCATGCCTCGACTGCCACATCACCGACGAGTTCAAGGGCCGCAAGATGCCGCGCGTCGGCGAAAGCCACTTCTCGAAGACGCGCAAGGAAAGCGACGGCACTCCCGCCGTCAGCATGACGCGCTGGCAGTGCAACAGCTGCCACGTCGCCCAGGCGGATGCCAAGCCGCTGGTGGACAACGACTTCGTCGGCAACAAGCAATAGCACCCATCACCAGGAGTCCATCGACCATGAACGATCGCCGTTTCCTCTTGACGCCCGCCGTCGCCGCGCTCTGCCTGCTGGCATCCGCCGGCGCCCGGGCGGCGGATGCCGATGCGGCCAGGCAACTGGCCAAGCAGAACAACTGCTTCAAGTGCCATTCCGTCGACAAGGACAAGGACGGTCCGGCCTACAAGAAGGTCGCCGAGAAGTACAAGGGCAAGGCCGACGCCGAGGCGCGGCTGGTCAACCACATCACCTCCGGCGAGAAGGCCAAGTTCCCCGACGGCCACGAGGAGGAGCACAAGATCGTCAAGACTTCGCCGCCCAAGGACGAGGCGCAGATCAAGAACCTGGTGCAGTGGATCCTGGCCCAGTAGCGTGGCGACGATCGTCCCGACGGACTGCCGAGGCGAGACCGTGCCGAACCGGCTGCCGATCGAGTGCATGACGAAGTGCCCGATGCGCGGGCTTCTGGCGCGCGGCGGCAAGGCGGGCGGAGTCGCGGGCCCGTCGGCCGCGATCCAGACGGTCGCCATGCGCGACGGGGAGCAGCTCTACCGCGCCGGCGAGCCCACGTCCGGCGTCTTCTGCGTCCACTCGGGCCTGGTCAAGCTCGTCGCCAGGGCTGGCGACGGCGAGGAGCGTGCCGGCCGCATCGTGCGCATCGTGCAGCCCGCCGGCGTCCTCGGATTGGAATCGCTGTTCCTCTCCTCGTTCCAATGCACGGCCGTCGCCGTGAACGACGTGGTCGCCTGCCGGATCTCCATCGCAGATCTCAAGGCCATGCTCGACGCCGTGCCGCGGACGCGGATGCGCCTGCTGCGTTACTGCTACGGGGAACTCACGCGCCTCGAGGCGTGGCTCGCCGACTTTGCCGACCACAGCGCGACGTCGCGGGTGCGCATCGCGCGGCTGCTGCTCCACATGCGGGAAGGCAGGACCGACCGGCTGCACTGCCTGAGGCACCAGGACATGGCCTCGATCCTCGGCGTGGCGATGGAGACCATCTGCCGCAACCTGAGCCGGATGACGGGCGACGGCCTCATCTCGGAGTACAGGGCCGCTGCGTCGTCGGGCTACTACCGCGCCGACATTCGGCGGCTGGAGCACCTTGCCCACGGCGGATGACAGGGGCGCAGGCATGAGGGCGATCGCGAGCTGGTGGGCCAGGCGCGGACTGCAGGCGAGGCTGCAGATCCTCATCCAGGGCATGCTGGTCGCCATCCTGCTGGCCGCGCAATACTGGGTGACCCAGCGCCTGGAGCGCCAGGTCATGGCGGCGACCGAGGAGCGCGCGATCGCGGTGGCGGATGGGGCGATCAACGGCCTGAACACGCTGATGGTGACCAAGCTGGGCGACGACGACGTCATCAGCGACAAGAAGAGCCGCGAGGAATTCCTCCGCCGCATGGGCGCCTCCGACGGCATCCGGGAGATGCGGGTCATCCGCTCGCCGCAGCTCGACACCGAGTTCGAGCCCGGCCTGCCCCAGGAATACGCGCGCGACGACATGGACCGCGCCGTGCTGGAGAGCGGCAAGCCTCGCTACGATCTTCTCCGCGGCGAGAACGGCGACGCCTCCCTCAGGGCGGTGCTGCCCTTCGTGGCCAGGAAGAACTTCCGCGGCATCGACTGCATGAGGTGCCATGCCGTGCCGGAGGGATTCGTGCTCGGCGCGGCGAGCGTCACCATCGACGTCCGCCCGGACCTCGAATCGATCGCCCGGATCAACGGCCTGCTCTGGGGCGGGCAACTCGCGCTGCAGATCTTCCTGTTCGCCGCCATCGGGTGGATCGTCAAGCGCATCCTGCGGCAGATCGGCGGCGAGCCCGCCTATGCGACCGAAATCTCGCGGCGCGTCGCGGAGGGCGACCTGGCCTTCGACATCGATTTGCGCCCCGGCGACGGATCGAGCCTGATGGCCCACATGCGGGACATGAAGGACCATCTCCACCGGCTGGTCGGCCACGTGTCGGCCAACGCCCGCCAGCTCGGCGACTCGGTCTCCTCGGTGGTCGAGAATGCCCGGCAGGTGGCCGCAACTTCGGAGGAGCAGAACCAGGCGACGGTTTCCATGGCGTCGACCATCGACCAGATCACGGCGAGCATCGAGAACGTGGCGAACCACGCCAACCACGCCCTCGAAATGGCGACCGACGCCGGCAGGCATTCGGACACGGGCGCCGCGACGGTGCGCGAGGCGATCGGCGAGATGGCGAAGATCTCGCAGTCGGTGGAGTTGTCGGCGTCCGTCATCCGACAGCTCGACGAGAAGTCGGCCGAGATATCGAGCATCGTCAAGGTCATCAAGGACATCGCCGACCAGACCAACCTTCTCGCGCTCAATGCGGCGATCGAGGCGGCGCGGGCGGGCGAGCAGGGCCGGGGCTTCGCCGTGGTCGCCGACGAGGTGAGGAAGCTCGCCGAGCGGACGGCAGCGTCGACCCAGGAGATCGCCACCATGATCGGCGCCATCCAGGACAGCACGCGCCGCTCGGCCCAGTACATGAACCAGTGCAGCGAGCAGGTGCAGGACGGCATGCGCATGGCCGAGCGCTCCGGCGAATCGATGGGGCGCATCGATGCCAGCACGGAGAAGGTGCAGCTCGCCGTGGAAAGCATCTCGTCGTCGCTGCTCGAGCAGACCCGCGCCGCCAACCTGCTCGCGCAGGAAGTCGAGCGGATCGCGCAGGAGAGCGAGCGGAACAGCCTCCTGGCGGCACAGGCCTCCTCCTCGGTGACCGCGCTGGATCTGCAGGCGAAGGCGCTGACGCAGGCGGTGCAGCGCTTCAGGGTGCGGGTGACCGGCCCCGGCGCAGTGCCCGCGCCTTGCCTGCCGGAGCCGATTGCTTCGTGACGGACCGGCAATGGCGGCACACGGGGCAAGCAGGAATTGCCGCTTGCCGCCGCGCCGTCACGCCTTGATGTCGAGCAGCGTCCCCAGGATCGAGTCGGCGCTCTTCACCACGTCCGCCGAGGCCTTGACCTGGAACTCGCTCTGCTTGAGGTCGACCATGTTCTGCGCGAGCCGGCCGTTGTCGTCGACGCCGAACGAGGCGATCTGCCCGGAGGCCCGGTCCGCCCGGTTGAAGCCAGCCTGGATGCCTTGAAGACCGTTGAGCAATGCGGAACTGATGGACATGGGCGCCTCGCGCGTGTTGGGTGATCGTGTCTCGAAGCAGGCGACGTGCCACGCCGGGTTCCTGCCGCCCGAATTGACTCGCATCAACGCCCCGCCCTAAATAGCCGAGTAGTATGGTCGGCAATTATCCGCCGCGGCGGCAAGCGAACCATGGCCAAGAAGTTCCCGATCCACCCGAAGCATCCCGAGCGCATCTGTTGGGGCTGCGACAAGTACTGCCCCGCCGAGTCCCTGGCCTGCGGCAACGGCTCGGGCAGAACCGAGCATCCGATGGAGCAGCTCGGCGACGACTGGTACCTGCATGGAGACTGGGGGCTGGATATCGACGAGGCCGAATCCGGCAGCAAGGAGCGAAAGTGAAGCGAAGTCCTTTCCTGCGCGACCTCTCGCGCGATCACCACGCGGCGCTCTCGCTGGCCAACCGGATCGCCAAGGCCGACGGCGAGTGCGCGCTGGCCGACCTGGTCCGCGGCGTCCCGGAGGAGTTTCGCCGTGCGATAGAGCCGCATTTCCGCCAGGAGGAGGAGGGCCTCCTCGTCGAACTCGAGCAGGTGGGCGAGGCCTTGCTGGTCGCCAGGACGCTGGCGGAGCACCGGCACCTGCGCGACCTCGCATCGCGAATGGCTGACGGCGATCCGTCGGTTCTCCGCGCCTTCGGCACGGCCCTGCGCGATCACGTCCGGTTCGAGGAGCGCGAACTGTTCGCAGCGGCGGAGCTTAGGTTCGGCTGCATCTGAGCGGAGACCCGCCCTAGCCGGTGCTCCAGCCGCGGGGGCGCTTCATGCCCGCGATCTTGCAGGCCTGGGCCACGTAGCCGTAAGGAAACAGCTCGAATAGGCGCTGCCGTCCTTCGGCGGGATACAGGCTGTCGAGGTGCCTGATGACGAATCGCGCATCCGCGGCGACGCGGTGCTCGTCGAAGAATTCGCGCATGAAGCGGATGACGCTCCAGTGATCGTCCGTCAGGCGGACGTCGATCTCGCCGGCAATCGCCTCCGCCACCGCTTCGCTCCAGTCGTCGGGCTCGACGAGATAGCCCTCTCCATCTCGATGCGGCATTTCCACAGCTTCGTCCATGATCTTCCTCCTCGGCGTCAATCGATCCAAGCGGTGCATCACGCCGTGATATTGAGGCACCATGAGGATGATTTCAAGTTACCCGATCAGGCTACTCCACATGGGGAGGCAGGCGCCCGTTAAAACAGCGATGGCGGGCGGGTTTCTTGACACCGGACCGATCCTTGGATACATATATCACGGCGTGAGCTAAATGCGCGAAAGAAGAGGAGAGTGGACGTGGCGAATGCCGCGATGGGAATGCCGGCCCGGGACGCCGAGGGCTACCTCGTCGAACCGGAGCAATGGCGGGAGGACGTCGCCAGGGAATTGGCCCGCGAACTCGAGCTCGTGCTGGAAGACGATCACTGGGAGGTGATCCGATTCATCCGTGAGTTCTACGCCTACTGCCAATTGACCGCCGAGGCCCGCTTCGTCATCCGGCATCTGGAGGAGCGCTACCCCGGCGCGGGGCGGAAGCGGCTGTTCGACCTGTTTCCCTACGGGTACCTGAGCCAGGCCTGCAAGGTGGCCGGCATGAGACAGCCGTAAGGAAAGGAGAATCGTCGCAATGGGCGCAACTGACGCCGGGTTGGATTTCGAAAACGGCAGCGGGCTGAATCCGGGCGAGATCAGGATGTCCGACGCCGACATCGTCGGTGCCATGGCGAGCATCCGGGGCTACCTCGACATCAGCACGGCGGATTTCCGGCTGCTCTATCACGCGGCCCATCGCAACGCGCTGCTGCGCCTCGTCGGCCAGATCCGCGCCCGCACCCTGATGCGCAGCGG
Organism: Rhodocyclaceae bacterium; assembly: GCA_036391735.1. Classification (GTDB taxonomy): domain Bacteria; phylum Pseudomonadota; class Gammaproteobacteria; order Burkholderiales; family Rhodocyclaceae; genus Nitricoxidireducens. Next base: position 6,438 of record DASVZI010000214.1, read on the forward strand.
CCTTCCCGTCCTGACCGCCGGCATGGCCATGGACGAAGCGGCGCGCATCATCGCCGCAAGCGGCTTCAAGGGATTGCCGGTGGTTGACGCCGGCAACCGCCTGTCCGGCATGCTGACCGAAACCGACTTCCTCAAGCGCCTCGAGGCCGGCTCCTTCCTGGCGCTGCTGCTGCAACTGATCGGCGACGACGGCGAGCTGGCGCATCGCTGCCACGAAACGCGCGTGGCGGAAGCCATGACCAGTCCGGTGGTCGCCGTTCCGCCCTCGGCGGATTTCCGCGACATCCTGGAGGCCTTTCGGCAGCATCCGGGACGCACCATGCCGGTCGTCGGGGAGCGCGGCGAGGTGCTCGGCCTGCTGCTGCGCAAGGACTGCCTCTCGGCGCTGACGCCCGACATCCCGCTATGACCCCGGCGCCGCATACGGTCTACCGGGTGATGCTCTGCAGCGGCGAGTGCCGCGAGTGGGAGTACCTCGGGCTGGATCGCCATGCCGTCGCCTGGTGGGAGGACAAGGCGACGGGGCGCACGTTCAACGAGGGCAGCCTGATGTACGCGTGGCAGATCCTCGAACCGGTCTCAGCGCAGGAACGACCGAGCCGGGCCTGAGCCCGCGGTCCTAGGCCGGCATTGCGGCGCGCGTACCCAGGATCTGGCCGAGGCCGGACATGACGCTCACGTTCGCCCGCTCCATCGCCTCCAGTTCCGCCAGGCCGGCCTCGACCTGGCCGCTGTAGTAGAGTTCGACGGCCCTGCGGGCGTGGCGGTGGACGGCGCGGTGGGGCTCTTCCAGGGCGGCGTAGCCGCGCAGCTTCGAAAAGAGTTCGTGGCCTTCGCCGTCGTAGTACCAGCGGCCGAGGCGGCACTGGATTTCGTCGGGCACGTCGTCGGGAGACAGTTTGGAAATGCCGAGGAAGACCTTGTACACCTCGAGCTTGAGCACCAGCTCCTCGATGTTGGCCAGCTCAACGTTCGAAAGCAGCGCAGACGAGGAAACGGCTGCCTCCATGCGCCGCGAAAGCTCGAACAGGTGCTGCATGCTGCGCATGGTCGTTTCGCTCTCGGCCGCATAGCGGCTGGCTTCCTCCGCGCCGACGTCCATCACCGCCTTCGCCGAGCGCGTCTCGTCCTGGATCGCGCAGACCAGGGCGGATATCTCGGTGGTGGCCTTGGCGGTTCTTTCGGCGAGCTTGCGGACTTCGTCTGCAACCACCGCGAAGCCGCGCCCCGCCTCGCCGGCGCGCGCCGCCTCGATGGCCGCATTGAGCGCCAGCAGGTTGGTCTGGTCGGCGATCTCCTTGATGAGGCAGACGATGCCGCTGATCTCCCCGGCGCGCTGATCCAGGCGTTCCACGTTGCGCGACGCGTCCGTCATTTTGCGGAACATGTTGTCCAGGTTCTCGGCGGTCCTCCCGAGCGTCGCCCGATTGGCGTCCGAGCGCGACGCCGCCTCCAGCGCGGAAGCCTTCCCGCCGTCCAGGGTGGTGACGAGACCGAGGAACGACTGGCCGAGGCCGGCCAGCGAATCGCCGAAGCTGCCGAGATTCGAGAACACGCCCGCCAGGTTCGTTCGCTCCCGGGCAAGTCGTTCGACCTGGCCGCATGCGGCGGCCAGCTCGGTCTCCACGCTCCGCAGGCGGGCGAGCAGCGCCGCGTTCTCGCGCTGGAGGCTATCGCGCTCGGAACTGGCCTGGAGGAGGGCCCGCTCGGATCTTCCGAAAAACATCATCGCTCCCCTGATCGGCTACGCCGACAACACATCACGGCGTGATATTACGTCAATTCCGGGGAATGGCAAACCGCGCGGAGCCGGGCGGGCGGGGCCATCGCGTCATCTTGGCCCGTGATATAGTCCGAACCCCGAGCTTCCAGGCCGCCGCGAGATGAGCGATCCCCACCTGACCAAGGGCGAGTTCGAGATGCTGTCGAACTTCCGCTACCAGTTGCGGCGCTTCACCCGTTGGAGCGAGCAGCTGACGCGCCGCGCCGGCGTCACCAACCTCCAGTACCTGCTCATGCTTCACGTCCAGGGCTATCCCGGACGGGACTGGGCGACCATCACCGAACTTGCCGAACGGCTGCAGGCAAGCCACCACGGCGTCGTCGCGCTCGTCACGCGCTGCGAGAATCTCGGGTTCGTCGAACGGCGCCGCGGCCGGCTGGACGGGCGCGAGGTGGAGATCCATCTGACCGCGAAGGGCAGGAAGCTGGTCGAACGCCTGGCCGCGCTGCATCGCGATGAATTGGCGCGCATCCGGGGCTTCGTGACGGCGCTCGGCGAGGCCGCCGTCGCCGGGGAAGCCGGCGCGGGCCGCTAGTCCGCCTCGGGTCGGCAGCGCCTAGGCGCCGGCCAGCAGCGCCTCCAGCTTGCGCGGGGTCCGCACCAGATCGGCCAGGGTGTATTCGTCCAGCGTCGCGAAGAGCGCATCGAAGGCGCGCCGGAGGATCGGTGCGAGCCGGCATGCCGGGGCGATGCGGCAGGCCGGCTCCTCCGACATGCACTCGACGATCGGGGCGGTTCCCTCGCTGGCCCGCACCACCTGGCCCAGCCGGATGTCCGCCGGCGCACGGGCCAGGCGCAGTCCGCCGCCCTTGCCCCGCACCGCCTCCACCGTTCCGGCGCACGAGAGCCGATGCACCACCTTCACCAGGTGGTTCTCCGAAATGCCGTACGCGGCGGCGATCTCCGGGACGGTCACCAGCCGGTCCGGATGGATGGCGAGGAACATCAGGACGCGCAAGGTGTAGTCCGAGAAGGACGTCAGCTTCATGGCAGCCGCTCCGGCTAAAAGATGTATCGATTATATTGCTTTACGGGAGCGGCGCTGTTAGGATGAAGCTGCATTGCACATACAGCTTTAAGGATCCAGCCATGACCGAGCCTGCCGCCAGCCGCCTGCCCGACGAGGGGCAACTTCGCGAAGCCCTGCGCAACGTCATCGATCCCGAGCTCGGCATGAACGTCGTCGCCCTCGGGCTGATCTACCGGATCGAGGTGACCGCCGAGCGGGCCGTGGTCGAGCTGACCATGACGTCGCCGGCCTGCCCGATGGGCGACATGATCCTCGACGACGTCGAGTCCACGCTCGCCCAGCTGCTGCCGGCGGAGCTGCCCTTCGAGGCCCGCCTCGTCTGGGAGCCGCCCTGGACTCCCGCGATGATGGACGAGCGCGCAAAAGCGCATTTCGGCTGGACGCCCGACTGACGCCGCGGCGCCGATTCCCCCTTTCTGACCAAGGAGCACGACCATGAGCACCGATTTCCAAGCCACCGTAGACGTCCGCGACATGATTCCGCGCGAGCGGCATCCGCTGATCTTCGACACCTTCAATCGGCTGTCGGCAGGCGAAGCGCTGCTGCTCATCAACGATCACGACCCGAAGCCGCTCTACTACCAGATGCAGGCCGAAGCGACGGCGCCGTTCACCTGGGATTACCTCGAGGCGGGCCCGCTCGTCTGGCGCGTGAGGATCGGCAAGCCCGCGGATCCCGCCCACCAGGCGAAAGCCGCGTGAAGGACCTGCGCCCGGCGGCCCGGCTGCCGCTGCTGGCGCTCGGCGCGCTCTCGCTGCTCGCGGGCGTGCTGGCCGGGCTGGCGCGCCTGGGCTGGATCGTGCCGGACGCCGCGGCGAGCGCAGCGGGCTGGCACGGCGCCTTGATGATCTCGGCCTTCCTCGGCACCGTCATCAGCCTCGAGCGCGCCGTGGCCATCGGCCGCGGCTGGGCGTACCTCGCGCCCGCGACGGCAGGCGCCGGCGGCATCGGGCTGCTCGCCGCAGTTCCGAGCCCATTGCCGCAAGCCCTGTTCGTGGCGGCGTCCGCGGTCCTGCTCGCCGCCAGCGTCCAGGTGCTGCGCCGCCTGGTGACCTCCTTCACGCTGGTGCTGGCGCTCGGGGCGGCTTGCTGGCTCGCCGGCAACATCGCCTGGATCGCGCACGGCGATATTGCCGCCGCGGTCCCCTGGTGGCTCGCCTTCCTGGTGCTGACGATCGCCGGCGAACGCCTGGAACTGACGCGCCTGCTGCCGACGCCCGCCGTCGCGAAACGGCTGTTCGTGCCCATCGTGGGCGCGGTCGTGGCCGGTGCGGCCGTCACATTGCGGGCGCCCGACGAGGGCCTCGTGCTGTTTTCCGCCGCGTTGCTCGCGCTGGCCCTGTGGTTGATGGCCTATGACCTCGCCCGCCGCAACGCGCGCACCCAGGGGCTGACCCGGTTCATCGCCATTGCGCTGCTGGCCGGCTACGCCTGGCTCGCCTTCGCCGGGCTGCTCGGCATGGCGGGCGGTTTCCTGCCCGGCCATCCGTGGCGCGACGCGACGCTCCATGCGGTGGCGCTGGGCTTCGTCTTCTCGATGATCTTCGGCCACGCCCCGATCATCCTTCCCGCGGTGGCCCGCGTCAGGCTTCCCTATCACCCGGCCTTCTACCTGCCGCTGGCGGCGCTGCACGCATCGCTGCTGCTGCGCGTCTGCGGCAGCGTCGAGGGGCGATTCCTCCTGCGCCATGCGGGGGGGCTGGTCAACGCGCTCGCGCTGCTGCTGTTCATCGCCACGATGCTGGCTGCGGTACTGCTCGGCCGTCGCGGCCGCGGCCGCGAGCGCGAAGCGTAGGTTGCCGCCTACCGCAGCGCATTGCCCACCACTTCCGCGACGTCGCGGGCCAGATCGGCCTGGCCGCGAATGCGTTCCAGCGCGGCGCGGGCGTGCGCCTGGCGCCCGGCGTCGAACTGGCGCCAGCGGTCGAAGGCGCGTGCGATGCGCGAGGCGACTTGCGGATTGCCCGCCTGCAATTCGATGACGGCATCGGCGGCGAGCGCATAGCCGCTGCCGTCGGCGGCGTGGAAATGGCGCGGATTGGCGGCGCAGAAGGCGCGCACCAGGGCGTAGACCTTGTTCGGATTCCGGATGTCGAAGGCCGGGTGCTTCATCAGGGCGCGCACGCGCGCCGTGGTGCCCTCCAGCCGCGACGTCGCCTGCACGTTGAGCCACTTGTCGACGACCAGCGGCTCGTCCCGCCATTTGGCGTAGAAGGCGTCGAGCGCGGTCTGCCGCTCGGGCAGGTCCAGATTGGCCAGGATGCCGAGCGCGGCGCCGACGTCGGTCATGTTGCCGCCGTGCTCGAACTGCGCCATCAGGCGCGGCAGCGCGGCGTGCCCGTCCGCCTCGGCAAGGTAGGCGAGACAACTGTTGCGCAGTGCGCGTCGACCGACCTGCCCGCCGTCGGGCGCGTAAGGGCCGGTCGGCGCCAGCGCCTGCCACAGGGAGTCGAAGGCTTCGGAAAGCGAGGTCGCCAGGTGGTGGCGCAGCTGCTGGCGCGCGCGGTGGATCGCGTCCGGATCGATCGTCTTGCCTCGCGCCGCGACTTCCTCGGCCAGCACCTGTTCGGGCGGCAGCACCAGCGCCTCGGCGGCGAAGGCGGGGTCGATGCGCTGCGCTTGAGCGTCGGCGAGGATGCGCGCGCAAGCGGCGGCCAGCGCCGGCGGAATCCAGTCGACGCCGTCGCCGTTGGCCGCGATGCCGGCGAGCAGGGCGCGCGTCGCCAGCCGCTGGCCGGCCTCCCATCGGTTGAAGGGATCGCTGTCGTGCGCCATCAGGTGCGCCAGTTCGTCGTCGCGCTGTTCGAACTCAAGTTGGACCGGCGCCGAAAAGCCGCGCAGCAGCGAGGCGACCGGCGCCGCGGCGATATCGTCGAAGTGGAAGGTCTGCGTCGTCCCGGTCAACGACAGCACGGTCGTCGGTACGGCGTCCGTGCCGTCCGGAAGCACCAGTCCGACCGCGACGGGAATGTGCAGCGGGCCGTCGTCACCGGCGATGCCGGCCTCCGCCAGCCGCGCCTCGTAGGCGGTGGGCGCCAGGCTCTGCGTCAGCGTCAGCGTGTAGCGGCGCGCCGCGGCGTCGTATTGGCCGACGGCCTTCAGGCGCGGCGTGCCGGCGCGCGAATACCAGCGGCGGAATTGCGCGAGGTCGACGCCGGAGGCATCCTGCATCGCCTGCACGAAGTCCTCGCAGGTCACGGCGTGGCCGTCGTGGCGCTGGAAGTAGAGGTCCATGCCGGCGCGGAAGCCCTCGCGGCCGATCAGCGTCTCGATCATGCGGATGACCTGGGCGCCCTTCTGGTAAACCGTGGCGGTGTAGAAGTTGTTGATCTCGGCGTAGGAGGCCGGACGGATCGGATGCGCCATCGGTCCCGCGTCCTCGGGGAACTGCCCGGCGCGCAGGCCGCGCACGTCCTGGATGCGCGTCACGGCGCGCGAATGCACG
>DASVZI010000215.1:0-1704 GCA_036391735.1 Rhodocyclaceae bacterium
TGGTGGCGATCTTGTACAGCCAGGTGCGCAGCGACGCGCGTTCCTCAGTGAACCCGCCGATGCCATGCCAGGCGGCCAGCATCGTCTCCTGGACGGCGTCCTCGGCGTCCTGGAGGGATCCGAGCATCCGGTAGCAGTGCATCTGCAGCTCCCGCCGGTGTGACTCGACCAGCTCCCGAAACGCCTCGCCATCCCCGGCCCGCGCCCGGGAGAGAAGATCGGCTGTCACCATTCTGCGCACCTTCTTTCCCGCACTACATCGTCCCTCCGCCCCAGTATGTACACCGCCCACAGTATATACACCGCCCTCGGCGCGAACTGGGCGGCTCGTGGGCGCCCAGTTTCCCAGCGCCGCGGTGTATGCACTACCGACCGCCGGACGATCCGCCCACCGAGTCGTGCCGCACCAGCGGGAACCGACCCTGGAAGGTAACCCATCGAATTGTCCGTACCGGCCGGGCGCGGGGCGTTCGCCGTTCGCGATCACTGCCGCGGCTGGACCCGCTGCGCCCTCGCGCGGCTCCGACGCCCCCATCTCCGAAAGGCCAGGAACACACACCATGCTCGATCCACGTCTTCAGTACACCCTGTTGCATGCGCGCCAGCGTGAACTGGCGGAGCAGGCGGCGCGCGACCGGCTCGCGGCATGGCAGCGCGCAGAGCGCCACACGCTTGGGCGCCTATTGACAGCGACGGGCAAGGCCTTACTCGCGCTGAGCACACGACTTACACGGCGCGCCCGCGCCCGAGCACGTCTCCGACCGGCGCCTGGTCGAGGCGAACGGCCTCAGCGCGCAGTTGGACGCCGTATGTCAGCCAGGGGCGTTGGTGAACGTGCGAATCCCGAGGAGGAGCCCATGCGCAGGAAAGCAGCCACCCGCAGGCAGCGAGTGAGAAGAACGCTCGCTCGTGTGTTCGCCGGCTGGCGGACGGGCCTGCCGGGGCCTGTCCTCGTTCTTCAGGCCGGGACTGCGGTCAACTACTTCGGCACTGGACTGATCCTTCCCTTCGAGATCATCTACCTGCACCAGGCCCGCGGCTTTCCAACGGCGACCGCGGGGCTGGTCCTGGCGGCGATCATGGGCACGGCGGCGGTCGTAACACCCCTGTCGGGTGCGCTGCTCGATCGTTTCCGTGCGAAGCCGATCCTGATCACCGGCAATCTCGCGAGCACACTAGGCTATGCGGCCTTCGCATTCGTCGACCGTCCCTGGCAAGCCTTCGTCTGCGCGGCCGTCGGCGGCGCTGGGTTCGGACTGGCGACCACCGCGAACCAGGTTATGACCCTGACCCTGGTCTCAGCGGAGCACCGCGCCTCCTCGATCGCCCTCCGCCGGGTGGCAGGCAACTTCGGTATCGGCAGCGGAGCGACGGTTGCGGGCTTCATCGTCGCATTCGCCAATGACCTCCGCGCGTTCCAGGCGCTCTACCTCTTCGACGGCGTCACCTTCGCTGTCTTCGCGCTGATTGTGCTCGTGGGGATCCCGAATCCTCGCCTCGCCAATGCCGCGTCGGCGAGCAACGGGGGAACGGGCTTTCGAGCAGTCGCTCGCGATCGGCTTCTCCTCATCCTGATCGCCGCCAACATCGTGCTCGTGATGACCGGCGGCGCGCTCTTTACCAACATCCTCGCGCCGTTTGCGACGGCGCACACGCCTGTCGGGCCGGGCGAGATCGGCGTCGTACTCTTCATCAACACCTTCT
>DASVZI010000216.1:0-12633 GCA_036391735.1 Rhodocyclaceae bacterium
CGGCGCGCTTTGCACAGCGCGCCGGCTTCGGCAGCGCGGAGCAGTGCTCCGCGAAACCCTGCCTACGCCCCCCGGCGGACAAGGGCGATAAGGCGTCCGCCTCCTCCTTTACCTGCGTGCAGCAGGGCACCCCATCGGCCCAGGAACCGTGGTTGCCGAACCGGAAAACCAATCAGCCGAGGGTGGCGGGGGATCGTCGACGCGTAGGTAAAGGAGGAGGCCCGGGCCTCTGCCTCATCCGGGCCGGGGGACACGAAGCGGCGACGATCCCCCGTCGCCGGCGGCGGGTCGCAAGCCGGCTGCCAACGACCAAGGCGCCGCATCCAGCCCTCGGCAGTCGCAATCCAGACAACCGTTCAACGCGAGCAAAAACATGATCCGTATCCTCATCGTCGATGACCACGCCATCCTGCGCGCCGGTCTCAAGCACATCCTGTCCGATTGCAGCGACATCGAGATCGCCGGCGAGGCCGACAACGGCCTCGAGGCGCTCGACAAGATCCGCGCCGAGAAGTGGGACGCCGTGGTGCTCGACATGACCATGCCCGGCAAGAGCGGCATCGACCTGATCCGGCAGATCAAGATCGAGCGGCCCAAGCTGCCCGTGCTCATCCTCAGCATGCACAAGGAGGACATCTACGCCATGCGCGCGCTCAAGGCCGGCGCTTCGGGCTACCTTTGCAAGGACAACGCGGCGCCGCAGCTGGAGCACGCGATCCGCAAGGTGGCCTCGGGCGGGCTGTTCATCAGCCCGTCGGTGGCGGAGCAGCTGGCTGCCGGAATGTTGCGGCCCGACGGCGGCGACACGCCGCCGCATACGCGGCTGTCGGATCGCGAGTACCAGATCTTCCAGCACATCGTCGAAGGCAAGGGCCTCACCGAGATGGCGGGGGAGATGCACCTGAGCGTCAAGACCGTGAGCTCGTACAAGGCGCGCATCCTCGACAAGATGGGCATGGGCAGCACCGCGGAACTGGTGCGCTATGCGGTTCGCCACGACCTCGTGTCGGGCGTAGACGACGCCGCCGAATAGTTGAGCAATTCTCTATGGTGTAGGAAGTTTCTGGCAGGCAGGCCGAATTTTCTGCCGCCAAGAATCCGTATCGTCCGGCAGTTTTCCATGATGCAAACGCGCATGATGCGCGCCGTGCGACACCTTGTCGCAGGGCGCCTCGAGCAAGGGCGCTGCGTCAGGGGCCGCGGTCGATGTTCGTCTCAACTGGAGCAACGATGATGAAGAGATTGGCAAGGGGGGCCCCGCTGCTATTGGCCGCGGGTATGGCATTGAGTGCGGCGGCGGTACGCGCCGACACGCTGCAGGACGTGATGAAGGCGCGCGGCCTCAGCCAGCAGGATCTGCTGGCCGCGGCGAAGACCTACGTGCCGACCGGCAAGCGCGACGAGTTCGTCGCCTTCAGTTCGGGCGGCCAGAGCGGCCAGGTGATCGTGTACGGCGTTCCGTCGATGCGCATCCTGAAGTACATCGGCGTGTTCACCCCCGAGCCCTGGCAGGGCTACGGCTTCGACGAGGAGTCGAAGAAGGTGCTGGCCGAAGGCAAGATCGACGGCCGGGACATCACCTGGGGCGATACGCACCACCCAGCCATGTCCGAGACCAACGGCAAGTACGACGGCCAGTTCCTGTTCATCAACGACAAGGCCAACCCGCGCATCGCGGTGATCGACCTGCGCGACTTCGAGACCAAGCAGATCGTCGTTAACCCGGTGTTCAAGTCGGAGCACGGCGGCGCCTTCGTCACGCAGAACACCGACTACATCATCGAGACCGCCCAGTACGCGGCGCCGCTCGAGAACAAGAAGTTCTACCCGCTCGAGCAGTACAACGAAAAGTACCGCGGCGGCATCACCTATTGGAAGTTCGACCGCAAGGAAGGCCGCATCAAGCCGGCCGAGTCCTTCTCCATCGAACTGCCGCCCTACGACCAGGACCTTTCCGATGCCGGCAAGGGCCCGTCCGACGGCTGGTCGTTCACCAACTCGTTCTGCGCCGAGCGTTACGTCGGCGGCATCGAGAAGGGACGCCCGCCGTATGAAGCCGGCTGCTCCGCCAAGGACACCGACTACCTGCATGTCATCAACTGGAAGAAGGCGGCCGAACTCGTCAAGCAGGGCAAGGCGAAGAAGATCAACGGCCACAACGTGATCCCGATGGAAGTCGCGATCAAGGAAGGCATCCTGTTCCTGGTGCCGGAGAACAAGTCGCCCCACGGCGTCGATGTCACCCCGGACGGCAAGAACCTGATCGTCTCCGGCAAGCTCGACACGCACGCGACGGTGTTCAGCTTCGACAAGATCCAGGCCGCCATCAAGGCCGGCAAGTTCGAGTCGAAGGACCCGTACGGCATCCCGGTGATCGCCATGGCGGACGCGATGGATCGTCAGGTGGCGCTGGGCCTCGGCCCGCTGCACACCCAGTTCGACTCCAAGCCGTGCATCGCCTACACCTCGCTGTACGTCGATTCGCAGGTGGCGAAGTGGAACTACTGCGACGGCAAGGTGCTCGACAAGCTCTCCGTGCACTACAACATCGGCCACCTGGTGACGATGGAAGGCGATTCGGAGGCTCCGGCCGGCAAGTACCTGATCGCCCTCAACAAGCTGGCGATCGACCGCTTCACGCCGGTGGGCCCGCTGCATCCGCAGAACCACCAGCTGATCGACATCAGCGGCGACAAGATGCAGTTGCTCTATGACATGCCGATTCCGCTGGGCGAACCGCACTATGTGATCGCCATCGCGGCCGACAAGCTCAAGCCGGGCATCCGCTACAAGGTCGGCACCAACAGCCGCACCGACAAGCCGCATCCGGGCGCCGTCCATGCCGGCGAAGAGAAGATCGTGCGCAAGGGCAACAAGGTCGAGGTGTACGGCACCCTGATCCGCTCGCACATCACGCCTGAGACCATCGAAGCCGAAGTCGGCGACGAGATCACCATCAACCTGACCAACCTCGAGCGCGCCGAGGACGAGACGCACGGCTTCACGGTCTCGACCTTCAACACGCATGCCTCGATCGAGCCGGGCAAGACGGTCTCCGTCAAGTTCAAGGCCGACAAGGAAGGCGTCTATCCGTACTACTGCACGGAGTTCTGCTCGGCGCTGCACCTCGAGATGATGGGCTACCTGCTGGTCAAGCCGAAGGGCTGGAAGCCGGTCAAGACGACGCTTGCCGCCCAGGGCTACACCGAAGGCGACTACAAGGCGACGCTCAAGAAGGTTGCCGACACGCAGGCGGTGATCGACTCGGTGGTCGGCTACATCACCTCGGTCAACTACAAGGACTTCCCGGAAGTCGTGGCGATGGTGGAAGACGCCACCGACCAGCTGGGCAAGACCAAGGAAGCCAAGGCCAAGCATGAGGCGGCGGCGGCGAAGAAGGACTGGGAGCAGGCCAACCTCTGGGCCGAGCAGGTCTTCCAGTACCAGGTCAAGGCGGCCGACCTCGGCCTGCGTGCCAAGACCTTCCTCGAGCAACATGGCGCCCACAAGGTAAAGTGAGCGCGCCCGAGGCGTAATTAGCAGCACCGGGGGCAGCGTCGGCTGCCCCCGCTTTACCCGAAACCAGGAGACACCATGCACACGAAGTTGATATTCGCGGCCGCGGTCGCGCTCGTCAGCAGCGCAGCGATGGCCGACGGCGCCAGCCTCTTCGCCGAGAAGACCTGCGTCGCCTGCCACGGCAAGGACGGCAAGACGCCGCTGCTGCCCGACTATCCGAAGATCGCCGGCCAGAACAAGGCCTACATCGAGAAGCAGATGAAGGACATCAAGAGCGGCGCGCGCGCCAACGGCAACGCCGCGGCGATGAAGGGCGTGATGGAGATCGTCGACGACAAGGACATTCCGCAGATCGCCGACTTCGTCTCGAAGATGAAGCCCTGACCGCCGATTTGATCGGCGTCAATGACCGCACCGGTACCACACCAAGACAATGAAACCGCAGAAACCCGATAGAGGAACCATCATGAAGAAGCATCTCGTGCTCGCGCTCGCCGCGCTCGGCGCCAGCGTCGCCTTCGCCCAGGCCCCCGCGCCCAAGAAGGCCGGCATCGAAGGCCAGGGCTACGTCTGGAACGCTCAGGAAGGCGAGAAGATCGAAGCCCTGCACAAGAAGGGCGACGTCAAGAGCGGCAAGGAAGCCTACGAAGTCTGCGGCGCCTGCCACCTGCCGTCCGGCGCCGGCCGTCCCGACGGCACCTTCCCGCAGCTCGCCGGCCAGCACTCGACGGTGCTCATCAAGCAGATCGCCGACATCCGCGCCGGCCTGCGCGACAACCCGACCATGTACCCGTTCGCCATCACGCTGACGGACCCGCAGGAACTCGCCGACGTCGCCGCCTACATCAACAGCCTCTGCATCCCGACGAACCACGGCGGCTACGAGGGACCGGACGCCGCGGCGCAGATCGCCAAGGGCCACGATCTCTACGAGAAGGAATGCAAGAACTGCCACGGCGTGAACGGCCAGGGCGACAAGGAGAAGTTCTACCCCGTCATCGCCGGCCAGCACTACAAGTACCTGCTGCGCCAGATGACCGCGATCCGCGACGGGAAGCGCCGCAACGCCAACCCCGACATGGTGAAGATCATCAAGAAGTACAGCGACGAAGACCTGGTTGCGATCTCCGCCTTCCAGTCGAGCCTGACCATGCCCGGCTCCATGTGCAAGGGCGGTCCCGCCAAGAAGAAGTGATCGCAGCATTTGCGCCCGTCCGCCTCCCCTGGACGGGCGCCTTTTTCGGGCCGACGTTTGAGCGCCCGGCAGTCGATAGAGAAGGCACATGCAAGACCAAGGAAAGCAGGACAAGCTGATCGCCGGACTGACCGGCATCGCGCTGGTGGCGATGATCGTCGCCTATTTCGCGCCCATCTGGTGGGTGTCGCTGACCGCGCCGAACTATCCGAAGGATGCCTTCCCGCAAGGCATTCGCATCCACTTTCATTTCGACGGCGTCTTCAACGGCTGCAGCGTGCAGGGCTCCGGCCGGCGCGCCGACGAGGTCACCCAGCAGGATCTCGACGACCAGGTCGCGCGCTACAACCCGGTGCTCGACGCCAAGCAGGACGTGAACAAGGGGGCCGAGGGCCTCGACTGCGTCCATGAGATGAACACCATCAACCACTACGTCGGCATGTTCCCGATTTCGACGGGTGCGCCGGTCGAGAAGCCGCTGGCGAAGTTCTTCTTCGGCTTCTTCGCCGTAATGCTGCTGGCCTTCATGATCCCCGAGTCGCAGCGCAAGAAGCGGCCGCTGGCGCTCGCCGCCGGCTTCACCGCCGTGGCCGCCTGGATGCTGGTCGACCAGTACGTGCTCGGCCACCTCAACGCCCACATCGAGAGCTACGTGCACGATGCGCTGACCTACTTCAACGAACCGGCCAAGATCGCCGGCTGGGGCGAGACGGTCCGCAGCGTGACGCACGTCGCCATCGTCGGCATCATCGTCGCCATGGCGGTGGTCGTCGCCGGCGTGGCGCGCATCCGCGCCTTCTCGCTGGTGCTGGCCCTCGTCCCGGCGCTGCTGCCGCTGTTCTTCGTCATCACCTACGCCGGCTGGCTCTGGTTCTTCGGCCACAACCTCCATCCCTGGGGCGCCTTCACCGTAAAGCCGTTCATGCCGACGGTGTTCGGCGAGGGCAAGGTCGCGCAGTTCTCGACCTACTCCTATCCGTACTGGGGATACGGCCTGCTGGTGCTGATGTTCGTCTGCCTGGTGCCGGCGCTGCTGATGCGCCGCAAGCAGATGCGGGAGCAGGGCGAGGCCTGATCGGAGCGCCGATGAAGCCTGCCGTGCGCCGTCTCGCGTCGCTGCTCCTGCTCCTGGCCGTGGCCGGACCGGCGGGCAGCCAGATCATCCTCGACGATTCCGCCGAGAAGGAGGATCCGCGGGCGCAGCTTTCCAATTCGCACGGCGGCCCGCGCGCCGACGTCGATCGCCCCAAGCCGGTCTATTCGCTGGAGGAGCGCGACCCGCGCGTGCGCTCGCTGCGGCCGTTCCAGGAACTTGTCGACGCGGCACCCGCCGGTTCGGTGCTGAAGCCTCCCCCGGGCTTCTATGCCGGGCCGGTACGCGTCGACAAGCCGCTCACCATCGACGGCGGCGGCAAGGTCACCATCGACGCGGGCGACAAGGGCTCGGTGTTCCTGCTGGCGGCCGACAACTCCAAGCTCGTCGGCCTGCACCTGACCGGTTCCGGCGATTCCTACGACACGGACGATTCCTGCCTCGACATACGCGGCAACGGCAACACCGTCGAGAAGCTGCGCATCGACAACTGCCTGTTCGGCATCGACCTCAAGCAGTCGAACCACAACACCTTGCGCGGCAATTACGTGACCTCGAAGTCGCACGAGCTCGCCATGCGCGGCGACGGCATCCGGCTCTGGTACAGCGACTGGAACCTGATCGAGAACAACGAGGTGGTCGATTCGCGGGACATGGTGGCCTGGTACTCCAACCACAACGTCTATCGCGGCAACGTCGGCCGGCGCAGCCGCTACTCGATCCACTTCATGTTCTCCAACGACAACGATGTCGAGAACAACCGGTTCTACGACAACACGGTCGGCGTGTACATGATGTACACCGAGCGGGTCAACCTGCGCAACAACATCATCTCCCACGCCACCGGGGCGGCCGGCATGGGCATCGGCTTCAAGGAGTCGTCGGACTCGATCATCGAGAACAACGACCTCGTCTATTGCGCCGTCGCCGTCGGTTCCGACCTGTCGCCGTTCCAGCCCAACAGCTCGATCGTGTTCCGCCACAACCGCTTCGCCTACAACGGCGTGGCGGTCCATTTCACCTCGGAGCTGGGCGGCAACGAGTTCACCGACAACATCTTCGAGGGCAACGTCACCGACGTGATCCAGTCGGGACGCGGCAAGGGCGGCGCCAACCACTACGACGGCAACTATTACGACACCTACCAGGGCTTCGATCGCAACGGCGACGGCATCGGCGACAAGCCGCACGACCAGTACGCCTTCGCCGATCGCATCTGGATCGAGACGCCGGAGGCGCGGTTCTTCCTGCTGTCGCCGGTGATGGAGCTGCTGGACTTCCTCGAGCGGTTGGCGCCGTTGTCCACTCCTGAACTGCAGCTTCATGACGAGCATCCGCGGTATCGGCGGCCGGAGACGGTGGGATGAGTTTCATGTTCGTGTCGTCTGCGCTTGAGCGGACCGACGGGGTGCCCTGCTGCACTCCGTGTCCCCCGGCGGACAAGAACGATAGAGCGTCCGCCTCCTCCTTTACCTGCGTGCAGCAGGGCACCCCATCGGCCCGGGGAACGGCCGTCAGCACGCGTAGCGCGGGGCGTCGTACCAGCTGTAGCCTCGAGCCGAGGGTGGCGGGTGGTCGTCGACGCGTAGGTAAAGGAGGAGGAGGTCGCGCCAGCGACCGACGGGGGACACGAAGCGTCGGCGACCGCCCGTCGCCCTCGGCGGGTCGCAAGCCGGCGACCACTCGCCAAGGTGCTGCCACTTTGCGGTCGCAAGCCGACGGTCTCCTCGGAACACGGACATGAGCACCGAACCCAAAGCCGCCCCCTCCCGCGAACGCAAGCAGCAGGCCCGCCGCCGCTTCCTCCGCACCGTGCTGCTCACCGGCGGCGTGCTGGGCGCTGCGCTGTCCGGCTACCTGCCGCTCGCCTACGCCAAGCGGCAGCGGCTGCGCCCGCCCGGCGCGCTCGACGAGCACGACTTCCTGGCCTCCTGCATCAAGTGCGGGCAATGCGTCCAGGTCTGCCCGGTGCAGGCGATCAAGCTCGCCGACATCGTCGACGGCTTCGGCCTCGGCGTCCCGTACATCGACGCGCGCGAACAGGCCTGCGATTTCTCCTGCGACGCCGCGCAGTGCATCCTCGCCTGCCCGACCGGCGCGCTGACCTACAAGAAGCCGGCGTTCTTCGCCGAGCGCCCCGGCGAGAAGCTGGCGGCGAAGCCGATCCTCAAGGCCAAGGAGCACGACGCGGAGAACACGCTCAACCTGCACGAACGCATGGGCGTGGCGCGGCTGGTGCGTCCGGAAAGCTGCCTGGCCGCCAAGGGGCAGGGCTTCAAGGGACAGGTGCGCGGTCCGGAATTCGAAGGCCGCATGCGGTACATGGACGTCGATCGCTGGAAGCCGATGCGCATCGCCGACCATCCCTACGACATCCCCGAGTGTGACCTCTGCGTGCGCGAATGCCCGCTGGACAAGGCCATCTCGATGGAGACGGTGACGCTCGCCGACGGCTCGCAGCGGCGGCAGCCGGTGGTGCACGAGCCCTGCATCGGCTGCGGCGTCTGCGAAATGATCTGTCCGGTGGAGCCCGGGTGCATCGAGGTCGTTTCCCGGGAGGTCTGGAAATCATGAAGCGGCTGCTCGACCAAGTGCTCATCATGCTCGGCCGGGAGCCGAGGAAGGGCGGCCCCGTGAGCGAGCGCGCCAGGCAGGTGCACGAGCTCAAGCGCGTGCGCAACAAGGAGGAACTGCAGGCGATGCGCGCCCACGTGCGCGGCCACAAGCAGGAGTCCCACAAGTGGCGCAACCGCCGCTGGATCACGCTCATCGTCGTCAACCTTCTGTTCGTCGTCTCCTACCATTTCGACGTTCAGCTGCTGGAGGGCGCCCTGACGGCGTCGAGGTTCGTCGGCTTCCACATGATCGACCTCAACTCCGCGCTGCAGGTGATGCTGGCCCACAAGCACATCATCGTGAACCTCGTGATCGGCACGTCGACCGTGTTCGTCGGCTGGCTGCTGCTCGGCGGGCGCAGCTTCTGCTCGTGGGTCTGTCCCTACCACCTGCTGGCGGAGTTCGCGGAGAAGCTCCATCTCAAGCTCGTGCACCACAAGCTGGTGTCCGACCAGCACATCAACCGCTGGCTGCGCACCGTCTTCTGGGTGATCTTCGCGCTGCTGGCGGCGGCCACCGGCTACACCGTGTTCGAGGCCATCTCGCCGACGGGGATACTCTCGCGCGCGCTGATCTACGGGCCGGGGCTGGCGCTGCTGTGGGTGCTGGCGCTGCTGGCGTTCGAGGTCTTCTTCGTGCGGCGCGCCTGGTGCCGCTACGCCTGCCCGATCGGGCTGACCTACGCCGTCGTGGGAATCTTTTCGCCGCTGCGTGTCAAATACCGCCTCGACCCCTGCCTGCACGAGGGAGACTGCCGGAAGGTCTGCCTGGTGCCGCACGTGCTGGAGACGGTCATCAAGGGACGCGCGCCCGACACCGAAGTCGCGATCGGTCCCGACTGCACCCGCTGCGGTCTTTGCGTCGATGCCTGCCCGACGGGCGCGCTTCGCTTCGACGTCAAGGGCCTCTCGAAACTGCTTTGAATCAAGGCCAAGGGCCTGACTGACGCTTAGATTTCCTCCATGATCCGATTCGGCAACGTCTCCAAGACCTTCAAGCGCGCGCGCGTGCTCGACGGCATCTCCCTCGACATCGGGCTCGGCGAGCGCATCGCGCTGATCGGGTCCAACGGCGCCGGCAAGACGACGCTGATCCGCTGTCTGCTCGGCGAATACGTCTGCGACGGCGAAGTGCTGATCGACGGGCGCGATCCTCGCAAAGAGCGCACCGCGCTGCTCGGCCTGGTCGGCTTCGTGCCGCAGCTGCCGCCGCCGCTGCGCATGTCCGTCGGCCGCCTCATCGACTTCTCCGCCTCGCTGTGCGGCACCGACCCGGCGCGCATCGTCGACATCGCCGCCCGGCTCGGCCTCGAGGTCGCGCCGATCGCCGACCGCCAGTTCGTCAAGCTGTCGGGCGGCATGAAGCAGAAGATCCTGATCGCCATCGCGCTGGGGCGCGAGGCGAAGGTGCTGGTGATGGACGAGCCGGCGGCCAACCTCGATCCCGAGGCGCGCAAGATCTTCTTCGACCTGCTCGCGCATCGCCAGGACGACGCGACCATGCTGATTTCCAGCCACCGGCTCGACGAGGTGTCGAGCCTGGTGAATCGCGTCATCGAACTCGATCTCGGCAAGGTGGTGCTGGACGACCGGGTTGCCGACGACGTCTCGCTTTCCGGCAGGCTCGACTGCCGCGTCACGGTCAAGCGCCCCGAACCCGCGCTGGCGAAGGCGCTGGCCCACTGGTCGTTCTCCGACCTCGGCCACGGCATCGAGTGGGAGGGGCAGATCGCGGGGCCGGACCGGCTGCGCTTCGTCGGCATGCTGTCGCGCTACGTCGCGCTGATCGACCATGTTTCCATGACCGAGGCCGCCGCGTGAATCGCCGCCGCTTCATCGCCGACGCCATCGCCGCCGGTTTCGCCGTGAGCCCGCTGGCGGCGCTGCTCGCCGGCTGCAGCCATTCCACCGTGCCGGAGGGCATGGCCGAGATCAAGTGGGACCGCGACACCTGCACGCGCTGCCGCATGGTCATTTCCGATCGCCGCTTTGCCGCGCAGGTGCGGGGCGGTCCCAAGAATTCGAACTTCAGCTTCGACGACATCGGCTGCGCCGCCTTCTGGCTGGCCGACCAGGCCTGGGGCCGCGACGCGGCTGCGCGGATATGGGTGGCGGACGTCGGCAGCCGTCCCGATTCCGTGCGTTGGCTCGATGCCCGCAGTGCGCAGTTCATCGGCGGCAAGGAGTCGCCGATGGGGTACGACTTCGGGGCGGTGGCGATGCCGATGGCGGGGTCGGTGGACTTCGAGACCATGCGGGAGCATGTGTTGGCGAAGGGGAAGTGAGATGAAAGGCGATGCTCGGATGCTCTGCTCTGCTCGGTCCGACGGGGTGACCTGCTGCGCTCCGTGTCCCCCGGCGGACAAGGGCGATAAGGCGTCCGCCTCCTCCTTTACCTGCGCGAAGCAGGGCACCCCATCTGCCCAGGAACGGTGGTTGCCGCCCGAGGGCAAAAGCATCAAGCCGCGGGTGGCGGGGGAGTGCCGACGCGTAGGTAAAGGAGGAGGCGCCGGCCTCTCGATCTTCGGCGCCGGGGGACACGAAGCGTCGGCACTCCCCCGTCGCCCTCGGCGGGTCGCCAGCCGGCGACTGCACCTGAACGCGCCCCGTCGCCCTCGGCGGTCGTCAGCCAACCAAATTGAAGAGCAACTGAAATGAACCAACTCTGGCTAACCGCCAAACTCGACATCGCCGAAACCCTGCGCGCGCGCTGGTTCTACATCTACACCCTGGTGTTCGGCGGCATCGTCGGCCTGCTGTTCGTCTTCGGACTCACCGAATCGCGCGTGCTCGGCTTCGTCGGCCTGTCGCGCCTGCTGGTCACCTACATCCAGCTCACCATGGCGATCCTGCCGATCTTCGTCCTCCTCACCACCGTGCGTTCGGTCGCCGGGGACCGCGAAGCCGGCGTGTTCGAATACCTGCTGTCGCTGCCGGTTTCGCTGGTCGCGTGGTTCTGGGGCAAGCTGATCGGCCGCTACGTGCTGATCTTCGCGCCGGTGTTCCTCGCCATGGTGGGCGCGGTCGGCGCCGCGGTGGTCATGGGCATCGAAGTCCCCTGGGACATCTTCGGCTATTACACCGCGCTGCTGGCGGCGATGGCCTTGTGCTTCCTCGGGCTCGGCATGCTGATCTCCGCCCTTGCACGCAGCACCGATATGGCGCAGGGCGCCGCCTTCCTGGTGTGGCTGACGCTGCTGCTGTTCCTCGACCTGATCCTGCTGGGGCTGATGATCCAGGGCCGCGTCGCGCCCGAGGTGGCGGTCGGCATCGCGCTGGCCAATCCCTTGCAGGTCTTCCGCACCGCCGCGCTGGCCTTGTTCGATCCCCAATTGATCGTGCTCGGGCCGTCGGCCTACGTCATCCTCGACACCTTCGGCGTCGGGGGCTACAAACTGTTCGCGCTCGTTTATCCTGCGGCACTGGGCTTCCTCAGTGCCGCCGTCGGATACGAGGTGTTCCGCCGCGGCGACTTGCCATGAGAGAGGCATCCGACTGACTCTCCGAATGGAAGGCGCGATGACCGCACCGCTCGAACCCTCTCTCGCGGCACTCCCGAACCCGCTGCTGCGCTACTTCGCCGCGACGCGCCCGGCGTTCCTCAGCGTCACCTTCGTCGGCTGCCTGCTGGGACTCGCCAGCGCGGCGGCCAGCGGCGTCGGCATCGATGCGGCCACGGCGACCCTGACCCTGTTCTTCGCCCTGGTCGCCCATGCCGCCGTGAACGTGCTCAACGACTACTTTGACGCCCAGAACGGAACCGACGCGGCCAACCTCGATCGCATCTTCCCCTTCACCGGCGGCAGCCGCTTCATCCAGAACGGCGTGATCTCGCTCGCGGCCACCGGCATCTTCGGCTACGCGCTGCTGCTGTCGGTGATTCCCGCCGGCCTGTGGCTCACGGCGCACAGCGCGCCCGGCCTGCTGCTGATCGGCGTTTGCGGCCTGCTGGTCGGGTGGGGCTACTCGGCGCCGCCGCTGCATGCGGTCAGCCGCGGCTTTGGCGAATTTTCGGTGACGGCCGGCTGGGTGCTGATCGTCGTCGGCACCGACTTCGTGCAGCGGCGCGGCTTTGCCTTTGCGCCGCTGGCGGCGGGCCTCGGCTTCGCGTTGCTGGTGGCCAACGTGCTGTACATCAACCAGTTTCCCGATGCGCGCGCCGATGCCAAGGCCGGCAAGCGGACGCTGGTGGTGCGGCTCGGGCCGGCGCG
>DASVZI010000217.1:0-5163 GCA_036391735.1 Rhodocyclaceae bacterium
GTCGAACAGGGCGACGCAATCTCGCCGCACTACGACCCCATGATCGCCAAGCTGATCGTCTGGGACGAGACGCGCGAACGCGCCCTGTCGCGCATGCTGCAGTCGCTGGCGCAGTACCGCGTCGTCGGGGTCGCGAACAACGTCGGCTTCCTCTCGAGGCTGGTCGCCTGTCCCGCCTTCGCCCACGCCGATCTCGACACCGGCCTCATCGAGCGCGAGAAGGATTTCCTGTTCGCCGACGGCCAGGCCGAACCGCCGCGCGAAGCCTGGCTTGCCGCGGCGCTGGCCGAACTGCTGCGTGAGCGCGCGCAGGGCAGCGTCCAGGCGGCGGGCGACGAAGACCCGCACTCGCCCTGGCACCTGCGTGACGGCTGGCGCATCAACAGCGCGGCGCGCCGCAGCCTGGCGTTCCGCGCGGGCGACACCGAGAAGAGCGTCGGCGTCGCCTACGCGGGCGCCGACTTCGAACTGGAACTGGATGGACACCGCACGCACGCGTCGGGCGAAATGCTGCCGGGCAGCCAGCTGCGCGCCGATCTCGGCGGCCGGCGCATCAATGCGACCGTCGTCGTTGCCGGAGAAAGGCGGCATGTCTTCCTGCACGGCCGCGGCTTCGCTTTTGCCGCGATCGATCCGCTGTTCCATGCCGGCGAGGGCGGCGGCGCCGAAGGCGGATTGACGGCGCCCATGCCCGGCAAGGTGATTGCACTCGTCGCGAAGGCCGGCGACAAGGTGGAGAAGGGCTCGCCCCTGATGATCCTCGAGGCGATGAAGATGGAGCACACGATCGCCGCACCGGCGGCCGGTGTCGTGAAGGCCTTCCGCTTCAGCGTCGGCGACCAGGTGGCGGATGGGGCAGAATTGCTGGAATTCGAACCCGCCCGGCCCTGACATGCCCCTGCCCCGCCGCGTCAAGATCGTCGAAGTCGGCCCGCGTGACGGGCTGCAGAACGAGAAGCAATCCGTAGCCACCGAGACCAAACTGGGCCTGATCGCGCGGCTTGCCGACGCTGGGCTCAAAACCGTCGAGGCGACGGCCTTCGTTTCGCCCAAGTGGGTGCCCCAGATGGCTGACGCGGCCGAGGTGATGAAGCGGCTCGAGCGGCGCGCAGGGGTTTCCTATCCCGTGCTGGTGCCCAACGAGAAGGGCCTCGAAGCTGCGCTCGCGGCGGGCGCCACCGAGATCGCGGTGTTCGGCGCCGCGTCCGAGGCGTTCTCGCAGAAGAACATCAACTGCTCGATCGCCGAGTCGCTGGCGCGCTTCAAGCCGGTGGTCGAGGCGGCGAAGAAGGCGGACGTCCTCGTGCGCGGCTACGTGTCCTGCGTGCTCGGCTGTCCCTATCAGGGCGAGGTGACTCCCAAGGCCGTGGCCGACGTGGCGTGGGCGCTGTTCGAGATGGGCTGCTACGAGATCAGCCTCGGCGACACCATCGGGGTCGGCACGCCGGGCGCGACGCGCGAAATGATCGAGACGGTCGGCAAGCGGGTGCCGCTGAAGAAGCTGGCCGGGCACTTCCACGACACCTACGGCATGGCGATCGCCAATATCTTCGCCGCCATGGAAACCGGCGTCGCGGTCTTCGATTCGTCGGTCGCCGGGCTCGGCGGCTGTCCCTATGCGGCCGGTGCGTCGGGCAATGTCGCCACCGAAGACGTCGTCTGGCTGATGCGGGGGCTGGGCATCGACACCGGCGTCGATCTCGACAAGCTCGTAGACGCGGGCGCCTGGATTTCGGCGCAACTCGGGCGCGAGACCGGCTCCAAGGTCGCCCGCGCGCTGGCCGTGAAACGCGCGTGACGGCACTGCGGCTGCCCGGGGCGCTGCGCGTCATCGAGCGCGGCTGGCTGTCCTCGAACAATATCCTCGCGTTCGACGGCGACGCGGCGACGCTGGTGGACAGCGGCTACGTCGGCCACGCCGGGCAGACCGAAGCCCTGGTGCGCGCGGCGCTCGGCGGCCGCCGGCTCGTGCGGCTCGTCAACACCCATTCTCATTCCGACCACATCGGCGGCAACGCCTCCCTGCAGCGCGCCTTCGGTTGCGAGATCGCGATCCCGGCGGGCATCGAGGAACATGTCGCGGCATGGGACGAGGAAGCGCTGTTGCTGACGCCCGCCCGCCAGCGCGGCGACCGCTTCCGCCACGATGCCGTGATCCGTCCCGGCGAGGAGTTCGGCATGGGCGGCCTGGCATGGCGCGCCTGGCATGCACCCGGCCACGACATGGAGGCGCTGGTGTTCCACTGCGACGAGCGCCGCATCCTGATCTCGGGTGACGCGCTCTGGCGCGACGGCTTCGGCATCGTCTTCGGCGAAGTGATGGGCAGGCCCGGCGCCCTGCAGGCTACGCGCGAGACGCTGGACATGATCGGTCGCCTCGCGGTCGATATCGTCATCCCCGGCCACGGCGCGCCCTTCGAGGATGTCGGCGCCGCCCTCGATCGCGCCTACAAGCGCCTCGCCGCCTTCGAGCAGGACCCGGCGCGCATGGCCAGGAACGCGCTCAAGGCCTGCATGACGTTCAACCTGCTGGACATCGGGCGCCTGAAGCGCTCGGAGCTCGAGTCCTACGTCGCGAGCGTCCCGTTCTTCAGCGATGTCGGCGCCCGCATCCTCGGCCTGCAAGCCGATGCCCTGGCGGCCTGGCTGCAGGACGAACTGCTGCGCGCCAAGGCGATTGTCCTCGAAGGCGAGTTCATCGTACCGACGATGGCGGCTTGACAGGAGCCCCCGGCAACCATGCCGACAGGGTATGCTCCGGGTTCCCGTTACGCTGATGAGGTTGTGATGGTGTCGAAGGTTGTCGCGAAGAAGAGCGGTTTGCACGGCATGGGCTTGTTCGCGGCCCGTGATCTGGATGCGGGCGAGCGATTGATCGAATACAAGGGTAAGCGGTACGAGAAGGGGGACTTGCCGGACCTCGGGGATGACGGCATCACCCGGTTCGTGCGCCTGTCCGACGGCTCGGGCATCGACGGGGCGGGCTGGGCTGCGTTGGCCAACCACGCCTGCGAGCCGAACTGCGAGCTGTTCGAGGAAGACGACGGCGTGCTGCCCCGGGCCTGGCTCTACGCGATCAGGAAGGTGAAGAAGGGCGAGGAGTTGGTGTGGGACTACCGGCTCGACGTGCAGTCCGAGAAGGAGGCCTTTTCGGACTGGGCCTGCATGTGCGGCGCCGCCGGGTGCCGGGGCACCATGGCGGATACGGCGGCTTTCGCGAATCGCGAGTGACGCCGCGGCGCCTGTCCTGTCAGCTTTCCACGAGATCCGCCACGCGCCTCGCCTCGGCGAACAATCCGTCCAGGGCGGCGACGAATGACGCGTGAACCTGCGCGGCGGGAACGATCGTTTCGCCGAAGCGCAGCGATCGCGTCGCGCAGGCGTCGTGCGCGAGGACGACCCTGAAGCCGAGGTCGAAGGCGGCGCGCACCGTGGTGTCGATGCACATGTGCGTCATCATGCCAGCCACCACCAACTGCCGTGCGCCGACGCGATGCAGCTCCTCGAGCAGCGTGGTTTCGCGGAAGCTGTTCGGGAAGTGCTTGACCACCACGGTCTCGCCGCCGATCGGTGCAACGGCCGCGTGGATTTCGGCGCCCGCCGTACCTGGCATCAGGAAGCCGGCGTTCGCTCTCCGGGTCAGGTGCTGGACGTGGACCACCGGCCGGCCATGGGACCGGAAATCGGCAAGCAGGCGCGCGGCGTTCGCCGCGGCCTCGTCGGCGGCCTCGACGATCAGCTTGCCGCCGGGGAAGTAATCGTTCTGGATGTCGATGACGACGAGCGCGGTGCTCATGCCACGGCCTCCATCGCGATGCGCTGGAGGCGCCGCGCCTGTTGAGTGAGGCCGTGGTAGCCCCACGAATCGCCGGGTATCTCGCGCACCACGACGTAGCTGGCCGGGGCGAGGCGCCCGAGGATGCGCTCGGCCGCCTTGAAGGCCGAGCCGACGAAGGCGCGCTTCTCCTCCGGCGTGTTGCTGCCCGTCGTCACGCTGATCTCCAGGAAGAAGCTCGTGATGCCCTGTTCGTCGATCGGGCATCCACCGATCGTCCAATGGCCGGGCGGCGTGCACTGGACCGTTGCTGCCGTCACCTCGCGCTCCTTGCGCAGGACGTGAACCGCGAGCTCCGTCATGCAGGCGGCGAGTTTCTGGGCATTGCCGGGAAGGCAGGGCCCCGAGAGCTTGATGTCGAGATAGGGCATGGAAGTCTCCTCACAGGATGGACGGGTGGGGCGAAACGGCGCGACGGATGCTGAGCACGGAATCGGCGAAGGCCGAAACGACAACGGGCGCGTCGGATTCGATCCGGTGGCTGCTGGCCGGTCCGAGCACGACGTCGCGGCCTTCCCCGTCGACGGTGATCCAGACTTCGCCGCTCGCGCAGGTCAGGAGTCCTCCGGGCAGGCTGCCCAGCGTCAGCGCCTCGCGGGCCGACAACTCCACCCGAGTCTCTTGCGTGATCGTTGCCATCGTCGTTTCCTTCATGAGCAATCGGCATCCATAGTCGCAGGATATGGGCGACAATACGGTCGGACAAACGATGAATTCGTATCCGGGTCATGAGGAATACGCATGAATGAATTGCGATCCCTGCCGTCGCTGGACCCGCTCAAGGGCTTCGAGGCGGCGGCGCGGCACTTGAGCTTCACCAAGGCGGCGGCCGAACTGTTCCTTACCCAGTCGGCCATCAGCCGTCAGATCCAGACGCTGGAAGAGCAACTGGGCGTCCAGCTGTTCCGGCGTGAGGTGCGGCGCCTGGTCCTGACCCCGGAAGGGGAAGCGCTGCAGCGCGCGGCGTCGGAGATGCTGACGCGGCTGGCCGAGGTATGCGCCGGGCTGAAGGCGGCGAGGCGACGGCCGCGCGTCACGGTCTCGGCGGCGGTCGGCATCTCGTCGCTCTGGCTGGTGCCGCGCCTGGCGGCGTTCCAGGAGGCCGAACCCGATCTCGACGTGCTGATCTCCGCCGACAACCGCATGGTTGACCTGGAGCGCGAGGACATCGACCTGGCCTTGCGCTACGTCTCGCCCGACACGGCTCCGCCCGGCGCGACGCTGCTGTTCAACGAAGTGGTGTTCCCGGTCGCGAGCCCGGCGCTGGCGGCGACCTTGCCGGCGGTGCTGACGGTCGAGAATTTCGAGGGCATCACGCTGCTGTCCTT
>DASVZI010000218.1:0-12108 GCA_036391735.1 Rhodocyclaceae bacterium
AGAAGCCGGTAAAGCCGGATTGCAGGAGGTTCAGCCCGATGAAGGCGGTGAACCACAGCCACGACAACTTCGTCAGGTCGACCTGGCCGGCGTATTGACTGAGGCCGAGAGACAGCAGAACCATCGTCCCGGCCAGGATACGGATGTAGCGTTCCGTGCTCATCGTTTCTCCGTGGGCGAATATTAGAAAACGCTAATAATACCGGCGATGACCGAGCGGAACAAGAAGGACGGGCAATGCGAGTTGCGGGCGCGTCCGGTCTTCGTCAGACAGATCGACCCAGCACCACCGCCAGCCGCTCCCATTCGGCCTCGCTGCCCGGCAGGCCGAAGCGCAGCGCGCACGGCCCGGTGAAGGAGCGCACCAGCACGCCCTGCCGGGCCAGCAATTCCGCGATCTCCGGCGCACGCGGCGTGACGAGGTAGCGAAACAGCGCGGTGCCGCTGGAAGCGCCAAGGCCCGCATCCATCAACAGACGCTCCAGCCGCCCCGACGCCGCGCGCAGGCGCTCGCGCTGTTCGCGCTGCCAGGCGGCATCGGCGAGTGCGGCCCGTGCCGCCTCGCGCGCCGGATGCGCGACGGCCCACGGGCCGATGGCTGCGGCGAGCCGTTCGAGCACGGCGGAGCGGCCGATGGCGAAGCCGACGCGCGCACCGGCGAGGCCGAAGAACTTGCCGAGCGAACGCAGCACCACGAGGTTGGGCGCTTCATGGCTACCGGCGATCGTTGCCAGCGACTCCTCGCCCTCGGCGTCGGCGAAGGCTTCGTCGACGATCAGCTTGCCGCCGCGGACGTGCAGCGTGCGCGCGGCCTCGAGCAGGGGTGCGCGCGCGAAGCGTGCGCCAGTAGGATTATTGGGGTTGGCGACAATCACGGCATCGCAGGCGGCCGCCACGTTTTCGAGTTCGTCCGGCACGAAGAAGCGCACGGCGTGGCCGGCTGCCTGCCAGGCCGCGGCATATTCGCCATAGGTCGGCGACAGGATCGCCGTGGTGCCGCGCGGGCGCAAGCTGGGGAGCGCCATGATGGCCGCCTGCGAACCAGGCAGCGCCAGCAGGCGCGTGCTGCCGTAATAGGCGGAAGCCGCCTCCTCCAGGCCGTCGCCCTCCTCGGGCAGGCAGCGCCAGCTGTAGGCCGAAGGCGTCGGCACCGGATAGCCGTGCGGCGCGATGCCGGTCGACAAGTCGAGCCAGTCGGCGAGCGGGATGCCCCAGCGCTTCGCCGCCGCGCGCAGCCGTCCGCCGTGCTCAAGCATAGGCGACTCCCGTCGCTGCCAGGCCGCACAGCGCGAGCCACAACCATTGGCCGTGCTCGACCAGCGCCACGGCGCGCACCACGTGCGCCGCCGTCGGGGCATCGCCCGCGCCGAGCGGCGGGCGCCATTCCTCGGCGCCGTGGTAGATCGCCGGACCGCCGAGCGAGACGCCGAGAGCGCCGGCGCCGGATGCCATCACCGGCCCGGCGTTGGGGCTGCTCCAGGTGGCCGCCTGCGTGCGCCAGCAGGCGATGGCGACGCCGGTGCGCCCAAGCAGCGCGTAGGTCAGCGCGGTGAGCCGCGCGGGGACGAAGTTGAGGACGTCGTCGATGCGCGCCGCCGCCCATCCGAAGTAGACGCGGCGCGCGTCGCGGTAGCCCCACATGGCGTCGAGCGTGTTGGCGAGGCGGTACAGCAGCGCCCCCGCACCACCGGCAATGAAGAACCAGAACAGCGCGCCGAACACGGCGTCGTTGCCGTTCTCGAGCACGGATTCGACGGCGGCCTTGGCGACGCCTTCTTCATCGAGTTCGGACGTTTCACGCGAGACGATGCAGCCGACCGCTGCGCGCGCGGCAGGAAGGTCGCCTGCCGCCAGCGGCGCGGCGATGGCGCGACCGTGTTCGCCGAGCGCGCGCCCGCCGAGGGCGAACCACAGCAGCACGGCGTCGACGCCGCCGTGAATCGGCGATTCACTGCAAAGGATCTTCGCCAGAATCACCGGCGGCACGACGATCAGCGCCCATGCCGCCAGGCCGCGCAGGCGGTTGCCGAAGGCGCTGCCCGGCGCACCGCGCCGCAACGCCCGTTCCGTCTCGTCCGCCAGCCGGCCGAAGCCGACCAGCGGATGGAAGCGCCGCGGCTCGCCGAGCAGGCGATCCAGCAACGCACCACCCAGGGCGGCAGCGGCAAGCGACAACGGGGGCATGGAATAGGCGGGCGACGAAGAAGCCCGCAATTCTAAGCCGGCCTTCGCCTGCATAGTCCGAATGCCGTCGATGAACCGCTGCCCGTGTCACGCGGTCAGAGTGCCATGACTGCCGGCGACACCCGCGACGCCGAAACGCCCTGGCCACCCCTGCCCTTCGACGCCTGGAAGGACACCTGCGCCACGCTGCACATGTGGCTGCAGATCGTCGGCAAGATCCGCGCTGCGCGCGGCCCGTGGATCAATCACTCGTGGCACGTTCCCTTCTATGTGACCGCCCGCGGCCTGACGACCTCGCCGATTCCCGACGGCCGGCGCAGCTTCCAGATCGATTTCGACTTCATCGACCATGAGTTGCAGATCCGCACCAGCGACGGCGCAACCCGCAGCTCGCGCCTCGAGCCCCGCTCCGTCGCCGACTTCTACCGCGACGTGTTCTCGCAGCTGGCTGCCCTCGGCATCGACGTCGCCATCCATGCCGTACCCAATGAAGTCGTCGACGCGATCCCCTTCGAGGAGGACCAGGTGCATGCGGCCTATGACGCCGAATACGCGCACCGCTTCTGGCTGGCCCTGGTCCAGGCCGATCGCCTGTTCAAGCGGTTCCGCGGCCGCTTCATCGGCAAGTGCAGCCCGGTGCACTTCTTCTGGGGCAGTCCGGACCTCGCGGTGACGCGCTTCTCCGGGCGCACCGCGCCCGAGCATCCGGGCGGCATCCCGCACTGTCCCGATTGGGTGACGCGGGACGCCTACTCGCACGAGGTCAGCAGCTGCGGCTTCTGGCCCGGCAGCGAGGCGATGCCTTATCCGGTCTTCTATGCGTATGCCTATCCGGAACCGCCGGGATACGCGGACCGCCGCCTGCGTCCCGCCGAAGCGCATTACGACGGCGTCTTCCGCGAATTCATCCTCCCCTACGAGGCAGTGCGCCAATCGCCTGCGCCGGACGAGACGGTGCTGGCGTTCCTGCAGGACAGCTATGAAGCGGCTGCCGACCTCGGCCGGTGGGACCGCACGGCACTCGAATCATCCCGAGGACCGACAAGATGATCGACAAGAACAGGGTTTGTCTCTGGTTCGACGGCGGCGCGCTCGAAGCCGCGCAGTTCTATGCAAGCACCTTTCCGGACAGCGCGGTGGGCGCCGTCCATCGCGCGCCCGGCGACTATCCTGCCGGCAAGCAGGGCGAGGTCCTGGTGGTCGAGTTCATCGTCATGGGCATCCCCTGCATGGGTCTGAACGGCGGTCCCGGCATCCGGCACAGCGAGGCATTCTCGTTCCAGGTCGCCACCGACGACCAGGCCGAAACCGATCGTCTCTGGAATGCGATCGTCGACAACGGCGGCGAGGCGAACGTCTGCGGCTGGTGCAAGGACAAGTGGGGCCTGTCGTGGCAGATCACACCGCGTGCCCTGACAGCGGCGTTCGCCGATCCCGACCGCGCGGCGGCGAAGCGCGCGTTCGAGGCGATGATGCAAATGGGAAAAATCGACATCGCGGCGATCGAGGCGGCCCGGCGCGGTTAATATCCGCGCGATGCGCGGAACGAGAACCAGCAAACCCGCCCTGATGATCCAGGGCTGCACGTCGGACGCCGGCAAGAGCGTGCTGGTCGCCGCCTTCTGCCGCATCCTGCACCGGCGGGGCGTGCGCGTCGCGCCTTTCAAGCCGCAGAACATGGCGCTCAATTCCGCCGTCACGGCCGACGGCGGCGAGATCGGACGCGCCCAGGCGCTGCAGGCCCAGGCGGCCGGCATCGCACCGCGCATCGACTTCAATCCGGTGCTGCTCAAGCCCAACACCGACAAGCGCGCGCAGGTCATCATCCACGGCCGCGCCGTGTCCGAGCTCGACGCGCGCGCCTACCACGACTACAAGACCACCGCGATGGCGGCCGTGCTGGAATCCTGGGAGCGGCTCACGGCCGAGTTCGACTGCGTGATCGTCGAGGGCGCCGGCAGCCCGGCCGAGGTCAACCTGCGCGACCGCGACATCGCCAACATGGGCTTCGCCGAGGCCGTCAACATCCCGGTCGTCATCGTCGGCGACATCGACCGCGGGGGAGTGCTGGCGCATCTTTCCGGCACGCTGGCGCTGCTCTCGCCCGCCGAGCAGGCGCGTGTCAAGGGCTTCATCGTCAACCGCTTCCGCGGCGACATCGGCCTGCTGCAGCCCGGGCTCGCCTGGATCGAGCAGCATACGGCGCGGCCGGTGCTCGGCGTCGTGCCCTACCTGCATGGCCTCTTCCTCGACGCCGAGGATGCCCTCGAGCATCATGCCGAGCGCGAAGGCGAGGCGGCGCTGCGCGTCGTCGCGCCGGTGTTCCCGCGCATCTCCAACCACAGCGACCTCGATCCGCTGCGCCTGCATCCGCAAGTCGACTTCCGCTGGATCGGCCCCGGCCAGCGGCCGCCGCCCGCCGATGTCGTCGTGCTGCCCGGCTCGAAGAGCGTCGCCGCCGACCTGGCGTGGCTGCGCGAGCAGGGCTGGGAGCCGTACCTGCGGCGCCACCTGCGCTACGGCGGCAAGCTGATCGGCTTGTGCGGCGGCTACCAGATGCTCGGCCGCCGGCTGCACGATCCGGCCGGAATCGAAGGGGGCACGGAATCCGCAGCGGGACTCGGCTTCCTCGATTGCGAAACGACCCTGGAAGCCGAGAAACAGTTGCGCAACGTCAGCGGCCGTCTCGCGCTCGACGGCGCGCCGGCGATGCGCGGCTACGAGATCCACATGGGCGTGACGAGCGGCACCGCGCTGGCGCGACCGGCCGTGATGCTCGACGACGGCCGCGCCGACGGCGCCATCTCCGACGACGGGCAGGTGCTCGGCACCTACTGCCACGGCCTGTTCGAGCAGCCGCCGGCGCTATCCGCGCTGCTGGCCTGGGCCGGCGCGCCCGGCCTCGCTCCGGTCGATTTCGCCGCGCGCCGTGAAGCGGACATCGATCGCCTCGCCGACGCCGTCGAGGCCGCGCTCGACTGGGAACGCCTGCGGCCGCTGCTGCCCGGCTGCCCATGATGCGGCGATGAGGATCGGCATCGATTTCCCCCAGCCCGAGGGCGGGCGGCTCCGCCTCGCCTTTGCGCGCCCCGCTGCAGTCCTCGAAGCTCGCCGCCTCGAGGACGTCGCAGCGGTCATCGCCGCCGCGCACGCGCAGGCGAAGGCCGGCCGCTGGGTCGCGGGCTTCGTCGCCTACGAAGCAGCGCCTGCCTTCGACACCGCCTCGTCGGTCATGCCGCCGGCGGGCGCCCTTCCCTTGGCCGCCTTCGCCGCCTACGACGCGCCGGCCGACGCGGGAGCGGACGCCGGTGCAGACTTTTGCTGCGGCACCTGGCAAATGGCAACGCCGCGGCCGCGCATCGAGGAGAACATCGAGTCGATCCGCCGGGGCATCGCCGCCGGCGACTGGTACCAGGTGAACTACACGACGCGATTGCGCGCCGACTTTCGCGGCAGCGGCGACGCGCTGTTCGAGTCGCTGCGCGCCGCTCAGCCCGGCGGCTACTGCGCGCATCTCGACGGCGGCGCCTGGCAGATCGCCTCGGTCTCGCCGGAACTCTTCTTCGACTGGCGGCCGGACGGCACCCTGACGACGCGTCCGATGAAGGGCACCGCGGCGCGCGGCGCCGGGGAGCAAGCCGACGCGCAGGCGGCGCAGGCGCTGCGGGCGTCCGAGAAGGAGCGCGCCGAGAACCTGATGATCGTCGACCTGCTGCGCAACGACATGGCGCGCGTCGCCGTCACCGGCTGCGTTTCCGTGCCGGCGCTGTTCAGCCTCGAGGCGCTGCCCAGCGCGTGGCAGATGACCTCGACCGTGCAATGCCGCACGCGCCCCGGCATCGGCCTGGCGGACGTGTTCGCCGCGCTGTTTCCCTGCGGCTCGGTCACCGGCGCGCCGAAAATCGCGGCGATGCGCGCGATAGCCCAACTCGAGGATGCGCCTCGCGGCGCCTATTGCGGCGCCATCGGCCTGCTGCGCCCGGGCGGGCAGGCCACCTTCAGCGTTGCCATCCGCACCGTGGCGCTCGACATGCTCCGCGGAGAAGCCGAGTGCGGCGTCGGTAGCGGCATCGTGCTCGACTCGACGCCGGCCGGCGAATACGCCGAGTGGCTGGTGAAGCGCCGTTTCCTGCTGCGCGCCACGGCGGACTTCGAGCTCATCGAGACGCTGCGCCTCGAAGCCGGCGGCTACTGGCTGCGCCAACGCCACCGTGACCGCTTGCGCGCCAGCGCCGCGCATTTCGGCTTCGCCTGCGACGAGCCGCGCATCGACGCCGCGCTCGACGAGCTCGCAGCTGCGCATCCGCAGGGTGCCTGGCGCGTGCGCCTGCTGCTCGACCGCGGCGGCGCCGCGCGGTGCGAGGCTTTCGCGCTCGAGGCGTCGCCGCCGGCGATGCGCTACGCGCTCGCCGCCGATCCGATCGACAGCGGCGACGAATTCCTCGCCTACAAGACGACGCGGCGAGAGGTCTACGCGCGCCGCGCGCCGCCGCCCGGCTGCGACGACACCTTGCTGTGGAACGAGCGCGGCGAACTCACCGAGTTCACCCGCGGCAACGTCGTCGTCGAACTCGACGGCCGGCGCCTGACGCCGCCGCTCGGCTGCGGCCTGCTGGCCGGCGTCCTGCGGGCCGAGTTGCTGGCGCGCGGCGAGATCGCGGAGGGCATGGTGCGCGTCGACGACCTGCGGCGCGCGACGGGGGTCTGGTTCATCAACAGCGTGCGCGGCATGCTGCCGGCAGCGGCATAATCGCGGCCATGGACGCCCTGCTGACGCTGCCCCAGTTCGCCGCCTTCCTCGCCGCCGCCGTGCTCATCACGCTGGCCCCCGGCCCGGACAACCTGATGGTGCTGTCGATCGGGATGGCGCGCGGCCGCAGGCCCGGCGTCGCCTTCGGACTCGGCTGCGCGCTCGGCTGCCTCAACCACACGCTGCTCGCCGCGCTCGGCGTCGGGGCGCTGATCGCCGCCTCGCCGCTCGCGTTCGCGACCCTGAAGGTGATCGGCGGCCTCTACCTCGTCTGGCTCGGTGCGCAGGCGATCCGCCAAGCGCGGCCGATTGGCGCACCGCCGGCGCAAGCGCCGAGCGAGCGTCCCGCGAAGCTGTTCGTCAAGGGACTCGTCGCCAACGCGATCAATCCGAAGGTGGTGCTGTTCTTCCTCGCCTTCCTGCCGCAGTTCGTCGACGCCGGGCGCGGGCACGCCGGCTGGCAGATGGCTCAGCTCGGGCTCGTCTTCACCCTCGAAACGGTGCTGATCTTCGGGGCCATCGGCTGGTTCTCGGGAAGCGTCGGCGAGCGGCTGGCGCGCAACCCGAAACTCGGCGCCTGGCTCGATCGGGCGGCAGGCGGGATCTTCGTACTGCTGGGCGCGAAACTCGTCGCACTGCGCTAGGTCTGTTGTCCTAATTCGGCAATCGGTCCGGGCCCGCGTGGTCCTGTTGGCGCATGCCGGAGTGGAAAGCTGCTTGCTACGCTGGGGACTCCACCCAGCAATCCATTCGGCGGCCAGACCCGTTCGCCGCCGCAGCAACGAGGCGATCGCAATGTTCAGACGACTCATTGGTATTTGTCTCCTGTCCACCGGCCTCCTGGTCGCAGGCAAGTCCGCGCTGGCTCAGACGACGACCCTTCCCGCGCCGACCGAACCGCCGGCCACCATGTTCTGCGATTACGAGAACAGCACCAGCTGCTCGCAGGGGAGCACCAACCTGCAGTGCGCCAGTTCCAGCCGCGCCAGCAACGTCACGACGTCCCGCACCGACTCCTATGCCATCGCGCTGACGACGCTCAGCGGCGACACCAACGTTTCGGGTTCCGGCACCTGGGAACGCTGCGACCTGAGTTTCGGCGTCCAGTCTGCCGAAGGGACGGACGAATGGTGGTGGTCGTCCGTCTATTTCCCCAATGGCTTCCACGTGCCGACGGGTTCGGACCAGTGCTACGACATCGGTCCGGAGTTCCACAGCGTCTACTCGGGCGACACCCAGCCGAACTTCGAGATGTACCTCTGCCCGACCGGCTGGCAGGCGCGCGTCTACGGCGGGGCGGGCACCCCGCAGACGGACGGCCCGGGCCGGCAGAACTTCACCATCAAGGACCCCCTGGGTTCGACGGTGGTCACCAAGAACCAGTGGTACGACATCCTGCTCCACACCAAGTGGTCCTACACCTCGGCCGGCATCACGACGCTCTACATCAACGGCGTCAAGGTGATCGACTACGCGGGTCCGAACATGTACCAGGGCTACAACGTCTACCTGAAGCTGCCCAACTACCACGGCCCTTACGGCGTTTCCTCGACCATCTACTATGACCGCACCGTGCGCGGTCCGACCCAGGTCTCCGTCACGCCAAGCACGACGGGCACGGTGACCGGCAGCGGCACGCCGACCGGAGGCACGACCGGCGGCACCACCGGCGGCACGACGGGCGGCACCACTACCGGCACGTCTGGATACGCGGGCACGCCCTTCACCGGCACGCCGATCCCGCTGCCGGGCAGCTTCGAAGCCGAGAACTTCGACGGCGGCGGCCAGAACGTCGCCTACTACGACACCACGCCGGGCAACCTGGGCGGCCAGTACCGAACCAGCGAGGACGTGGACATCATCAGCTCCTGCGATTCCGCGGGCGGGGGCTACGTGGTCAACAACTTCGCCAGCGGCGAATGGATGAACTACACGGTGAACGCCGCCACCAGCGGCAGCTACACCTTCGCGTTGCGCGCGGCGCAGAACTACGCGAGCGCCCAGCCGGCCTTCCACATCGAGGTCGACGGCGTCAAGGTCACCGGCTCGGTGCCGGTACCCAACACCGGAGCCTGGTGCAGCTTCCAGTCGGTCCCGGCCCCGGCCTTCAACATGACCGCCGGGCCCCACGTCGTGAAGGTCGTTTCCGATCAGCAGTACTTCAACCTGAATTCGGTCTCGGTGACGGCCACCGCGACCCCGACGACGTCGGGTTACATGAGCACCTACAAGGGCAAGCCCTATACCGGCACGCCGATCGCGATTCCAGGCACGTTCATGGCGGCCAACTTCGACCTCGGCGGACAGAACGTCGCCTACTACGACACGACGTCGACCAACCTGGGCGGCCAGTACCGGACCAACGAGGCGGTCGACATCATCGCCTCCTGCGACGCGACGCCCACGGCCTCGTACGTCGTCAACAACTACGCCACCGGCGAGTGGATGAACTACACCATCAACGTGCCGACGGCCGGCAACTACGTGGTGCAGCTACGCGCCGCCAACAACTACTCGAGCAACGTCGCGTTCCACGTCGAGGTGGACGGCGTCAAGGTGGCGGGGCCGGTGCTCGTCCCGGTAACGGGTTCATGGTGCACCTTCCAGACGGTCGCGACGCCGGCGATCCCGCTGACCGCGGGGACGCACGTGCTGAAGATCCAGTCCGACCAGGCCTACTTCAACCTCGAGACCGTCAGTGTGACGGCCACCCCGTAGGAGTCCCGACCATGTCCCACTACATCGACGCCATCGTCATCCCCGTTCCCCGAGCCCAGCTCGAAACGTACAAGCGCATGTCGGCCAAATGGGGCGATGCCCACATCCGGCACGGCGCGCTGTATTACTCCGACTCGGTCGGCGACGACGTCCAGCCGGGCAAGCTGACCTCGTTTCCCCAGGCGGTCCAGCTCAAGGACGACGAGGTGGTCGCGCTGGCCTGGGTGGTCTATCGCAGCAAGGAGGACCGCGACCGCATCAGCAAGGAGGTCATGGAGGATCCGCAGTTGAAGGAGGCGATGGATCCGTCGAAGATGCCGTTCGACGGCAAGCGCATGTTTTGGGGCGGCTTCGAGACGGTCGTCGGGCTCGCGGCCGGCCACTGAGCGGCTCCGCCGGGCAGCCGTCGCTTATCCTTTCAGGGGCAGCGGCAGACCCGCCGCCACCAGCGTCACGCGGTCGCACGCCGCCGCGACGCGCTGGTTGAGGCGCCCCTGCTCGTCGGCGAACAGCCGCGACACCGGATGCA
Source organism: Rhodocyclaceae bacterium (assembly GCA_036391735.1). Taxonomy (GTDB): domain Bacteria; phylum Pseudomonadota; class Gammaproteobacteria; order Burkholderiales; family Rhodocyclaceae; genus Nitricoxidireducens. The sequence continues at coordinate 10,182 of DASVZI010000218.1, forward strand.
TCGGCACGATGCCCCAGCCGACTTCGTTGCTTACCAGGATGATGCGGCCCGGCAGTTCGGGCAGGGTCTCCAGCAGCACTTCGGTCGCGCCGCGCAGCAGCTCGCAGTCGATCGCCTCGCCGGCTTCGGCCTGCGCGGCGGCCTTGCCGGCGAAGAACAGGTTGTTCAGCCACAGCGTCAGGCAGTCGACCAGCAGGCAGGCGTCGGCCGCCGCATGCTCGCGCAGCACCTGCGCGAGCTTGAGCGGCTCCTCGACGCAGCGCCAGTGTGCCGGCCGGCGCGCCTGGTGGTGCGCGACGCGGCGCGCCATCTCGGCATCCAGGGCGTGGGCCGTCGCGACGTAGACGACCGCGAGGCCGGACTCCACGGCCCGCGCCTCCGCGAGGCGGCTCTTGCCCGAGCGGGCACCGCCGACGATCAGTTCCTTCATGGCGGCGCAGACTAGCACAGCGAAGAGTCCCAGGCAGACGTGTCTCGTCCCGCAAGGGACTCTATAATTCGCGGCGATCCGGTCAAGGGAATGCCGTGCAAATCGGCAGCGGGCCCGCCGCTGTATCCGGGGACGGACGTCGCATGCCGCAAGGCGGCCACTGTCGGGGAACACCCCGATGGGAAGGCGCGATGCTCCGGACGATCCGGGAGCCAGAAGACCTGCCGGGTTCTTTCGTCGAAGCCTGTGGCAAGGGCTTCGCCGCGCGCATCGTGCGCGCGGTGCCACTGAAAGGATGGATCGGATGCAATCCCCGCAATTCGCGGTCGCGCCCGTCGACCGCAGCCTCGAGCCCCGGCTTCGCGCCAAGATCGACAGCAAGACCAAGCCGCTCGGCGCCCTCGGACGACTCGAGGACCTGGCGCTGCAGATCGGCCTGGTGCGCCGCTCGCTCTCCCCCACGCTGGCGAACCCGCACATCGTCGTCTTCGCGGGCGACCACGGCGCGGCGAAGGCGGGCGTCTCGGCCTACCCTCAGGACGTGACCTGGCAGATGGTGGAGAACTTCCTGGGCGGCGGCGCGGCGATCAACGTCTTCGCGCGTACCAACGGCATCGGCCTCACCGTCGTCGATGCCGGCGTCGCCCACGATTTCGGGCCGCGCGCCAATCTGGTGGACGCCAAGGTCGCGCCCGGCACCGCGAATTACCTGGAAGGACCCGCGATGACGGCCGCGCAGCGCGACGCCGCCATGGCACGCGGTGCGCAGATCGTCGCGAAGCTGGCCGCGGAAGGCTGCCAGGTCGTCGGCTTCGGCGAAATGGGCATCGGCAACACCGCGTCCGCCTCGCTCATCACCCACTGCCTGACCGACGCGCCGCTCGGCGCCTGCATCGGCCGCGGCACTGGGCTCGACGACGCCGGGCTGGCGCGCAAGCGCGACCTGCTGGCGAAGGCGCTCGACCGCTTCGACGGCTCGCGCGGCTGCGCGCTGACGGTACTCTCGCAATTCGGGGGCTTTGAAGTGGCGATGATGGCGGGCGCCATGCTCGCCGCCGCGCAGGCCGGGCTGGTGGTCCTGGTCGACGGCTTCATCTGCGGCGCCGCGGCGCTGGTCGCCGCGCGGGTTGCACCCGCTTTCCTCGACTACGCGGTGTTCTGCCACGCCTCCGCCGAACCCGGCCACCGCGCCCAGATGGCGGCGATGCGGGCGACCCCGCTGGTCGATCTCGGCATGAGGCTCGGCGAAGGCACCGGCGCGGCGGTCGCCTGGCCGCTGCTGCGCGCCGCCTGCGCCTTCATCAACGAGATGGCCAGCTTCGAATCGGCCGGCGTGAGCGAAAAGAGCGCCTGACCGGAGAAAAGGCGCAGGCGGCATGGGGCTTTCGCTAGAATGGCGCCTTTTCCGCGCGAGCCCCTCCTATGATCGACACTTCCGCCCTGAGCAGCCTGGTCGTCTTCCTGGTCGAGCCTTCGCCGACGCAGGCGAAGGTCATC
>DASVZI010000219.1:0-10503 GCA_036391735.1 Rhodocyclaceae bacterium
CATCACCTGGATGAAGCCGGTATCGTCGATGCAGTGATAGTCGTCGTGGCCGGCGTGCACGTTCAGCGACACCTTGGTGATGGCGCGGCAGCCCATGTTCAGCACGTAGGGCAGGCGCTTGCCGACGGCGCCGTAGAGCGACTCGTGCATGAAGGCGACGCCCTGGCCCGACGAGAAGTTCACCGCGCGCAGGCCGGTCATGGCCATGCCGGCGGTGACGCCCGCGGCGGCGTGCTCGGACTCGGGCTCGACGAAGATCAGCGGACGCTCGGAGATGTTGAGGTGGCCGCCCGCGGCCTCTTCGGCCCAGTACTCGCCCATCTGGGTCGACGGCGTGATCGGGTAGGCGCCGGCGGCGTCCGAGGCTTCGCGCTCGACGTGGATGACGGCCGTGTTGCCGTCCACCGCGTCGCGCACGCCGGGATACTTGACGTCCGTCGCCTTCTTTTCGTCGGAGCTCAGCAGATCGAGGATTTTCTTCAGCATGGCATCACCTTGGGGCAAGTTTTTTATGAATTCAGGATCGGCAGGGGCTCGTTGCGCAGGATCTTCTTCGCAGCGGCTCCCTTGACGGGGTTGTTCGGGTTGTCGTACCAGACGATGGCGCCGGTCGGGCAGCGCTCGATGGCGTCGCGCGAGGCCTTGTCGCCGGCTTCGTAGTCGATGGTGGCGAGGTTCTGCGCGAGCTTGATGGCGCCTTCCGGCGCGTCGGCGACGCAGCGGCCGCAGGCCGTGCAGGCGACTTCGCAGGCCGCTTCGGCGGTGTCGCCGTCGGCATGGTTGCGGCAGGCGACCCAGAGCTTGTGGCTCAGGGGCTGGATGGAGAACAGCATCTTGGGGCACACCTCGACGCAGTCGCCGCAGGCCGTGCACTTTTCGGTATCGACCCGGGGCAGGCCGTGCAAGTCGAGTTCGATGGCGCCGAAGGCGCAGACCACCTGGCAATCGCCGAGGCCGAGGCAGCCCCACGCGCATTCCTTGCCGCCGCCGCCGACCGTCGCCGCGGCGCGGCAGCTCTTGAGGCCGGCATAGCGGGCGCGCAGGAAGGCGACATGGCGGCCGCCGCCGCAGGCCAGGCGGGCGACGCGCTTCTCGATGACGCCGGCGTCGACGCCCAGCATGCTGGCGATGCGCTTGCGCTGCGGCTCGCTGCTCACCGTGCATTGGGCGGGGATCACCGCGCCTTCGACCACCTTCTCGGCGAACGCCCGGCAACCGGCCTGGCCGCAGGCGCCGCAGTTCGACTTCGGCAGCAGGTCCTCGACCTCGCCGATGCGCGGATCCTCGAATACGTAGAATTTCTTGCTGGCGACGGACAGCATGACCGCAAGCAGGACGCCGAGTCCCGCCATGAACGCGCCTGCAATCGCCAAGCTAGACAAATCGCTCATAGACAACGCCTTCCAACCGCCGGAAGACCTCTCCGGCAACAGAGTACAAAGCTCCCGCCGGAACGGCCGCGCTCAGGGCGCGAAGCGATTCCAGACACGACAGCTACGGGTTAGTGGAACTTGCCCGCCAGCGCCTTGCGGGCGCGGGCCAGGAAGTTCCTCACGGCGCGGCCGGAAGATGGTTCCGGCCTACAGACAGGCAGGCGGTTTGGCCCTTGCCCGGTATGGCATGCGAGGAGTTGCGCCCCTCGCATGTTCGTGAGACTTAAGTATAAGAGTTTTATCGCATTGCAACAATGGTTTTTTTGATGCCATCCCAAGCCGTGGCGTTGCACAATGCGCAAGTATGTTGCACTACACAAAACAAGCCCATGACCTCCTTGTGGATCAATGACATGCCATCCATTTCGGTGTTGTAATATTCCAGCGCCATCGCTGAAAAGCCGGCGCGAGGAGAAATGACAGATCCGCAATTCGAAGACCTGGTCCGCAGGTTGGAACACCAGGCCCGGCAAGACCCGCGCAAGTACCGGCTCAAGGTGCTGCTCCTTGCCGCGCTGGGCGACGCCTACGTTGCGGCAATGCTGCTGCTGCTCGTCGGGCTGCTCATCGGACTCGCGGTGTCCATCGTGGTGCTCAAGGCCATCGCCATCAAGCTGATCCTCGTGGTCGGCTTCTTCCTCTGGATGGTCCTCAAGGCTCTGTGGGTGAAGCTGGAGCCGCCGGCCGGGCACCGGGTCTCGGCCGCCGAGGCGCCCGAACTGTTCGCGATGATCGAGGACCTGCGCCGGCAGCTGGGCGCGCCGCGCTTCCATCAGGTGCTGATCGGCGAGGACCTGAACGCGGGCGTCGTGCAACTGCCGCGCTTCGGCGTCGCGGGCGGGTATCGCAACACCCTGCTGGTCGGCCTGCCCCTGCTCAAGGCGCTGACGCCCGACCAGTTCAAGGCCGTCCTCGCGCACGAGTTCTGCCATCTCGCCAGGGGGCACGGCCGCATGTCGAACTGGATCTACCGGCAACGCCTGCGCTGGAGCCGGCTCCTCGACTTCCTGGACGCAAAGGAAAGCCGCGGCAGCTTCCTGTTCAAGCCCTTCCTCACTTGGTTCGCCCCCTATTTCGGCGCCTACTCGTTTCCGCTGGCCCGCGCCAACGAATACGACGCCGACGCCACCTCGGCGCGGCTCACCGCTCCGCGCACGGCCGCCGAAGCGCTGACGGCCGTCAATGTCGTCGCCTCCTACCTTGCCGAGCGCTACTGGCCGCATGTCCACAAGCAGGCGGACGATTGCCCCGAGCCCGGCTTCGCGCCCTTCCAGGAAGTGGGCGGTGCGGTGAGCGCCGAGCTCGACGCGGCCAGGGCGGACATATGGCTCGACCAGGCGATGTCGCGCAGCACCGATCTCGCCGATACCCATCCGGCGCTGGCGGACCGCCTGCGGGCCTTGGGCGAGCCGCCTCGGCTGGCCCTGCCCGCCGAAGGCGCCGCGGCCGACATGCTGCTCGGCGCGGCCCTGCCGGCGATCACCGAGGACTTCGATCGCCGCTGGCGAAACAACATCCTCCCTTCCTGGCAGGAGCGCCATCGCGAGGTCCAGCAAGGACGCCGCCGCCTCGGCGAACTGGAGGCGCGCGTCGCGGCCGGCGAGGCCTTGAGCATCGAAGAGGCCTACGAACGCGCACGCCTGACCGAAGGCGTCGCCGACCGTCCCGAGGAAGCGCTGGCGCAGTTTCGCGCCCTGCACTATCGCGCGCCGGACTATGCGCCGGCCTGCTTCGCGCTCGGCGCCCGCCTCCTTTCTGCCGCGGATGCGGAAGGCTGCGCGCTGATCGAGGAGGCGATGCGCCTCGACGAGCACGCCACCGCGGACGGCTGCCGCGCGCTGCGCGACTACCACTGGCGCCGGGGCAACAAGGAGGACGCCCATCGCTGGCACGCTCGGCTGAGCGAACGCCTCGCGCTCCATGATGCTGCCGCGGCCGAACGCAGGCACATCGTGCTGACGGACCGGTTCGAGCCCCACGGCCTCCCCGATGAGGCGATCGCCGAATTGCGCCGCGCGCTGAAGTCGGTACCCGGCCTGCGCCGGGCCTACCTGGTGAAGAAGCGCGTCATGCACTTCCCGCAGTGGCCGCTGTACGTGTTCGGCTTCACTGCCAACCGCTGGTACTGGTTCTCCGACCGGCGCCGCACCCAGGCGATCGCCAACCATCTCCAGCAGTCCATCGCTTTCCCCGGCGAAACCCTGATCGTGAACGTCGAAGGCACCAACCGCCGTTTCGGCCGCAAGTTCCGCTGGATGCGGGGAACGCGCGTCGTCTAGCCGAATCCGGACGGAATAGCCTTTTTTTCAGAATTGACGGCCATCAATCAAGCCGGCTTGTCCGGTCATTAGCATTCCCATCAACCCCTGACTACGCAGGGTTTTGCGGGAAGCGCAATGAACATCTCGAGTGCTGTGATCCATGCCAGGCCCGGCGCCGCCGGTTCCCTGCGCGCGCGGTTGGAGGCCATCGCCGGCGTGGAAATCCACGCCGCGGACGACTCCCGGCTGATCGTCACCATCGAGGCTGACGACGATCGCGCCACCGCCGACATCTTTGAATCCCTCGGACGACTCGCCGGCGTGCTCTCGGTGGCCATGGTTTACCACCGGACCGAAGACGACCCCGAGGCCTGTCTCGCATGAGGCATGACAGCCATGCCGAAGCCGAACCTATAGGAGATCTGCGATGAAACTGACTCGGCGTGATTTCGTCAAGGCGAATGCCGTGGTGGCAGCGGCCGGCGTCGCCGGCATGGTGGTTCCGAAAGCGGCGGCCCTCGCGCAGTCGGCGAGCGACGGCGTGCGCTGGGACAAGGGCGTCTGCCGCTTCTGCGGCACCGGCTGCGGCGTGCTGATCGGCGTCAAGGACGGCCGCGTCGTCGCGACGCAGGGCGACCCCGATGCACCGGTGAACAAGGGCCTCAACTGCGTCAAGGGCTACTTCCTGTCGAAGATCATGTACGGCAAGGACCGCCTGACGCAGCCGCTGCTGCGCATGAAGGACGGCCAGTTCGACAAGAACGGCGAATTCCGCCCGGTGTCGTGGAAGGAAGCCTTCGACATCATGGAGCAGAAGTGCAAGGCGGTGCTCAAGGCCAAGGGCCCGACCGCCATCGGCATGTTCGGCTCCGGCCAGTGGACCATCTGGGAAGGCTATGCGGCATCGAAGCTCTTCAAGGCCGGCTTCCGCTCCAACAACATCGACCCGAACGCGCGCCACTGCATGGCCTCGGCCGTCACCGGCTTCATGCGCACCTTCGGCATCGACGAGCCGATGGGCTGCTACGACGACATCGAGCACGCCGACGCCTTCGTGCTGTGGGGCTCCAACATGGCCGAGATGCACCCGATCCTGTGGTCGCGCATCACCGACCGTCGCCTCACCGCCAAGCACGTCAAGATCAACGTGCTGTCGACCTTCACGCATCGCACGGCGGAAGACGCCGACAACGTGCTGATCTTCCATCCGCAGTCCGACCTGGCGATCATGAATTACATCTGTAATTACATCATCCAGAACGGCGCGGTGAACGAAGAGTTCGTCAAGAAACACGTCGGCTTCGCCAAGGGCGTCACCGACATCGGCTACGGCCTGCGCCCCGATCATCCGCTCGAGAAGGCCGCCGGCAACAACGGCTACCCGGGACCCGACGGCAAGCCGAAGGGCGACCCGAACGCCGCCAAGCCGATCAGCTTCGACGAGTTCAAGGCCTTCGTGTCCGAGTACACCCTGGACAAGGCCCACGAAATCTCCGGCGTGCCGAAGGACAAGCTCGAGGCGCTCGCCAAGACCTACGCCGATCCCAAGACCAAGGTGATGTCGCTGTGGACCATGGGCTTCAACCAGCACAGCCGCGGCACCTGGGTAAACAACATGATCTACAACATCCACCTGCTGGTCGGCAAGATCTCCGAGCCGGGCAACGGGCCGTTCTCGCTGACCGGCCAGCCCTCCGCCTGCGGCACCGCGCGCGAGGTCGGCACCTTCGCGCACCGGCTGCCCGCCGACATGGTGGTGATGAACCCGGCGCATCGCGAGAAGGCCGAGCACCTCTGGAAGCTGCCGGCCGGCACCATTCCCGACAAGCCCGGCTTCCACGCGGTCCTGCAAAGCCGCATGCTGAAGGACGGCAAGCTCAACTTCTACTGGACCAGCACCACCAACAACGTCCAGGCCGGCCCGAACCTCGCCAACGAAACCTATCCGGGTTTCCGCAATCCCGCGAACTTCGTCGTCGTCTCCGACTGCTATCCGACCGTCACGGCGCTGTCCGCCGACCTGATCCTGCCCGCGGCCATGTGGATGGAGAAGGAAGGCGCCTTCGGCAACGCCGAACGCCGCACGCAGTTCTGGCGCCAGCAGGTCCAGGCGCCGGGCGAGGCGAAATCCGATCTCTGGCAGTACATCGAGTTCTCCAAGCGCTTCAAGGTCGAGGAAGTCTGGCCGGCCGACCTGATCGCCAAGGCGCCGGAACTGAAAGGCAAGACGCTCTACGACGTGCTCTACGCCAACGGCCAGGTCAACAAGTTCCCCGTCTCCGACATGACGCCCGGCTTCGAGAACGCCGAATCGAAGGAACTCGGCTTCTACCTTCAGAAGGGGCTGTTCGAGGAATACGCGAGCTTCGGCCGCGGCCATGGCCACGACCTCGCCGACTTCCCCGCCTACCACAAGGCGCGCGGCCTGCGCTGGCCGGTGGTCGGCGGCAAGGAGACGCTGTGGCGCTTCCGCGAGGGCTACGATCCCTACGTCAAGAAGGGCGAGAACCTCAGGTTCTACGGCAAGCCCGACGGCCGCGCCACCATCTTCGCCCTCCCCTGGCAGCCGGCCGCGGAGACGCCCGACAAGGACTACGACCTGTGGCTGTGCACCGGCCGCGTGCTCGAGCACTGGCATACCGGCTCGATGACGCGCCGCGTGCCCGAGCTCTACCGCGCCATGCCCGACGCCTGGGTATTCATGCACCCGGACGACGCCAAGGCGCGCGGCCTGCAGCGCGGCGACACCGTGAAGGTCGCGACGCGCCGCGGCGAGATCTCCACCAAGGTCGAGACGCGCGGGCGCAACAAGCCGCCGCGCGGCCTGGTGTTCATCCCGTTCTTCGACGAGATGCGGCTGGTCAACAAGCTCACGCTCGACGCCACCTGCCCGATCTCGAAGGAGACCGACTTCAAGAAGTGCGCCTGCAAGATCGTCAAGGCCTGAGGATAGTGTCGCGGCGGGCCCGGCCCGCCGCCACCCCGAACCATGATCGCCGCCCGCCGCCAGTTCCTCGTCGATGCCGCCCGCATGGCCTGCGGCGCCGGCCTGCTGGGAGCCGCGCTTGCCCTGCATGCGCGCCAGGCGCGCGCCCTGCCGCCGGCCGCGCTGCGGCCGCCGGGCGCCGGGACTGAAGGCGACTTCCTCTCCGCGTGCATCCGCTGCGGCCTGTGCGTGCGCGACTGCCCGCCGCAGATCCTGTCGCTGGCGCAGCCTGAACAGGCTGCCGCCACCGGCACGCCCTACTTCGTCGCCCGCAGCGGCGCCTGCGAGATGTGCGAGAACCTGCCTTGCATCAGGGCCTGCCCGACCGGCGCCCTCGACCACTCGCTCACCGACGTCGCCAAGGCGCGCATGGGTCTCGCCGTACTGGTCGACCGCGAGACCTGCCTCAACTACCTCGGCATGCGCTGCGACGTCTGCTACCGGATCTGCCCGCTGATCGACAAGGCCTTGACGCTGGAAACGCGCCACAACGAGCGCACCGGCCATCATGCGATGTTCGAGCCGATCGTGCACTCCGATGCCTGCACCGGCTGCGGCAAGTGCGAGGCCGCCTGCGTGCTGAAGACGCCCGCCATCAAGGTGCTGCCGCTGGCGCTCGCCAAAGGCGAACTTGGCGGCCATTACCGTCTTGGCTGGGAAGAGCAGCAGAAGGCCGGGCACAGCCTGGTCGCACCCGACGCCGAGCACCACTACAACCTGCCGCCCGGCATGGACTACCAGAACGGCCGCGGACTCTCCGAGGAGCCGGCGCGATGACAGCCATGCAAGCGGACTTCGCCGCCCCCGCACGCAGCGCCTGGCGCACGCGGCGCTGGCTGCTGCTGCGCCGCGCCTCACAGTTCGCCATCCTGGCGCTGTTCCTGGCCGGGCCCTGGTTCGGACTCTGGATCGTCAAGGGCAACCTCAACTACAGCTACACGCTCGACACACTGCCGCTGACCGATCCCTACGTGCTGCTGCAAAGCCTGCTCGCCGGGCATCTTCCCGAAACGCGCGCCGTCGTCGGCGCGGCCATCGTCGTCGTCCTCTACCTGCTGGTGGGCGGGCGCAGCTACTGCGCCTGGGTCTGTCCGCTCAACCCCGTCACCGATCTCGCCGCCTGGCTGAGGCGCCGGCTCGGCATCCGCGGCGGCATCCACGTCTCGCGCCAGGCTCGCTTCGGCATCCTCGGCGCCACCCTGCTCGCCTCCATCGGCGGCGGCGGCATCGCCTGGGAATTCGTCAATCCCGTCTCGCTGCTGCACCGCGGCCTGTTCTTCGGCATCGGCCTCGCCTGGATCGCCGTCCTCGCCGTCTTCCTCTTCGATCTCGTCGTCGCTCAACGCGGCTGGTGCGGCCACTTGTGCCCGGTCGGCGCGTTCTACAGCCTGCTCGGCCGCCTGCGCCCGCTGCGCGTGGCCGCCGCCCGGCGCGAACGGTGCGACGACTGCAACGATTGCTTCGCCGTGTGCCCCGAGCCGCTCGTCATCCGCGCGCCGCTCAAGGGCGGACCGCAAGGCATCGGTCCTGCCATCACGTCGGCGCAGTGCACGAATTGCGGGCGCTGCATCGACGTTTGCAGCAAGGACGTATTCCGCTTTCAACTGACCCATCGACTTTCCTCCGCCGGGAGCTCATCATGAAGAAACTTCTTGTCGCCATCGCCGCGGTCGCCGCTGTCGCCGGCTGCGCCTATCAGCCGCTCCGCGACATGCGCGGCGCCGACGTCGCCGCCCCCGACCAGGCGCCGGCCGAAAAGCAGTATGCGCAGCGCGCCCCCAACGCCGACATGAGCGCGCTGATTCCGCGCACCTTCAAGGGCCAGCCGCCATTGATCCCGCATGAGGTCGAGAAATACCTTCCCATCACCATGGAGGAGAACGACTGCCTCGATTGCCACATCAGCGACGACTTCAAGGGCCGCAAGATGCCGCGCATCGGCGACAGCCACTTCTCCAAGACCGAGAAGGAACCGGACGGCAGCCCCAAGGTCAACATGTCGCGCTGGCAATGCAACAGCTGCCATGTTCCGCAAGTGGATGCGCCGCCGCTGGTGGACAACACCTTCGTCGGCAACAAGTGACGACGCGATGAAGGAGACAGCAAAGATGCCGCACCACAACACGCTCCTGGGGCTGGCCGCGGCCGCCGCGGCGCTGGCGTTCTCGACCGGCGCCTGGGCCGTGGACGTCGATGCCGCGAAGCAGCTGGCCCGCCAGAACAACTGCTTCAAGTGCCATGCCATCGAGAAGGACAAGGACGGGCCCGCCTGGCACAAGGTCGCCGAGAAGTACAAGGGCAAGGCCGATGCCGAGGCGAAGCTGATCCACCACATCACGTCGGGCGAGATGGCCAAGTTCCCCGATGGCCACGAGGAGGAGCACAAGATCGTCAAGACCTCCCCGCCGCACGACCAGGCCCAGATCAAGAACCTCGTCGACTGGATCCTCTCGTTGTAGCCGAACCTCACTCATGCCCCCGGCATGTTGGACGGAGCCCGCGCGGCTCCGTTTTTTTTTGCCCCTCTCTTATCGGCAGCCTGACGCCGACCTTTCCGAAAAATTGACTGCCATCAATGAGATTGAGGCGGCAGGCGCGGAAAGTTCGTACCGCAGCGGAACAGCCGCCGCCAATCACACAGGGAGGTCAAATGAAGAAGTCGCACTGGGTCGCCGGCGCCATCGCCATGGCGGCGTTGCCGCTTGCCGTGGCAAATGCCTTCGCCGAAGAACCGAAGCACGCCACCGACGCCGAGATCAAGTACCAGGCCGGCGGATCGCCGCTCGCCAACGTCGAGATGTACCAGGACATCAACCCGAAGGCGCCGCCGATGACCAAGGCGGAGTTCGAGAAGGGCAAGCAGATCTTCTTCCAGCGCTGCGCCGGCTGCCACGGCGTGCTGCGCAAGGGCGCCACCGGCAAGCCCCTGACCCCGGACAAGACGCTGCCCAACGGCACCGAGTACCTCAAGGTGTTCATCAAGTACGGCTCGCCCGCGGGCATGCCGAACTGGGGCACCTCGGGCGAACTCAGCGACGACGAGGTCGACCTGATGGCGCGCTACGTCCAGCAGACGCCGCCCCAGCCGCCCGAGTTCGGCATGAAGGAGATGGAGCAGACCTGGAAGCTCATCGTCCCCGTCGACAAGCGTCCGACGAAGAAGATGAACAACTACAACCTCGCCAACCTCTTCTCGGTCACCCTGCGCGACGCAGGCGAGATCGCCCTGATCGACGGCGACAGCAAGAAGATCATCAACATCGTCAAGACCGGCTACGCGGTGCACATCTCGCGCCTGTCGGCTTCCGGCCGCTACCTCTACGTGATCGGCCGCGACGCGCGCCTCAACCTGATCGACCTGTGGATGGAGAAGCCCGACAACGTCGCCGAACTGAAGATCGGCCTCGAAGCGCGCTCGGTCGAGACCTCGAAGTACAAGGGCTACGAGGACAAGTACGCGATCGCCGGCTCCTACTGGCCGCCCCAGTACGTCATCATGGACGGCGACACGCTGAAGCCGCTCAAGATCGTCTCCACCCGCGGCATGACGGTCGACGGCGACTACCATCCGGAGCCGCGCGTCGCCGCCATCGTGGCCTCGCACTTCCATCCCGAGTTCGTCGTCAACGCCAAGGAAACCGGCAAGGTGATGATGGTCGACTACTCGGACCTCAACAACCTAAAGACCACCACCATCGACGCCGCCAAGTTCCTGCACGACGGCGGCTTCGAGTCGACCCACCGCTACTTCATGGACGCCGCCAACGCCTCCAACAAGATCGCGGTCATCGACACCAAGGACGACAAGCTGGCCAAGCTGATC
>DASVZI010000220.1:0-14656 GCA_036391735.1 Rhodocyclaceae bacterium
TAGACGAACTGCCAATCGGCGTAGCGGCGCTTGTTTTCGAGACCGGCCAACTGCGGCGCGAAGCCGGCCTGCTTGATGGGCTTCGCGGTGGCGAGGCTGAAGACGCCCATGATCCCGCCCTCCGGCGCCGGCACGATTCCCCACTCGCGCTTTCCCCTGACCGGGTCGGCGTAGATCTGCCGCAGATGCCGCTGCACGTTGGGGAAGCGGTCGTCCTTGAGCAGGTCTTCGAGCTTCGCCGGATAGCGCTTGACGAGCCCGGGCGAGCGCTCGTAGTAGCTGGCGATGGCATCCCGGAACTGTTCTCCGACGAACAGCAGCTCGGCCTCGCGTTCGCGCTGGCGCTCGACCGACCAGACGACGCCGGTCGCCGCCAGCGCGACGCCGGCGAGCGCCACGGCGAACAGGAGTCCCAGGTAGGTGAAGCCGCCCTGCTTCGCCACGCCCCTACCAGTCCTTGTAGAGGGAACCGTCGCGGCTCTCGCCCGGCGCACCGCTCTTGACGTCGAACACCCCGCCCTTCTGCGCATCCCTGGGCGGCACGACGATCCACGTCTCGGCACTGTCCGTAATCGGGTCGACGGGCAACTTGCGGATATAGCGCTCGGTGACGAGATCCTGGAGCGACGCCGGATACTTGCCGGTGTCCCCGAAATGCTTGTCGATGGCCTCCCGCAGCGTGGCCAGGTCTTCCCGCAGCACGGCCTCCTTGGCCTTGTCGACGCTGCCCGTGTAGCGCGGCGCGACCAGCGACACCAGGGTGGCGATGATGGCCAGCACCACCAGCAGTTCGATCAGCGTGAAGCCGCGCGATCGGTATTCCATCACCACTCCCGGTAGGACACGCCGTTGAGCCCCGTGCCCGGCGCGGTCGAATAGACGTCGAACACGTCCTTGCCCTCCTTTGGTTCCTCGTGGCTGGACGCATAGCTGCGCAGCCCCCAGGTCTTGGCGGAAGGCACCGCGGCGTCGGTGAAGAGGGGATCGCGCGGTATCGAGCGCAGGAAGCGCATGCGCTCGCCGCGCGGATTCTTGGCGTCGACGACGCCGGCCACGAGTTCGTCGAGGCTGTGCGGATAGCCGGATTCGTCGGCCTTGCGCTCGATATGCCCCTCGTCGCCGGCCCGCTTGTAGGCGTCGATGGCGAGGCGGATGCTGCGCAGTGCCTCGCGCAACTGCTGCTCTTTGTTGCGCCGAACCGCCAGCTCCGCCATGGGGAAAATCGCGCTCGCCAGGATGCCGACGATGACGATGGTCACCAGCAACTCGACGAGGGTGAAGCCCCGCGGCGCTCGTGCGGCGCTCATGGCCCGATCACGGCTTGACGGTGACCGCGAGCGGCGGCGGCAGGATGGTCGTCGGCGAATTCTCGCCCGGCACGATGGGCGATGCCGACAGCAGCTTCAGTTCCGCCGGCGCTTTTGCCGCCAGCGCGCGCAGCGTCACGGTAGCGACGACGTCCTCGCCGGCCGCGCCCTCGACGTCCGAGCGCGCCACGTTCGCGAACAGCTTGCCGTTGCCGGGATCGATGTTGCTCGAGAAGCTGGTGGTGCCGCCGTTCTGCTTGAAGAACCCGCCTTCGGCGACGTCGACTGCCTGGAAGGCGGCCGGGTCGAAGGTCGCCTCGAAGGGCAGGCTCCTCACGCCGCCGTCCGACTTCAGCTTCAGCTCGACCTTGAAGGTGTCGCCGACCTTCACCTGCGCGGGGCCGGCCCAGGAAAGCGAAACCGTCTGCGCGGCCTGCCGCGGCGCGGCTTCGGCGGGCGGCGCATCGGGCAGCGCGGGGGCATTGGGTTGCGCGCCCGCCGGTTTCACCGGAGTCAGCGTCGGCGGCTTGGTGCGCAGGGTCAACTCCGTGCCCGACCAGAACTCGGCGCCGGCCGCATCCGGACGCACCACGTTGCGCAGGACGTGCGGCGTGATGGACAGCACGATCTCCGTCTTGTCGCGGCTGTCCTGCCGGCTGCCGAACAGCCGCCCGATGACCGGCAGGTCCGCTAGGCCGGGGATGCCGGTACCGCTGGCGCGGTCCTGGTCGCTGATGAGCCCGGCGAGGATCTGGGTCTCGCCGTCCTTCAGGCGCAGCACGGTGTTCGCGTTGCGGGTGCCGATCTGGTAGGCGAGCGAGCCGTTGTTGGTGGTGACCTGCTTGACGATGTTGCTGACCTCCATGCCGACCTTGATCGCGACCTCGTCCTGCAGATGGATGTCCGGCTCGACCTCGAGCTTGAGGCCGACGTCCAGGTACTGGATGCTGTCGGAGACGATGCCGGTCGCCGTCGTCGTGGTGGTCACCACCGGCACCTTGTCGCCGATCATGATCTTCGCCTTCTCGCGGTTGCGCGCGCGGATGCGCGGATTGGCGAGCAGGTTGCTGTCGGTGAGGTCGCGGCGCACGTTGATGATGGTGTCCGCGATGGTGGCGCCGAGATTCGTGGCATTGAGATTGCGCAGGTCGTTCGCCGTCAGCTTGGCGCCCGCGGCGGTGCCCGTGGCCAGGGGCGTGAGCGTCAACTGCGTCGGCCACTGGATGCCCAGGTTGAGCAGCCGAGACCGCTGCACTTCGAGCACCTCGACCTCGAGCATGACTTCCGGCTCGACGATGTCGTGCATCGCCACCAGCTTCTCGGCCAGGCGGATCGCCTCGGGCGTATCCCGCATGATGATGAGATTGAGCTTCTCGTCGATCACCGTGTCCTTGGTCTTGAGCATGGTCTTCAGCGTCGTCTGCACCTGCTTCGCATCGGCGTTCTGCAGGTAGAAGGCCTTCATGACGAGGTCCTGGTAGTCCTTGATCTTTTCCGGGGTGTTCGGATAGATCAGGACGGTGTTGTTGTTGAGGATCTTCCGCTGCAACTGGCTGGTCTGGAGGATCAGGTCGACGGCATCGTCGATCGAGGCGTTCGTCAGGTAGATGGTGGTGCGCAGATCGGGACGGACGTCCTTGTCGAGGATGAAATTGATGCCGGTGGTGCGCGCCAGCCCCTCGAAGACCACCCTGACGTTGGCGTCGCGGAACTCGAGATTGATCGGCCGCGGGTAGCTGCTGCGCAGCGTCGGCTGCAGCGACTGCCGCTTCAGCTGCTGATTGTCGATGTCGCGCATAAGCTCGCGCGCCTCGGCCGACTCGGGGTTCTCCGCCATGACGGGGCGCAGCAGCAGCGCGGCCTTGTCGAGATCGCCGGCCTTCACGGCGGCCTTTGCTGCGGCGATGACTTCGGCGTGGCGCTTGTCGCGGGCCAGTTCCTCGATGCCCGCCTCCGCCTTGGCGTTGCCCGGATCGACGCGCAGGACCCGCCGATACAGGGCCTCCGCGTCGTCCGGCTTGCCGCCGACGCGCAGGCTGCGCGCCTGCGCCAGCATGCGGTCGACGAAGGCCGCCCGCTTGGTATAGAGGTCCTTCCGGTATTCGGCGTTGGTCGGCTCGGCCTCGACGGCCTTGCCGAGCTGTTCCAGGCCTTCCTCGAACTTGCCCTCGCCGATGAGGTTCAGGCCTTCGCGGTGGCTGGCCGAACCCGCGCATCCGCCGAGGACGAACGCCAAGAAGAGGACGAGAAGACGGACGCGGATCATTCGGGGACTCCGATCGGGAGATGCTGCTTGATGGATAGCGGCAGGTAGACCAGGACCATGCGGCCCCGCTCGATGGCTTCGAAGCGGTAGACGCCGTCGAACTTGTCGCCCGGCGACACCGCGAAGGACTCGCTGCCCTTGGCGAGATAGATCACGAGCTTGCCGCCGCCCGCGTCCTCGAACTTGCCGACGTACTGGAAGGGCAGCGGCGGCGCCGTCGGCTTGGGCGGCGGCCCGGGCGGCGGTGGCGGCGGCGGCTCGTACCAGCTCTTGGAACGGAAGGGATCGCCTTCGGCGTCGGCCGGCGCGCGGTGCCCGAGGCGCTCGAGCGCCAGCGCAGACGCCTGCGGCTGCGCCGGCGTCTGCGGCTGCGACGCCGCCGCTGCACGCTCGCCGGTCCGCGCCGGCACGGCGACGGCTTCGGCGGCATCCTCCTCGCCGCGCACCAGGAAGGTCGCGGCCAGGCTTCCGGCGAGGGCCGCCAGCAGCAGCAGATGGCGCGTGGACGGCTTCTTCATTGCACGTCCTTCAGGTAGAGGATCATGCGGACCTGCGCGTCGACCGTTGCGCTGAGGGCCGCCTGCCGGCTGAAACTGACGCTGTCGAGCGCCAGGCTCGGATTGTCCCGCAGCGCCTGCGCGATGAAGCGCCGCAGCTTCGGATACGGCCCCTTCACCGGCAGCACGATGTCGTAGCGGAACAGCCGCCCCGACGATTCCTTCGCCAGACGGTATTCGCCCTGTTCCAGCGCCAGGTTCTCGGCGGCCGCGATCGTCTGCAGGCTTTCCAACGTGTTCGCCATGGCGTCGCCGCCGGGAAAGAAGTCGTAGAACTCGGACAGTTGCGAAACCGGGTCCGACGACTTCATCTCCGCGCGCCGCGATGCCACCTTGGCCCGCAGGACATCGGCGTCGCCCTGCACGGAAGCGACCTCGTCGCGCAACGGCGCGACGTAGCGTCCGTAGATGACCGCCGCGGCGACGATCAGCGCCAGCGCCGCCGCGCCGTGCCAGCCGACCGTGCGCAGCAGGCGATGCGCCTCCCAGACCAGCCGCGGACTCATGGCTTCTCCCCGGCCGGCGGCGCCGGCGCGTCGGCTGCGGCAGCGGGCGTCGCCGCCTTCGGGGCTTCCGCCGCCCCGGCCTTGCCCGACTCGGGCTTGGCCGCGGCCGGCAAGGCGACCCAGCGCGCCTGGAGGGTGAACTGCACCGGCCGTTCGGGATCCTGGACGTTGATCTGATGGCCGACGAGGTGGACCTCGCGCAGGGCCGGCGCGCGGCGCAGCTCGCGCAGGTAGTCGAGCATCGCCGCCTGGTTCTTGGCCTCGCCGCTGAGGCGCGCTTCGCGCTTCTCGGCATCCGGCTCCACGCCCAGCAGGATCGCCTGGTCGCCGCCGGCGGATTCCACGGTGCCGAACAGCGCGTCCCACGGCGTATCGAGCTTGTCGATGATGCGGTTGGCCTGCCGCAGTTCGGCCTGAAGGCGCTCGCGATCTTCGGCCGAGTCCTGGGCCTTGGGGGTCGCCGCAATGCGATCGAGCCGGCGGCGGTCGGCCTGCCACAGGTCCGCTTCGGCGCGCAGCGACGCGTAGGACCAGGCCTCGGCCAGCAGGACCGCGACCGCGATTGCCAGCGCCGCCATGCCGGCCGCGCGGCCCCGGCTGCGGGCTTGCCAGGCGAAATCGATGTCGAGCGGCTTCATCGCGGCCCCGCCCAGCCGGCCAGCGCCAGCGCCGCATCCGGTTCCCGGCCATCCAGGACGCGCAGGCGCGTGCCGGCGGCGAGCTCGCGGCTGGCCGCGCCGGGCGCCACCAGCCATGCCGGCGGCGCGGTGCCGAAGCCCTGCAGAAGCGCCTCGCGCTCCAGCAGCCCGGCCACCGCGGCGGCGTCCGGCACGCCGATGGCGCGCACGCTGTGCCAGGCGCCGCCGCGGCGCGCGCCGACCACGAGCGTCTGCGACTCCAGCGTGACGAACGCGGCATCCGCTTCCTGCGGCAATTCGCCCCCGTAGCGGTTCCAGGCGGCGACGAACGCCGGACGCACCGCCGTGCCGCGCACGCCGGCCTTGGCGAAGACCTCGCGCAGCGCCTCGAGCAGCGCCGTTTCCACCGCGCAGGCGAGGCGGGGCCTGCCGTATTCGCCGCCGTCGAGCCGCACCGTCCATCCCGCCATGTCGCCGTAGCGCGGCTCCAGGCAGGCCGCCGCGAGCGCCATCTGTTCCGCGGGCCTCACGGCCTCGTCGCTCCACGGTACCAGGGCGAATCGGACGAAGCGGTTCGACAGCACGACCGAGGCCGACGCGCCGCGCGGCGAGCGCTCTTCCAGCCAGGCGGCAAGCGATTCGACGGCGCTCCGCCAGTCGGGCGTCGCCGGCTCCAGGCGGGCGCGCTTCGGCGCCGCCTTGCGCAGAGGCAAGCCGAGCAGCAGCGGCACGGCCGACACGCCGACGCGGGCCGGCATCAGCGATACGGCGAGGCGCTCAGTCCGCAAAAGTGACACGGTTCACCTCTTCGAGCGTCGTCATGCCTTCGGTCGCCAGCGCCATCGCGGAGTCGCGCAGGAAGCGCGTACCGTTGGCGCGCGCCGCCTCCTTGATCGCGCGGATCGGGGCGCGGGCGACGATCATCTCCCGCAGTTCGTCGTTCAGCCGCAGCAGTTCGCCGATGGCGCGGCGGCCCTTGTAGCCGGTGCCGCGGCAATGGCCGCAGCCGCGCCCGCGACGCAGGCTCATCTTCGCGACCGCCTGCGGGCTCAAGCCGCTCTCGGCCAGCTCCGCCGCGGTCGGCACGCAGGGCGCGGCGCATTCGGGGCAGACGACGCGCATCAGGCGCTGCGCCAGCACGCCGTTCAATGCCGAGACGAAGCTGTAGGTGTCGACGCCCATGTGCAGGAAGCGCCCGAGCACGTCGAACACGTTGTTGGCGTGCACGCTGGTGAACACCAGATGGCCGGTCAATGCCGACTGGATGGCGATCTGCGCCGTCTCCGGGTCGCGGATCTCGCCGACGAGGATCTTGTCCGGATCGTGGCGCAGGATGGAGCGCAGCCCGCGCGCGAAGGAAAGGCCCTTCTTCTCGTTCACCGGAATCTGCAGGATGCCCGGCAGCTGGTACTCGACCGGGTCCTCGATGGTGACGATCTTGTCCTGGCCGTTGTTGATCTCGGTGAGCGCGGCGTAGAGCGTGGTGGTCTTGCCGCTGCCCGTCGGTCCGGTGACCAGGAGCATGCCGTAGGGTTCGCGCGCCAGCCGCCGCACGCGCGCCAGGCTGTCGGCATCGAAGCCGAGCCGGTCGAGCCGCAGTCCGAGCACCTGGTCGGTCAGCGAGCGCTTGTCGAGAATGCGGATCACCACGTCTTCGCCGAACAGGCTCGGCATCACCGACACGCGGAAGTCGATCTCGCGGCCCTTGACGGAAAGCTTGAAGCGCCCGTCCTGCGGCACGCGCCGCTCGGCGATGTCGAGCTCCGCCATCACCTTGATGCGCGACACCGCCTGCTCGGCCGTGTCGCGCCCGGGCACCTGCGCCACCTGCGTCAGCACGCCGTCGACGCGGTACTTGACCACAAGGCCGTTGGCGCCGGTCTCCAGGTGGACGTCGCTGGCGGCCGCCTTCATGGCGTCGAACAGCGTGGAGTTGATGAGCCGCACGACCGGGCTCGCGTCCTGGGCGATCGACGCCAGCGACAGATCGTCGGCCGCGTCCTGCCGTGCGTCCGGCTGGCCGTCGATGCTCGGCAGCACGCCGTCCATGGCGCGCATCTTCTCTTCGAAGACGGCGAAGTAGGCGACCAGGTCCGCCGGATGCGCGAGCCGCCAGGCCGGCGCGCCGCGCAGCCGCGTCTCGAGCCAGGTCTGCAGCGCCAGGTCGAAGGGATCGGTGAGGATGCAGACCACCCCGGCGGCGTCCTGCGGATCGCGCGCGACCAGACACTTGCGGCGCGCCGCCTCGCTGTAGGGCAAGGCGGTGAAATCGGGCTCGAGGCGATGGAGCGCCGCCATCGGCAGCACCTGCATGCGCAGGGTGGCGCCCAGCCGCGCGAGGCACCCGGCCGGCGGCGCCGGCAGGCGCTCTTCGAGCAGATCCCACAGCGGACGGCCGGCCTCCTGCGCCGCGCCGCGCAGCGCGGCGAGCACGGGGCCGGGTATCGGTTCGGCTACGCCCGGGCTCATTGGATGCTGCTCGCCAGTTCGAAGACGGGCAGGTACATGAGGATCACGATGCCGCCGATCATCACGCCCATCATCAACATCAGCGCGGGCTCGAACAGCCGCGAGAACCAGTCGACGCTGCGCGCCACCTCGTCGTCGTAGAAGCCGGCGATGCGCTCCATCGCCTCGCCGAGCTCGCCGCCGCGCTCGCCGACGACCAGCAGCCGCACGCCGACGTCGGTGGCGAGCCCGTGGGCGGCGAAAGCCTCCGACACCGAGCGGCCCTCGCGGATCGATGCCCGCGCCTTATCGAGCCCGCTCTGCAGCGCCGGCTGTCGCAGCAGGTCGCCCGTCAGGTCGAGCGCCGAGACCAGCGGCACGCCGCCCTTGAGCAGCATCGCCACGGTGCGGGTGAAGCGCGCCAGTTGGTAGATGCGCAGTTGCTCGCCGAGCGTCGGCAGCTGCCACAGCCGGCGCTCGAGCGCCGCGCGCGTCTGCGGCCGCATCAGCGCGTAGACGATGCCGGCCAAGGCCGAGCACAGGCCGGCGACGAGCGCGAAGACATGGTCGCCCGCGGCCTGCCCCCAATGCATCAGCAGCCGCGACAGGAGCGGCAGGTTCGCCTGGCCGATGTCTTCGTACACCCGGGCGAAGCGCGGCACGACGTAGGCGAGCAGGAACACGACGACCAGGGTGCCCACGCCGATCAGCAGCGCGGGATACACCGACGCCGCGACCACGCGGTCGCGCAGGCCGTTGAGCTGGCGGTGATAGGCGAGCCAGCGGCGCAGCGCCTCGGGAAGATTGCCGGTTCTTTCCGACGCGCGCACCGTGGCGATCAGCAGCGGCGGAAATGCGCCCGTCACCGATTCGAGCGCCTTGGAGAACGTGCGTCCCTCGCCGAGCACGCGGTGCAGTTCGTCGAGCACGCGGCGGGCTTCGGGATGCTTCGCCTTGCCGGCTAGGATCGCCACCGCTTCGACCAGGCTCATGCCGGCGTCGAGCAGCGCCAGCAGTTCCTGCCCGAACAGCGGCGCCGAGAAGCCCTGCGCCGCCAGCAGCCGCCGCAGCGACCAGCGTCCCGTGGCGCGCGCGGAGAGCACGCGGTAGCCGTCGCTCTCGGCCCGGCGCCGCGCCGCCGCGAGATCGGGAGCGTCGAGCGCCAGGACGGTCACGCCGTCCTGCTCACGATAGGCCTTGAGATCGAATCGCACGGCCGGAGGGCGGCGGGCAGCGCCGGGCTACCAGTTGCCGATGTCCGCGTCCTCGCCCTGGCCGCCGGCCTTGCCGTCGCGACCGTAGGAGAGGAGGTCGAATTCCCCGTGCTCGCCGGGAAACTTGTAGAGATAGGCGTTGCCCCACGGGTCCGGCGGGACGGCCTTCTTCAGATACGGGCCCTGCCACTTCGCCACGCCCGCCGGCTGCTGCATCAGCGCGGCCAGGCCCTGCTCGGTCGTCGGATAGCGGCCGACATCCAGACGATAGGCCTCGAGCGCCTTCTCGAAGGCATCGATCTGCGCCCGCGCGATCTTCACCTCCGACTTGCCCACCTGCGCGAAATAGCGCGGCGCGACGTAGCCGGCCAGCAGGCCGATGATGACCATGACGACCAGGAGTTCGAGGAGCGTGAAGCCGCCGTGGCGGCGGACGCGGGGTTGGGGGTTCGTGATCGTCTCCCTTGGGATGATCGCCTTGTTTGAGTTGAGGCGATTGTATAGCCAATGTCATTCGAGGCAATAGGACGAAGGTTATACCACCGCCATCAAGCCGCGCCCAGCCGGCAATCCCTGCGCGGACCGGCTATCATTTCTTCAACATTCGGCGCCCGACCGCGGGGCAGCCGGAGGGAGACCGGAATGCCCAACGGATCGTTGCGGAACGGTTACGTCGCCCAATGGATCGCCGGCCTTGCGCTGGCGATCGTTGCGGCCGCTGCCGGCTATCGCTTCGATGCCGGACGGGGGGCGCTGCTGTTCGCGCTGCTCGCGCTTGCGCTTGCCGGCCTGCTGCGCATGCACCAGCGGCGCCGCGCCGAACTCCTGCGCCTGGAGGCAGAAGCCTCCGCCGCGCTGCGCGAGAGCGAGCGCTTCATGCGGGTGCTGACCGACAACATCCCCGGCATGGTGGGCTACTGGACCGCCGACCTGCGCTGCCGCTTCGCCAATCGCGCCTACCTCGAGTGGTTCGGGCGGACGCCCGCGCAGATGCTCGGTGCCCGCATGCAGGACGTCATGGACGGCGAGCTGTTCCGCCGCAACCAGCCCTTCATCGCCGCGGCGCTCGCCGGCGAGCGGCAGAATTTCGAGCGCAGCCAGAAGAAGGCGGACGGCAGCGTCGGCCACGGCTGGGTGCAGTACATCCCGGATGTCGAAGACGGCGGCGCCGTGCGGGGCTTCTACGTGCTGGTCACCGACGTCACCGCGCTGACGCTGGCGCAAAGCGCGCTGGCCGCGAGCGAGGCCAAGCTCAAGACGATCTTCGAGGCGGAGCCCGAATGCGTCGCGGTGCTGGCACCGGACGGCGAACTGCTGCAGCTCAATCGTGCTGGCGTCGAGATGATCGAGGCCGAACAGGAAAGCCGGGCGGTCGGCCTGAAGGTGGTCGACCTCGTCGCCCCCGAGTACCGCGACGGCCTGGTGGCGCTCGACGAGAAGGTCTGCCGCGGCGAATCGGGCGCTCTCGAGCTGGAGATCGTCGGGCTGCGCGGCGGCCGCCGCTGGGTGGACGTCCGCGCCGTGCCGATGCTCGATGCCGACGCGCGCATCAGCGGCGTGCTCGCCGTGCTGCGCGACGTCACGGCGCGCAAGAAGGCCGAGGCTGAGCTCGAGAAGCTGGCGCAGACCGATTTCCTCACCGGCCTCGCCAACCGTCGGCACTTCCTCGCGCTGGCCGAACAGGAACTGGCGCGCTCGCAGCGCTACGGCGCGCCGCTGTCGGTGTTCATGGTCGACATCGATCACTTCAAGAACGTCAACGACAGCCATGGCCACCAGGTCGGCGATACCGTGCTGCAGGGGCTCGCGGGCATCTGCCGCCAGGCGCTGCGCGACATCGACGTGGTGGGACGGCTCGGCGGCGAGGAGTTCGGCGTGCTATTGCCGCATACCGGCCACGGCGACGCGCTGGAAGCCGCGGAGCGCCTGCGGCGTGCGCTGGCGGAGGCGGCGATCCCGCTCGAACACGGGCTGCCGCTGCGCATCACCATCTCCATCGGGGTCGCCAGCCTGGAAGCGCCCGGCACCAATATCGACACCCTGCTCAGCCACGCCGACGAGGCGCTCTATCGTGCCAAGAACGCCGGCCGCAACCGCGTCTGGGGCTATCCGGAGCTGCGCGAGTTCAGGCCGCCGCCAGCCGCCAGAGCGAAGTGACTTCGGCGGCGCGCGCCGCGTGCAGCGGGTCGGCGGCATCCGCCGCGCGCGGATGGCGGGGACGCCGGTCGAGGCGATCGACTACCTTGAGGCCGCCGGCCTCGATCAGCGCGAGCAGCTCCACGCGGCTGCGCAGGCCGAGATGCTCGGCGAGGTCGGACAGCACCAGCCAGCCCTCCCCGCCCGGCGCCAGGTGAGCGGCAAGGCCGCCGAGGAAACCGCGCAGCATGCGGCTGTCGGGATCGAAAACGGCGTGCTCGAGCGGCGAGCTCGGGCGCGCGGGCACCCACGGCGGATTGCAGACGACCAGCGGCGCGCGGCCGGGCGGAAACAGATCGGCATCGAGAACCTCCACCGTCGCGGCAAGGCCGAGGCGCGCAATGTTCTCCCGCGCACAGGCGAGCGCGCGCGGGTCGCGGTCGGTCGCGACCACGCGGGCGACGCCGCGGCGCGCCAGCACGCCCGCCAGCACGCCGGTGCCGGTGCCGACGTCGAACGCCAGGTCGCAGGCACCCGGCAGCGGCGCCGCCGCGACCAGTTCGATGTATTCGGCGCGCAGCGGCGCGAACACGCCGTAGTGCGGATGGATGCGTCCGCCGGCGGCCGGGATGTCGACGCCATTGCGGCGCCATTCATGGGCACCGATGATGCCGAGCAGTTCGCGCAGCGAGCCGAGGTAGGGTTCCCCGATGTCGCCGTGCGCCTCGCGGCAGGCCTCCGCCACGTCGGGCGCGCGGCGCAGCGGGATGCGGTGACCGGCCTCGAAGGGCAGCAGGACCATGCCCAGGATGCGGGCGCGCTGGGACTGCGCCAGCCGGTGCAGGTTCCAGGCCTCGGGACCCGACGCTTCCTTGCGCGGCTTGCGGTCGACGCGGCGCGCCATCGCCAGCAGCAGCTGGCGGGCGTTCTGGAAGTCGCCGCGCCAGAGGATGGCCGTGCCTTCGCAGGCGAGCCGATAGGCGGCGTCGGCCTTGAAGCTGTCGTCGGCCACGACGATGCGCCGCGGCGGCGCAACGCCGCTTTCCGAGAGCCAGCGCGCCCTCCTGGGCTCGCCGTCCTCGCTCCATTCGACTTGGGGAGAAGCGTCCATCAGCCGGCGGCGTGATTCTCGAAGCGCGTGTATTCGCCGAGGAAGGTCAGCGTCACGGTGCCGGTCGGGCCGTTACGATGCTTGGTGATGATGGCCTCGGCGAGGCCCTTGGCTTCCATGGCATCCGGCTTGTAGTACTCCTCGCGGTACATCATGATGATGATGTCGGCGTCCTGCTCGATGGCGCCCGACTCGCGCAGGTCGCTCATCAGCGGACGCTTGTCGTTGCGTTCCTCGACCTTTCGCGACAGCTGCGACAGCGCGATGATCGGACACTCGAGTTCCTTGGCGAGCGCCTTGATGCCGCGGCTGATCTCGGAGATTTCCGTCGCGCGGTTCTCGGACTCCCTGTTCGAGGTCATCAGCTGGATGTAGTCGATGACGATCAGGCCGAGCTTGCCGCACTTGCGGTGCAGCCGGCGCGCCCGCGCGCGCAGGTCGGTGGCGTTGATGGCGCCGGTCTCGTCGACGTGGATCGGCGCCTCGTGCAGCTTGCCGAGCGCGTTGGTCATCTTGTCCCAGTCGTCGTCGGTGAGCCGGCCGGTGCGCAGGGTGTTCTGGTTGATGCGGCCGACCGAGGACAGCAGGCGGTTGGCGATCTGCGGCCCGGACATTTCGAGCGAGAAGATCGCCACCGGCAGCCGCACCTCGACGCCGACGTGCTGGGCGATGTTGAGCGCGAAGGCGGTCTTGCCCATCGACGGGCGTCCGGCGACGATGACCAGGTCGCCGGGCTGCAGGCCGGAGGTCATCTCGTCGAGCTTGTAGAAGCCGGTCGGCACGCCGGTGATGTCGGAGGAATTGTCGCGGTTGTAGAGCACCTCGATGCGCTCCACCACCTTGCCGAGCAGCTCGGGCACGGCCTCGAAGCCCTGCGCCGACTTGTTGCCGGCCTCGGCGATCTCGAACACCTTCTGCTCGGCCTGGTCGAGCAGAAGCTTGACGTCGCGGCCCGCCGGATTGAGCGCACTGGCGGCGATTTCGTCGCCGACGGTCACCAGCTTCCGCAGCACCGCCCGCTCGTGCACGATCTCGGCGTAGCGGCGGATGTTGGCGGCCGAGGGCGTGGCGTTGGCGATCTCGCCGAGGTAGGCCAGGCCGCCGGTCTGGTCGACTTCGTTGGCCTTCTCGATCGACTCGTAGACGGTGACGACGTCGGCCGGGCGGCCGGTCTCGACCAGCTTGCGGATGTGGGAGAAGATGCGCCGGTGGTCGTCGCGGTAGAAGTCGGCCTCGGACACCATGTCGGCGATGCGATCCCAGGCCGTGTTGTCGAGCAGCAGGCCGCCGATCAGCGACTGCTCCGCCTCGATCGAGTGCGGCGGCAGCTTGAGGGCTGCCATCTGGGGATCGGGGGCGGACGGGGTGAAGGCGCGGACCTGTGCCATGGCGTTTCCTTGTTCGAAGCGCGGAAGTGTACCCGGGCGGGTGCCCCCTGGCGATAGAACAAGCTGTGAATATCCCGTGGATATCCTGTGGGAGAATAGCGCCCCGAACATCATGAATTCGCCGCAGCGCTTCCTGCCCATCTCCGCCGCCGTCACCGCGGCCGGTGCGGGCGTGGCGCTGGCCGCCAGCGGTGGCGACTGGCAGCCGGCCACGCTCTGGCACATCGTATTCGCCATCGGCGCCCTGCCGATGGTGCTGCTGGCGATGGCCTATTTCGTGCCGGTGCTCACGCGCAGCCCCGAAGCCCCCCGCCTGCTGGCCGCCTCGCCGCTGGCCGCGATGATCGCCGGCATCGGCATCGTCGGCTATTTCGCGCACGGCACGGTCAGCCTGCGCCTCGACGCGCCGTGGCTCGCCCTGCTGGCCGTCGCCGCCTTCGCGGTCTGGATGTCGCTGCGTTGGCGCCGCTGCCTCGGCCACCCCAATCCCTGCCTGCGCTGGTACGCCGGCGCCCTGGCGGCCGTATCCCTCGGGCTGCTCGCCGTCGCGCTGTCGCCTCACTGGCCGGAGCAGTCCGCCGCGCTGCGCCGCTTCCACATCCACATCAACACGCTCGGCTTCATCGGCCTGACCGCGCTCGGCACCCTGCGCGTTCTGCTGCCGACCGTGGCCGGGCGCCCCGACGCCGACGCCGCGCCGCGGCTCGCCTGCGACTTCAAGTGGTGCGCCGCCGGCGCCCTGTGCACCGCGCTGGGCGCCGCGGTCGCGCCGCCGCTGGCGCTGGCCGGCGCCGCGCTCTACGTATGGCCGCTGGGAAGACTGGCGGTGCACGCCTGGTGCACCTGGCGGCACGAGATCGTCGCGCCCGGCAGCACCATGCCGCTGCTGGCCGCCGCGCTGGCGGGACTCCTGCTGGTGCTCGGCCACGGCCTGGTGCATGCGGGCGACCCGGCGATCGGGCGCGCCGACATCGCCCTGTTCGTCGTCGCCTTCCTGCTGCCGCTGGTGAGCGGCGCCGCCGGGCAGCTGCTGCCCGTGTGGCTGCGTCCGGGGCCGCAGACGGACTGGCACCGCGAGGCGCGCC